>JADQCD010000141.1 GCA_016278285.1 Actibacterium sp.
GATGCCCGGCGCGCCGCCATAATAGTCCTCGAAACGCTCCATGATGACCGAGTCACCCTTGCGCCATTCAACCAGCTTGAAGGGGCCGGTGCCATTGACCTGGGTGGCCATGCCCTCGGTGCCCACCTTTTCCACGAAATCCTTCGATACGACCTCCTGAAAGGGCAGCATGGCGGGCAGCAGGGGCCAAGGCTCGGACAGGGTGACGCGCACGGTGTCGCCATTGACGATCTCGGTCGAGGCGAGCGGACCGAGAAGGCTGGCGCGCGGGCTGGTCTGGCCATCGCCCATGCCGCCCTCCTCGGTCAGCCTGTCGAGCGTGAACTTGACGTCCTCGGCGGTCATTTCGGTGCCGTCATGGAACAACACCCCCTCACGGATCTTGAAGTCATAGACCGTCGGCGACACCTGTGTATAGGATTCCGCGAGCTGCGGCAGGATGTTCATGCCGGAATCGCGGGTCAGGATCCCGTCATACATGTTCCGGATTATGGTTTCCGTCTCGCGGTTGCGGTGGTTGCCGGGATCCAGCGTGTTAGCGTCGGCGGTAAAACCGACCACCAGATCCTGCGCAACCGCTGCGGGCGCCGAAACGCCAAGTGCCAGCGCAGAGGCCAGCATCATGCGTGTCAGATGTTTCATCGGTGAAATCTCCCATCATTGGTTAAAGCGTTTCTTTCCGTGTTGGGCACACGCCCAGCTTCGTTGGACGCAACCACAAACCTGTATGCAACCCCCGTGCCAATCTTGCAAAGCAATCGAATTTCTAAAAAAAATCAATGAAATCAAATACCGGACGACGTTCGGCATATTGCCGCACTTTCGCCCGCAACGAAACTGCGCGCATTTCACGCAAAAGCGCGAGCTTCGCACGCGGTCAGCGAACCTTGCCGCCCGCGCCCTTGCGCCGGCGCGCGGTAGAGCCCGGGATGTTCATCACCTGCCGATACTTGGCAACGGTCCGACGCTGGATCTGAAGTCCGCCGGCGCGCAGGGTTTCGGTTATGCGCGCATCGCTGAGCGGCGCGCCAGCGGGCTCGCGGGAGATCATCTCGCGGATCCGCTGCATGACGGCGCATGTGGCCACGCTGTCGGTTTCGCCCGCGATGGGAAGGCCACGGGGCAAAAGACTGCACAGCTCCAGCACGCCGCGCGGCGTGTCGATGATCATCCCGTTCGTGATCCGGCTGACGGTGCTGGCATGAAGCTGCACCACGCCGGCCACGTCCTGCAATTTAAGCGGCGCTGGATGCGGGGCCCTGCCGCAAAGATAGGCGGACTGGCGCCGCGCGATTTCCGAGGCCACTGCCAGCGTGCTGGCATTGCGCTGCTCGATCGCGCGTTTCAGCCCGCGCGCGCTGGCCAGCGCCTCGGCCACGAAGGCCGCGCGCCTTTCCGCCGCCGGAACCAGGTCGTCGCGGATGACAATTCCGGGCAGGGTCGAGTCATTCAGTTCCACCAGCCAGTCACCGCCCTGCTCGACCAGCAACAGATCCGGCGCGCGGATCGGGTCGCCGCCGCCGCCAAAGGCCAACCCCGGCTTCGGGTCCAGTTGGCGCAGGGTCGAGAGGCACTGGGAAAGCCGCGCCATGTCGCAGCCGCAAATCCCGGCCAGCGCCTCCAGATCGCCCTCGCCGACCATGTCCAGGTGATCCAGAACGCAGGCAAGCTCGGGGCTCAACAGACCGCGATCGGTAGCCTGGAGCCGGAGGCACTCCGCCAGGGACCGCGCGAACAGGCCCGCCGGCTCGAACTGTTGCAGGATGTTCAGAACAGCCTCGGCCTCGGCCATGGAAGATTCGGCCTCGGCGGCGATGGTCTCGACGCTGTCGCCCAGCCATCCGAACGGTTCCAGCGCCTGGAGAAAGGCATGGGCGATCCGTTGTTGCCTCGGATCGGAAATCGCCAACCCGATCTGGTGCGAAACATGATCGGCCAGCCCCGCCGGCGGCCCGGCGATCCTGTCGGCCAGCGCGTCCTGCGCCCGTTCAGCGGCCTGGCGCCGCGCCGTTTCGGCAGGTGCGGTGGGAATGGTCAACCGCCCTGCCCCGGTGCCGGCCTCCCCTGCAGTCGACCGGCGGAGTTCAAGGAACGGGTTCTGCTTGACCTGCTCGGCGAGGAACCCCTGCAACTCGGCGTTGTTGAACCGCAACAAGGAGATCGCCTGGCGCAATTGCGCCGTCATCGCAAGCGTGCGCTTTTGCCGGAGGCTGAGTGAAGATGTCAGTTGCATGGCGTGGTTTCCACGACGGCCATGTTGGACCGTTCGGGGCGGCAAAGTAAAGCCGGATGCCGATCTTGCGACATCGCGCCGGCTATTGTCCCTTCATCGCATCCTTCAGCGCCGCGCCGAGGGCGCCAGCGGGCTTGTCCTGCGCGTGTGGCGCGATGTCACCCTGCCGGCTCGCGGGCCTGGCACCCCGCTTCGGCAGCGTCTCGCCCCGGCCCGGGACGCGGTCCTTGCGCATCGACAGGCCGATCCGTTTTCGCGGAATGTCCAGCTCGGTGACGCGGACCTTCACCACGTCGCCGGCCTTCACCACCTCGTGCGGATCCTTCACGAAACGGTCGGCCAGTTGCGAAATATGCACCAGCCCGTCCTGATGGACGCCGATATCCACGAAAGCGCCGAACCCCGCGACATTCGTCACCGTGCCCTCCAGCAACATCCCCGGCTTGAGATCGCGGATATCCTCGACCCCGTCGGCGAAGGTCGCCGTCACGAAACCCGGCCGCGGGTCGCGGCCGGGCTTTTCCAGCTCGGCAAGGATGTCGCGGACCGTCGGCAGGCCGAACCGGTCATCCACGAAATCCACCGCATCCAGTGCGCGCAGCGCTGTCCGGTCGCCCATCAATGCGCGCAGGTCCTGCCCGCAGGCAGCGACGATCCGGCGGGCCACGGCATAAGCCTCGGGGTGGACGGCCGAGGCGTCCAGCGGCTCGTCGCCATCCGGGATGCGCAGGAACCCGGCGCATTGTTCGAAGGCGCGCGGCCCCAGACGCGCCACCTTCAGTAGCGCCTTGCGGTTGCGAAAGGCGCCGTTTTGGTCACGATGGGTGACGATTGCCCGGGCCAGCGCATCGCCAAGCCCCGACACCCGCGCCAGCAGCGGCGCGGACGCCATGTTCACGTCGACACCCACCGCGTTCACCGCGTCCTCGACCACGGCATCGAGCGCCCGGCCCAGCCGATGCTGATCGACATCGTGCTGATACTGGCCGACGCCGATCGACTTCGGCTCGATCTTCACCAGCTCGGCCAGGGGATCCTGCAAACGCCGGGCAATGGACACCGCACCCCGCAATGACACGTCCATATCGGGCAGTTCGCGTGCGGCGGTCTCCGAAGCGGAATAGACCGAGGCGCCGGCCTCGGACACGATCACCTTGACCGGTTTCGGCGCCGGCAGATCGGGCAACAGACCGGCGACCAGGCGCTCGGTTTCGCGGCTTGCGGTGCCGTTGCCGATGGCGACAAGAGCGACGCCGTGCTTGCGGATCAGCCCTGCCAGCGTGGCCTGTGCCCCGCGCAGATCGTTCCTTGGCTGGAAAGGATAGATCGTGGCGGTTTCGACCACCTTGCCGGTTGCATCCACCACGGCGACCTTCACCCCGGTGCGAATGCCCGGATCCAGGCCCATCGTCGCCCGCGCCCCCGCTGGCGCGGCCAGCAGCAGATCCTTCAGGTTGCGGGAAAAAACGCGGATCGCCTCGTCCTGGGCACGGGCGCGCAGCTCGGCCAGCAGATCCAGAAGCATGGACAGGCTCAGTTTCGTGCGCCAGGTCCACCGGGCGGCGCCGGCCAGCCAGAGATCGCCCGGCGCGTCGCCCGCCGCCGCGAGGGCCGCGCGGACCATCCCCTCGGCGCGCGCCACGCCGTCCTCGTCGGGCGGAACGATGTCCAGGCTCAGCACCCGCTCATGGCTGCCCCGCATCATCGCCAGCGCCCGGTGCCCCGGCACATCGGCCCAGCGTTCCCGATGCGCGAAATAGTCGGAAAACTTGGCCCCGGCCTCTTGCTGGCCGTCCACCACGGTTGCGGTCAGGATCGCGTTCTTGCGCATGTATTCGCGCAGCCGGCCCAGCAGCGCGGCATCCTCGGCCAGCCCCTCGGCGACGATGTCGCGTGCTCCGGTCAGCGCGTCCTTCACCGTCGGAACAGCCTCGGACAGGTAAGCTTCGGCCAGTGCTTCGGGGGGCTGCGCGCGATCGGCCATGATCGCGTCGGCCAGCCCGTCCAGGCCATTTTCGCGGGCGATCATCGCGCGGGTGCGGCGCTTAGGCTTGTAGGGAAGATAGAGGTCTTCCAGGTCGGCCTTCGTGACGGCCCCGGCGATCTGCGCTTGCAGCGCCTCGGTCAGCTTTCCCTGCTCGCGGATCGAGTTCAGGATCGTGGTCCGCCGCGCCTCCATCTCGCGCAGATAATCCAACCGCTCGGCCAGGGTCCGCAACTGGGTGTCATCCAGGCCGCCAGTCGCCTCCTTGCGGTAACGGGCGACGAAGGGCACGGTGGCACCGTCGTCCAGAAGCGTGACAGCGGTGGAAACCTGGTCGGGTCGGGCGCCGATTTCCGCGGCGATGGTGGCGGCGATCCGCCGGGGCGTGTCCAGAGCCATGGGTTATCCTGTTCGGTGACGTGGGAGTCGGACCCTAGCCAAAGCGGAATGGCGGGCCAAGGGCAAGTCACGCCGGCAGGGGTATCAGGATGCGGCCTGGCCCTGTTCGGCCAGCGTCCGGTCCAGCCAGCCGACCTCCATCTCCGGGACCGAAGACAGCAGCAAGGCGGTATAATCGGCATGAGGGGGCGACAGGATGTCCTGCTTGGGGCCCTTTTCGACGATGCCGCCCTGATACATCACGACGATCTCGTCGGCGATTGCGCGCACGGTGGCGATGTCGTGGGTAATGAAGATGATGCTGACGCCCAGCTCTTTCTGCAGACGCATCAGCAGCTTAAGGATGCCGTCCTGGACGATCTGATCCAGCGCCGAGGTCACCTCGTCGCAGATTATGAGATCCGGGTCCGCGGCCAGCGCGCGGGCAATACAGATACGCTGTTTCTGACCGCCCGACAGTTCACCCGGCAGACGGTCGAGAAAGCTGTCGTCCAGTTCGATCAGGTGCAGAAGCTCGGACACGCGGGCATCGGCCTCGCGCCCGGTCTTGCCGAAATAGAAACGCACCGGCCGGCCGATGATCTCGCGCACCGTGTGGCGGGGGTTCATCGCCGTATCGGCCATCTGATAGATCATCTGGATCCGGCGCAAATCCTCCTTGCTGCGTTTCGACAACTCGGGCGGCAGATCGCGGCCGTCGAACCGCACGGTTCCGGCGATCTGCGGCAACAGGCCGGTCATGACCCGCGCTGCGGTGGATTTTCCCGAACCGGATTCGCCGACCACTGCAACGGTGCGCCCGCGCGGCACGTCGAAGCTGACATCCTTCAACACCGGACGGGTGCCATAGGTGGCCGTGATCCCGTTCAACTCCAGCACCTTGTCGGCGTTGCCCTCGGCCTGTTTGCGGATCGAGCGCACGGCCCAGAGCGATTTGGTATAGGGCTGTTGCGGTGCGCTCAGCATGGTTTCCGTGTCGGCCTCCTCGATCTCTTCGCCGTGGCGCAGAACCTTGATGCGGTCGGCCATCTGGGCCACCACAGCCAGATCGTGGGTGATATAGATCGCCGCGGTGTCGAACCGTTCGATCGCGTTGCGCATCGTCGCCAGCACATTGACCTGCGTGGTAACATCCAGCGCAGTCGTCGGCTCGTCGAAGATGATGAGATCGGGACGACTGGCCATGGCCATCGCGGTCATTGCGCGCTGCAACTGCCCGCCCGAGACCTGATGCGGAAAGCGGTCGCCGAAGTGCTCGGGATCGGGCAGATCCATCGCTCGGTAAAGCTCCACCGCCTCGGCCCGCGCCTCTTCCGGGCGCAGCAACCCGTGGCGGATGCCCGATTCCACAGTCTGATCCAGAAGCCGATACGCCGGGTTGAACGCCGCCGCGGCCGATTGCGCGACATAGGCGATCCGCGCCCCGCGCAGCCGCTGTTTCTGGCGCTCCGACGCGCGCATCAGGTCGATCCCGTCGAACAGGATCTCGCCCCCGGTCAGGCGGCAGCCCGGCCGCGCAAACCCCATCGCTGCCAGCCCCAGGGTCGATTTTCCAGCCCCCGACTCGCCGATCAGGCCCAGCACCTCGCCCTTGCGCAGGGTCAGGTCCACACCCTTGATGATCGCATGCCATTGCTCATCCGCGAAACCGTCGATGCGCACGTCGCGCATTTCCAGCAGGGTATCGGCTTCAGAACTCATCGCGCAGCCCGCTTGTCTTCATCAGGAACCAGTCAACCACGAAATTGACAGCGACGGTCAGCAGCGCGATCGCCGCCGCCGGCAGCAGCGGGGTCAGCCCCGCCTTCAGATCGTATTGCGCGAACTGGATCAGCGCGGCATTCTCGCGCACCATCGAGCCCCAGTCGGCGGTCGGCGGCTGAATCCCCACCCCCAGAAAGCTGAGCGCGGCAATTGTCAGGAACACGAAGCAGAACCGCAAGCCGAACTCGGCCACCAGAGGCGGCATGATGTTGGGCAGGATCTCGCGCCGCATCACCCAGCCCAGCCTTTCTCCGCGCAGGCGTGCCGCCTCGACATATTCCATCACGACCACGTTCATCGCCACCGCTCGGGTCAGGCGGAAGACGCGCGTGGAATCCAGAACCGCGATGATGACGATCAGCGAGGCCGCCGACGACCCGAAGATCGACAGCAGCATCAGGGCGAAAATCAGGCTGGGGATCGCCATGAGCACATCGACGATGCGTGACAGGACCTGGTCGACCCACCCCCGGCTGATTGCCGCCATCAATCCCAGACCGCCACCGATCAGGAACGCCAGAAACGTGGTGGCCAGCGCGATGCCGATCGTGTTGCGCGCCCCATAGATAAGCCGCGACAGCACATCACGCCCGATCTGGTCGGTCCCGAGGAGAAATTTCCCGCCCCAGGGGGCATAGGGCGTGGCAAAGACCTCGGCCTGGCCATGGGGCGCGATCCAGGGCGCGAAAAGCGCGACCACCAGGTAGCACAGGATCACGGTCATTCCGAACCAGGCAGTCAGCGGCGCCTTGCGCAATTCGATCAGCGCGCGTTCGCGCCAGCCGCGCCGGGGGCTTGCGGGCGCCGCCTCTTGCTGGACGGAATATGTCTGGCTCGGCTCGCTCATCGCGGGTGCAGCAACCTCGGATTGGTGACGATGGATATGATGTCGGCCAGCAGGTTCAGCAGGATATAGGTCGCCGCGAAGATCAGCGCGCAGGCCTGTACCACGGGAATATCGCGCGAGGTTACCGCATCCACCATCAGCTGCCCGATACCGGGATAAACGAAGACCACCTCGACCACCACGACACCGACCACCAGATAGGCCAGGTTGAAGGCAATCACGTTGACGATCGGGGCCCAGGCGTTGGGCAACGCGTGATGCAGGATCACCCGTCGCCCGGACAGGCCCTTCAGCCGAGCCATCTCGATATAGGGGCTGGCCAGCAGATTGATTATCGCCGCCCGCGTCATGCGCATCATGTGCGCCACGATCACCAGTGTCAGCGTCAGCGACGGAAGCGCCGAGGCATAGACCCGTTCGATCAGCGGCGTGTCGGCCGCGATATTGGCCAGCGACGGGAACACCGGGAAGATCGTCGAAAGCAGCAGGATCAGGATATAGGCCACGAAGAATTCGGGCATGGAAATCGTGCTCAATGTGCCCGCATTCACGATCCGGTCATAGAGCGAGTTGCGATAGAGCGCCGCAGTCACCCCCAGAAACAGCGCCAGAGGCACCGCGATGATCGCCGTCATTCCGGCCAGGAATAACGTGTTCATCAGCCGCGGCGCGATCAGCTCCACCACCTCGCGCGAGCGGTCGACGCCCGATGCGGACCGCCCGGAAAACGACGTGCCGAAATCGCCCTGCAGAACCGATCCGATCCAGTCGAAATATCGGATATGGGCGGGTTGATCGAGGCCAAGCTCATGACGGAAGGCGGCGACCGTTTCCTTGGTGGCGGCCTGCCCCAGGATGGCCTCGGTGAAATCGCCGGGCAGGAATTCGACGGCGCTGAAGATGACGATCGACACCAGGAACAGCGTCAAAAGGCCGAGACCAAGGCGCTGCAGAATGGTCCTGATGATCGGATGCACCGTTCTTGCCCCTCCACTTCATTTTTGATCCGGCTCCTGAAGCGTCAGCCGGTTTGTTAGTGACGCTAACCTTATGTCAGTGCATGATTGCTTGGCAACCGGGTTTGTGGCTGGCCTGCGGCAGGAAGACTTGTATAGTTGCTTAGCGACGCATGATTTTTCGGGCATCGCTGCGTCGGCAATCTGGCCGATGGACCAGACCGCCCGAACAACCAAGAATGACACAACTGGAGGAACGGAAGATGACTGAACGCAAGAAACGGTTCATTCGGGAACAGAAGACGCGCTTCGGCGCCGGGCAGATCGACCGGCGGTCGTTCATCACCTCGCTCGCGGCGGCCGGCATCGCCATTCCCGCCGCCATGTCGATGGCGACGCGTGTCGAGGCGGCCACGCCCAGGCGCGGTGGCAGCTTCAGGATGGGCATGGGCCACGGTTCGACCACCGACAGTTTGGATCCCGCGACCTATGAGAACGGCCTCATGACGGCGACCGGATTTGCATTCGGCAACTGCCTGACCGAGATCGGCCCCGACAACAAGCTGCGGCCCGAACTTTGCGAAAGCTATGAGCCGCTGAACGGCGGCAAGTCCTGGGCGTTCAAACTGCGCAAGGGGGTCGAGTTCCACAACGGCAAGACGCTGACGGCCGACGATGTGATCGCTTCGATCAACTATCATCGCGGCGAAGAATCGACCTCGGCCGCGAAGGGCGTGATCGCGCCGGTGACGGATATCCGCAAGGACGGCGACGATGTGGTGATTTTCGAGCTGGAAAGCCCGAATGCCGACTTCCCCTATCTGGTGTCCGACTATCACCTGATCATTCTTCCCGCGGCGGATGGAAAGATCGACCCGACCTCGGGCATCGGCACCGGGGGCTATGTTCTGCAGAATTTCGAGCCCGGGGTGCGCACGCAGGCAACGCGCAACCCGAACTATTTCAAGGATGGCGCGGCCTGGTTCGACGACATCGAACTGCTGTCGATCATCGACGTCACCGCCCGCCAGAATGCCCTTCTCAATGGCGAGGTCGGGATGATCGACCGGGTAGATCCGCAAACGGTCTCGTTGCTGTCGCGTGCACCGCAGGTCGAGATTCTCGATCTGGTCGGATCCCTCCACTATAGTTTCCCGATGCGGCTCGACACGCCGCCCTTCGGCGATTTCGACCTGCGCATGGCGCTGAAGCTTGCCATCAACCGGCAGGAGATGGTGGACAAGATCCTTCTGGGCTACGGCACCGTCGGCAACGATCATCCGATTTCGCCCGTCGTGCCGTTCTATGCCGAGGATCTGCCGCAGCGCGAATTCGACCCGGATCTGGCCGCCGAGCATTACAGGAAGTCCGGCCATTCCGGCCCGATCCAGCTGTCGACCTCCGATGCCGCCTTTGCCGGCGCGGTCGACGCGGCCCAGCTTATCCAGGCCTCGGCCAAGCTGGCGGGTATCGAGATCGAGATCGTGCGCGAACCCAAGGATGGCTACTGGTCGAACGTGTGGAACAAGAAAGGCTGGTGCGCCTGCTACTGGAACGGCCGTCCGACCGCCGACTGGATGTTCGCCTCCGCCTATGTCGAAGGCACCGAGTGGAACGATACCGCCTGGCGCAACACCGAGGCCGCCGACAGGTTCAACAAGCTGGTGGTCGAGGCGCGGGCCGAGCTGGACAATGAAAAGCGGCGCGCGATGTATTACGAATGCCAGCGCCTGATCAACGAGGATGGCGGCGCCATGGTGCCGATGTTCGCCAACTACATCATGGGAATCGGGCCCGGCGTGGCCCATGGCGAGAATGTCGCATCCAACCTCGAGAACGACGGCAATCGGGCGACCGAGCGCTGGTGGGCCAAGGCCTGATTGCCCAACGGCACCCGAAGACCGGGGCGGCGGGGCAACCCGCCGCCCTTTTTGCACGATGGATCAGGCCATGACGACACGGCCCCGCCCGCGGCGCGCGCGCAGCAGCAAAAGACCCACGACGGTCATGTTCATCAGGTTCCAGCCGATCCCGTTCAGGAAGGCCGCGCGATACGAACCGGTCAGGTCATAGATCCAGCCCGACATCCAGCCGCCCAGTGCCATTCCGAAGATCGTCGCCATGATCACGAACCCGACCCGCGCCCCGGCCTCGCGCGCGGGCAGGAACTCGCGCACGATGATCGCGTAACTGGGAACGATACCGCCCTGCGCCAGCCCGAATACCAGGCTGACCAGATAAAGCGACACCATCCCGTCGAAAGGAAGATACAGAAACAGCGCAACGCATTGCAGGGTCGAGCCGATCAGCAGCGTCACGACCCCACCCAGCCGGTCTGCCACCAGGCCCGAAACCAGCCGCGACACAACCCCGCCCATCAACATCAGCGACAGCATCTCGGCCCCGACCGCCGGGCCATAGCCAAGGTCGACGCAGAGCGACACGATGTGAACCTGCGGCATCGACATGGCGACACAGCAACCCAGCCCCGCCAGTCCCAGCAGAAGTTGCAATTTCCGGGGCGAGAAACTGACATTCCGCGCCCGCAGGCACGATTCGGCTTCCGCCTGCATCGCGGCCTCGGGCGGCACCGGCCGACGCAGCAGCATCGACAGCGGGATCACCAGCAACAGCGTCAGCACCGCCAGAACGCCATAGACCGCGCGCCAGCCGAAATCGACCAGGATGCCGCTCAGAAGCATGGGCCAGATCGCGCCGGACAGATAGTTGCCGCTGGCCGCAACCGCCACCGCGATACCCCGTCGGCGCGAAAACCAGTGCGAGATGTCGGCGATCAGCGGTCCGAAGCTGGCAGCGGTACCGAAGCCGACCACCAGCTGCAGCCCCGACAGCATCAGCACCGAAACGCTGGTGGCGGCAGCCCCGAATCCCGCCGCGATCAGCAGCGCCGCCGCCGACAGCGAAACCGTGACCCCGAACCGGTCCACCGCGCGCCCGATCAGCAGATTGCCCAGGCCAAAGCCGATCATCGTCATCGTGTACGGCAGCGAAGCGTCGGCCCGGGCGATAGTGAATTCCGCCTGAACCGCGGGCATGATGACGACAATCGCCCACATGCCGACATTGCCGATCGTGGCAATGGCCAGCGTGACGCAAAGACGCAGCCAGGAATAGCGGCTGTCGAGAATGTCGGATCCGGTCATGCGCCGGACGTTATGCCGCTTCGACGCGGGTGTATAGCGTGGAACGCGCAGGCGCGTGGCAAGTATTGGATCGCTTGGCAGTTTGGCCTATGACCGCACCGACCCAACGCAAGGAGCAACAGCGCGAATGACACGCCATCCGATGTTCGGCCTTTTCCTCGCGGCTTTCGGGGCCCTGGTCCTGACACCCGACACACTGCTGATGCGCCTGTCGGGGATGAACGGCACCCAGATGATGGCATGGCGTGGGTTGCTGATGGGCGCAGTGTTGCTGTTGCTGTGGCTGGCTCGCGCCGGGCCCGATCGGCGGGCGCAGGCGCGCGCCCTGAACACGGGTCCGGGCCTGGCAATCGTCGCCTGTCAGTTCTTCAACGCGGCGCTGTTCGCATTGGGCATCGGCAATGCCCCTGTCGCCGTGGTGTTGCTGGGGGTGGCGACTGTGCCCGTATGGTCGGCATTGCTCAGCTGGTTTTTGCTGGGTGAAGCGACGAGCCGTGCCACATGGGCCACGATCGCCGCCGTGCTGGTGGGGATCGCAATCGCCGTATTCGGCAAGGATGCCAGCGGCCTCGGCCTCAACCCCGCCTCGGCTTTCGGCGGGCTGGCCGGCCTGGGTGTGGCCGTGGTCATGGCGCTGAGCTTCGTGATTCTGCGACGACATCGCGGCGTGCCCATCGTGCCGGCCATCGGGCTGGGGGCCTTCATGTCGGGCGGTCTCGGGCTGGCGATCACGGGGCTGGCGGGCATGGCCGATGGCGCGGTCTGGGCCATCGTGATCGCCGGGGCCGTGATCCTGCCGATCTCTTTCGGGTCGTTGTCGGCCGCGTCGCGCCATGCGCCTGCTTCGGGTGTCAGCCTGCTGTTGCTTCTGGAAACGGTGCTGGGGCCGGCCTGGGTGTGGCTGGGCGTGGGTGAGACACCGACACCGCCGATGCTGCTGGGCGGCACCATCGTGGTGGTCAGCCTGGCGCTCTACCTGCTGAACAGCCGCCGGCGGGTGGTTCCGGTCTGAAAGACCGAAAGGGCAATCGCGCCTCAGAAATCCAGCCCAAGGTCCAGCGTGCGCGCCGAATGGGTCAACGCCCCGGACGAGATGTAATCGACGCCGGTGGCCGCGACCTCGGCGATCCGTTCCAGCCGCATGTTGCCGGAGGCTTCGGTGACGACGCGCCCCGCCGCCATCGCAACGGCGTTCCGCAGATCGGCCGTTTCCATGTTGTCAAGCAGCACGACATCCGCGCCGCCAGCCTCCAGCACCTCGGCCAGTTGATCCAGCCGGTCGACCTCGATCTCGACCCGCACCATGTGCGAGGCGGTGGCCCTGACCGCATCCAGCACCGGCCTGATCCCGCCGGCCGCGGCGATATGATTGTCCTTGATCAGAATCGCGTCCGACAGCGAGAAGCGATGATTGAACCCGCCACCGTGCAGAACCGCCTGTTTTTCCGCGATGCGCAGGCCCGGCGCGGTCTTGCGGGTGCAGGTGATGCGCGCCCCGGTGCCCCGCGTCTCGGCCACGAAACGCGCGGTCAGCGTGGCGATGCCCGACAGGCGCCCGACGAAATTCAGCGCCACGCGTTCGGCCGACAGGATCGCGGCGGCGTCGCCCTCGACCTCGATCAATGTCGTGCCCGCCGCGCAAGCGGAGCCATCGGACAACAGCGTTCGCACCTTCAGTTCCGGATCGAGCAGCCGGAACGCGATGCGCGCGATCTGAAGGCCCGAAACGACCCCTTCTTCACGCGCCTCGAGCCGTGCGCAATAGCGTGTGCCGGGCCGTATCACCGTCCGCGTCGTGATGTCACCCTGGGCGCCGAGATCCTCCATCAACGCAGCGCGGACCATCGGTTCCAGAACCAGATCGGGCAGATTTGATTGGGTCATTGCGCCTCCTTGACGGCTTGGGCGCGGATGGCCAGCGCCCGATCCAGGGTCATACGCGTGCGCGCCGCGATGTCGTCGGTTTGCGGGAAATCCGCGCGGTAATGGGCCCCGCGGCTTTCCTCGCGCACAAGCGCGGCGGCGGCGATCAGCGTGGCGGTTGCGGTCATGTTCACGAAACCTTCCGCGCCGCACTGATCGGCCTCAAGCCGGGCAATCTCGGCCAGCGCGGACTTCAGCCCGCTTGCGTCGCGGATGACGCCGACGCGATCTGTCATCATCCGGCGCAGTGTCAGGATCGCTGCCTCGTCGGGCCAGGCCGGGCCGGGCGGAAAATCGACGCGCAACGCCGGCGCTTGGTCAGGCGTGTCCGCCAGCGTCGCTGCGATACCACGCGCACAGAGCCGGGCATAGACCAAGGCCTCCAGCAGCCCGTTCGATGCCAGCCGGTTCGCCCCGTGCAGCCCGGTCGATGAGGCCTCGCCGCAGACCCACAGATTGCCCAGGCTGGCGCGGCCCTCGGCGTCGGTGTCGATCCCGCCCATGTGGTAATGCGCGGCGGCGGCCACCGGGATCGGCCGGGTCACGGGGTCGATCCCGTTGCGGGCGCAGGCTTCGGCCACCGCCGGGAACTGCGTGACAATCCGCGCCCCGATGGCATCGCGGGTGTCCAGCATCGGCCGCAGTCCCGCCTGCGCCTGGGCAAAGATCGCCCGGGCCACGACGTCGCGCGGGGCCAGTTCGGCATCGGGGTGAACCGCCGTCATGAACCGCTCACCCAGCCGGTTGATCAGAACCGCGCCCTCGCCGCGCAACGCCTCTGTCGCCAGCGGTGCGGGATCTTCGCCCACGTCGATGGCCGTCGGGTGGAACTGCACGAATTCCGCATCGGCGACCATCGCACCCGCACGCGCCGCCATTCCGATCACCTGTCCGCGGATTCGCGGCGGATTGGTTGTCAGGGCATAAAGCCCGCCGGACCCACCGCCGGCCAGCAGAACCGCCGGGCCGCGCAGCATGACCGACCCAGAAGGCACGCGCGCCGATTCCACCGCGACGCCGGTGACGCAGCCGTCTGACACATCCAACGCGGTGGCTGTCACCCCTTCCAGAACCTGGACCGAAGCCGCGGCACGCACCCGGGCAATCAGCGCCTTCATGATCTCGGCGCCGGCCTGGTCGCCGCGCACCCGCACCACCCGCGAAAAGCTGTGCGCGGCCTCGCGCGACAGCACATAATCACCCTCGGGCGTGCGGTCGAACGGGGTTCCCAGCCCGGTGAGATCCAGAATGTGATCGCGCGCGGCCCGCGTCACCTGCGCGGCGACATCCGCATCGACGGTGCCCGCCCCGGCACGCACGGTGTCCGCAGCATGGGCCGACGGGCTGTCGGCGCCATCCATCGCCGCAGCGACGCCACCCTGGGCCCAGGCCGAACTGGCCCCCTCGCCCAATGTCTCGGGCGAGATCATCAGAACCGGGCGCGGCGCCAGTTCGAGCGCGGCGTAAAGCGCGCCGAGTCCCGCGCCCACGATGATGACGCGGCTGGTCCGCACCTCCTGCATGGCGGACGCCTCAGATGCCCAGATCGCGCGACAGGTCGATCATCCGCTGCACCGACAGCCGGGCCTTGTCCGCCACCGCGTCATCGACCTCGACCTTCGTGGTCATGGTGTGAAGCGACCAAAGCACCTTTTCCAGCGTGATCCTCTTCATGTAGGGGCACATGTTGCAGGGCTTGGCGAAGTCGACCTCGGGCAGCTCGTCGGCGATGTTCGAGGCCATCGAGCATTCGGTGACAAGCATCGCCTTTTTCGGATGGTGCTTGTGCACCCAGTCCACGATTCCGCTGGTCGAACCGGTATAGTCGGCCTCGGCCACCACGTCGGGCGTGCATTCAGGATGCGCGATGATCGCCAGGTCGGGGTCCGACTCGCGGTAGGCGCGGATATCCTGCGCGGTGTAAAGTTCATGCACGATGCAGGACCCCGGCCAATAGACGATCCTTTTCTTCGATTGCTTGGCGACGTTCTGCGCAAGATATTGATCTGGCGTCATTATCACCGTGTCTCCCTCGATCGCGTCGACGATCTGCAAGGCGTTCGACGAGGTGCAGCAGATATCCGACGCGGCTTTCACCTCGGCCGTTGTGTTGACATAAGAGACGACCGGCGCACCGGGATATTTCGCACGCATCTGCGCCACGCCCTCGGCTGTGATAGACTCGGCCAGCGAACAGCCGGCCTCCATGTCCGGGATAAGAACGGTCTTGGCGGGGTTCAGAATCTTCGAGGTTTCGGCCATGAAATGCACGCCGCACTGGACGATGACATCGGCCTCGACCTCGGTTGCCTTGATCGCCAGCTGAAGGCTGTCCCCGACGAAATCGGCAATGCCGTGATAGATCTCCGGCGTCATGTAGTTATGCGCCAGGATGACCGCCCCGCGCTCTTTCTTCAGCTTGTTGATCGCCGCGACATAGGGGGCGAAGACCGCCCAGTCCGGCGGCGGAACCACGCGATCCATCGTTTCATATATGTCGCGCATCGCCTCGGCCCGCGCGGTCGAGGGGGACAGATCATAGGTTTCGGCCAGACTTTGGCGTATCGAGGAAATATCCAGCACTTGCAGTTCCCTTGGGTCAAGCCATCGTCGGCTGGTTACACCCACAAGGCGCGGCGTTCCAGCAGGTTCTCTTTACGAGCCATATATATGATGCGCGGAAGGCGGGGAAAAGGGAAACGGTCGGGCGTTTCGACGCGGATTAACGCACCCGTTTCGAAGCCGTCGCATTGATCGAGGTCAATTCCGCGCGCCCGGCGCCCGTGTTAGCGTAAAAAATCTCGCGGCCTGACGGACCGGGACACTGGCCTGTTGCCGGCTGAGCGAGCGTTTCGGGAGGAATTTTAGAGATGTTAAGAATTGATAAACTCATGCTTGCAGCGGCGTTGAGCTGCGCTGCACTGGCGGGCGGCGCACGGGCCGACGGCACCGTCGAAGTGCTGCACTGGTGGACATCGGGCGGCGAAGCAAAGGCCGTGGGCGAATTGAAGCAGGCCTTCGAAGCCGAGGGCGGTAAATGGATCGATTCACCCATCGCGGGCGGCGGCGGCGATGCGGCGATGACCGCGCTGCGCGCCCGTGTCATGGCCGGCAATCCGCCCACGGCGGTGCAGTTGAAAGGCCCCGGCATCCAGGAATGGGCCGAGCAAGGCGCCCTGAATGATGTTCAGGACGTGGCCGAGGTCGGCAACTGGGATTCGGTTCTGCCCCCGGCACTGGCGAAAATCATGAAATACGAAGGAAAATACGTCGCCGCGCCGGTGAACATACATCGCGTGGACTGGATCTGGGCCAGCCCCGAGGCCCTGAAGAAGGCCGGGGTCGAGGCAATGCCCACCACCTGGGAGGAATTCAACGCCGCGGCCGACAAGCTGCAAGACGCGGGGTTGATCGCGCTGGCGCATGGCGGCCAGCCCTGGCAGGACGCCACCCTTTTCGAAACGGTGGTGCTTGGGATCGGGGGCGCGGATTTTTATCGCAAGGCGCTGGTGGAACTGGACGATGCGGCGCTTCGCAGCGACACGATGATCGCGTCCTTCGATCAGCTTCGCAAGCTGCGCAGCTATGTCGATCCCAACTTTTCGGGGCGCGACTGGAACCTGGCCACCGGCATGGTGATGCGCGGCGAGGCGGGATTCCAGATCATGGGCGACTGGGCCAAGGGCGAATTCCTGGCCGCGGGCAAGGTGCCGGGCGAGGATTTCCTGTGCGCCTCGACGCCGGGCAACGGGTTCATCCTGAACTCGGACAGCTTCACCTTTTTCAAGGTTTCGGGCGAAGACAACCTGAAGGGCCAGAAGGTGCTGGCGCGACTGATCATGTCGCCCGAGTTCCAGAAGGTGTTCAACCTGGCCAAGGGGTCGATCCCGGCGCGCACCGACGTGCCGCTGGATGACTTCGACATTTGCGCCAAGCGGTCGCACGAGGATCTGCTGGCGGCGATCGAAAACGATACGCTGGTGCCCTCTATGGCGCATGAGATGGCGGTGCCGCGCTCGGTCCGGGGCGAATTCCTGGACCTTGTGACTCAGTTCTTCAACTCGGACATGAGCTCACAGGACGCGACCACGCGCCTGGCCGACGCGGTCCAGCGCGCGATGTAATCGGACAGGCCGGGGCCATGCGCCCCGGCCCCCTGTAGCAAGAGGCCGAACCGATGCAGTCAGGCAGCAGACTCAGCGCAAGGCTGGAACGGCGGCTTCCGCAACTGGTGGTCTCGCCGCTGTTCGCGGTCAGCCTTTTCTTCGTTTACGGCTTCATCCTTTGGACCGCCTATATCTCGTTCACCAAATCGGGCGTGATGCCCAACTATACCTTCGACGGGCTGGCGCAGTATCAGCGACTGTGGAACACCCCGCGCTGGTATGTGGCGATCCGGAACCTGTTCGTCTTCACCGCGCTGTTCATTTCGATCAGCCTGGCCATCGGCATTCTTCTGGCGGTGCTGCTGGACCAGCGGGTGCGGATCGAAGGCGTGATCCGCACGATCTACCTTTACCCGATGGCACTCAGTTTCATCGTTACGGGCACGGTCTGGAAATGGATCCTGAACCCGGGCCTCGGCATCGAGCGGCTGGTCCGCCAGGCGGGATTTGAAAATTTCACCTTCGACTGGCTGGTGAACCCCGACTACGCCATCTACACCGTCGTCATGGCCGCGGTCTGGCAAAGTTCCGGATATGCGATGGCGCTGTTCCTGGCTGGTCTGCGCTCGGTCGATGATGAGGTGCTCAAGGCCGCGGCGATCGACGGCGCCGGACCATGGCGCACCTATACCGGGATCGTTCTGCCGATGCTTCGG
Organism: Actibacterium sp.; assembly: GCA_016278285.1. GTDB lineage: Bacteria > Pseudomonadota > Alphaproteobacteria > Rhodobacterales > Rhodobacteraceae > JADQCB01. The sequence goes on from JADQCD010000141.1 coordinate 18,093, forward strand.
CCGGTGTTCCTGTCTACCGTCATCATTCTGGCGCATCTCGCGATCAAGAGCTTCGACCTGGTCATCGCGCTGACCGGGGGCGGGCCCGGATACGCCACCGATATGCCGGCCACCTTCATGTATGCCTTCGCCTTCCAGCGCAGCGAGCTGGGCGTCGCCGCGGCCAGCGCAACGATGATGCTGATGACCGTTGTCGCGATCATCGTGCCCTATCTTTATTCCGAACTCAGAAAGACAGCCGGATGAAAGAGCGCCGGATCAGCGGAATCGTCCAGCGCCGTGGTCCGCGGCATGTGCTGATGCGCGGATTGCTGTTCGCGATCCTGCTGCTTTTCTGCGCCTATTACCTGGTCCCGCTGGTGGTGATGATCTCGACCTCGCTGAAATCGCTGGCCGAGATCCGCGAGGGCTCTCTGCTGAGCCTGCCGCAGACACTGGATTTCTCGGCCTGGACAAAAGCCTGGAGTGCCGCCTGCGTCGGTGTGCGTTGCGACGGGCTGGCGCCATATGTCTGGAATTCGGTCCTGATGACGGTACCGGCGGTGGCGATCTCCACCTTCCTGGGCGCGCTGAACGGCTATGCGCTGACCAAATGGCGATTCCCCGGGGCCGACTGGATTTTCGCGCTGGTCCTGTTCGGCGCGTTCATCCCGTTTCAGGTGGTGCTGCTGCCGATGGCGCGCACCCTTGGCTTTCTGGGGCTGGCGGGCACGGTGCCGGGGCTGATCCTGGTTCACTCGGTGTATGGCCTGGCCTTCACCACGCTGTTTTTCCGCAATTTCTTCATCGGTGTATCGAACGGGATCGTTCAGGCGGCAATGGTCGACGGCGCCGGGTTCTTCGGTATCTTCTTCCGGGTCGTGCTGCCCATGTCGATTCCGGCGATCGTGGTCACGGTGATCTGGCAGTTCACCCAGATCTGGAACGATTTCCTGTTCGGCGTGGCCTTTACGATCGGCGATTCCAACCCGGTGACAGTGGCCCTGAACAATGTGGTCAATACCTCCACAGGGGTAAAGCAATACAATGTCGACATGGCCGCCGCGATCATCGCGGGGCTGCCGACACTGGCGGTCTATGTAATCGCCGGGGCATATTTCGTGCGTGGCCTCTCGGCCGGGGCGATCAAGGGATAGTTGCATGGTATCGGGCATCAAGCTGGAAAACGTCCACAAATCCTTCGGCGGAAATGAGGTTATCAAGGGCATAGACCTGGAGATCGAGCCTGGCGAGTTCGTCGTGCTGGTCGGACCTTCCGGCTGCGGCAAGTCAACGCTTCTGAACATGATCGCCGGGCTGGAAACCCTCGGCAGCGGGCATATCCATATCGGCGGCAATATCGTCGATGACATTCCGCCGCGCGACCGCGACATCGCCATGGTGTTCCAGTCCTACGCGCTCTACCCCACAAAGACGGTGCGCGAGAACATTACCTTTGGCATGCAAACTCGCAGAATACCAAAGGATCTTCAGAAATCCGCGGTCGAGGAATTCAGCACTCTGCTGCAGATCCACGCATATCTGGACCGCAAGCCAGGACAATTGTCGGGCGGGCAGAGGCAACGCGTGGCGATGGGCCGCGCGCTGGTGCGCAAACCAGAGGTATTCCTGTTCGATGAACCGCTTTCGAACCTCGACGCGAAGCTGCGCATCGAGATGCGCACCGAAATAAAGAAGCTGCACCAACGGCTGGGCAAGACCATCGTCTACGTCACCCATGACCAGATCGAGGCCATGACACTGGCCTCGCGCATTGCGGTCATGGATAACGGCCATGTCCGGCAGTTTGCCGACCCGACCACGATCTACGAACACCCGGTGGACCTGTTCGTCGCCGGGTTCATGGGCTCGCCTCCGATGAACATGCTGCCCGGCTGTCTGCGCAGGCCCGACGGTCGGCCCGTGGTCGAGGCGCCGGCGGGTGGTGGGGCGGATGCGCTGCATTTTCCTCTGCCCGACCGACTGGCAGCCAGGCTGGATCAGCCCGACGGCCACCAGGTCGTGCTGGGCCTTCGTCCCGAAACGATTTTCAGGGCCGGCTCCGAATTGCCCGGCGAAGATCGATTTACTCTGAACCGGCCGGTTTCCGTGGTCGAACCGACCGGCCCCGACACCATGATCGTCTTCGAAATCGGCGAGACCGAGCTCATCGCCCGTGTCCGCCCTGAAGACGCCGCCGAACCGGGAACCCCGTTCGAGTTCGAAGTCGACATGGCCAAGGCCAAACTCTTCGACGCGAAAACCGGGCTGCATCTTTGATCCGGTGGCCGGGCACTCCGAGCAAAAAACAAAGAGCGTCAACCAATCTGCGAAATCAAAAGGCCTCCGCCAGGCGGAGGCCTTTCAGGATCCCGGTGGCAGGTTTTTCAGCCCGCGGCCTTGACCGCGCGTCCGGTCATCACCTTGACCAGGTGCGCGCGATATTCCGGGCTGCCATGCAGATCGCCGATCATCGCGTTATCGGGAACATCCAGCCCAGAGACCGCACCGGCCGAGAAGTCCGACGACAGCGCCGTTTCGGCCTGGGTCCAGCGGAACACGCCATCCTCGGCGGCGCCGGTGACAGCCACCCGCACGCCGTCGGGATATTTGGCAACGAAAACCCCCACCAGCGCAAAACGAGAGGCCGGCTGCTCGAACTTCTGATAACTCGCCTTCTGTGGGACCGGAAAGCGGACTTCGACGATGATCTCGCCCTCGTCCAGCACAGTGGTGAACATACCGTCAAAGAAATCATCCGCCGCAATCTGGCGACTATTGGTGACGATCGTAGCGCCCGAGGCCAGCGCGGCGGCCGGATAGCAGGCCGACGGATCGTTGTTGGCCAGAGATCCGCCGATCGTTCCACGGTTGCGCACCGCCGGATCGCCGATATTGCCAGCCAACGCAGCCAAGGCGGGATACGCCCCGGCCCCGGCAGCAACCTCGGCGTGGGTCGTGGCCGCGCCCACGCACAGCGCGCCATCATCGGAGGTGCAGATTCCCTTCAACTCGGGGATCGCGGTCAGGCTGACCAGTTTCGACGGCATCGCCAACCGGCTTTTCAGCGTCGGGATCAGCGTCTGCCCGCCGCTCAGCGGCTGCGCGTCCTCGGCGCCCAACGCCTTGAGCGCGTCGTCGATGGTGTCGGGCCTTTCGAAATCGAATGCATACATCTTCGTTTCCTCCTGCACGGGGCCGGTCGCCTTGCTGCGCCCCTGCCCCTTCATCTTGCTCCAAATACTCATGACCCGGCGGCGGTCTGCGCACACCGCCGGGACGGGTTCACCCCTGCATGGTTTTCCAGACACGCGACGGCGACAGCGGCATGTCGATATGCATCACGTTGGTATGGCCGGCCCGTTGCAGCGCGTCCACCACCGCATTCACCACCGCCGGCGGGCTGCCGATCGCGCCAGCCTCACCGCACCCCTTGACCCCCAATGGATTGTGAGTGCAGGGCGTCTGGCACGAATGATCGACCTTGTAGAAAGGCACGTCCTCCGCGCGCGGCATTGCGTAATCCATGTAAGAACCTGTCAGAAGCTGGCCGTTCTCGTCATAGACACAGCCCTCCAGCAGGGCCTGGCCGATGCCTTGCGCCAGGCCGCCATGCACCTGACCCGACACGATCATCGGATTGACGATATTGCCGAAGTCGTCCGCCGCCGCGAAGCTCTCGATCGTCACCTTGCCGGTCTCCGGGTCGACCTCGACCTCGCAGGCATAGGCCCCCGCCGGATAGGTGAAGTTGGAAGGATCGTAAAACGCCGTTTCCTCCAGTCCCGGCTCCAGCTCATCCAGCGGATAGTTGTGCGGCACATAAGCCGCCAGGGTCACGTCGCCCCAGGCCAGGCTCTTGTCGGTCCCGGCCACCGTGAACTGGCCGTTCTTCAGCTCGATGTCGTCCTCGCTGGCCTCCATGATATGCGCTGCGATCCTCTTGGCCTTGGCAATGATCTTCTCGGTCGCGCGGACGATGGCCGAACCGCCCACCGCCAGCGAGCGCGAGCCATAGGTGCCCATCCCCATCGGCGCCTTGTCGGTGTCGCCATGCTCGATCTCGACCATGCTCGCGTCGATCCCGATCATGTCGGCCACGACCTGCGGAAAAGAGGTCTCATGCCCCTGCCCGTGACTGTGGCTGCCGGTCATCACCACCAGCCCGCCCGTGGCGTTGACCCGCACGGTCGCCGATTCGTAAAGTCCGGCCCGCGCCCCAAGCTGCCCGACAAGGTTCGACGGCGCGATGCCGCAAGCCTCGATATAGCAATTCACGCCCAGCCCCCGCAGCTTGCCGCGGGCCTTGCTTTCGGCAAGCCGTTTTTCGAAGCCGCTGATATCCGCGATCTCCTCCAGCTTGTCCATCGTGGCCACATAATCGCCGGTGTCATATTCCACGGCTACCGGCGTTGCGTATGGGAACTCGGTGACGAAATTCTGCCGGCGCAGCGCGATCGGGTCGACGCCCAGCTCGCGCGCCGCCTTGTCGATCACCCGCTCCAGCTGATAGGTCGCCTCGGGTCGACCCGCCCCGCGATAGGCGTCGACCGGAACCGTGTTGGTGAAGACGGCCTTGACGTTCACATAAATCAGCGGCGTCCTGTAATTTCCCGCCATCAGCGTGCCGTGCAACCAGGTCGGAACCGACGGCGCGAAGGTCGACAGATACGCACCCATGTTTGCGTAGGTCTCGGTCCGAAGCGCGGTAAAGTTGTTGTCCGCGTCCAGCGCCAGTTCGATCTTCGTCACGTGGTCGCGCCCATGCGCGTCGCTCATGAAGGCCTCGGCGCGGGACGAGGTCCATTTCACGGGGCGTTTCAGTTGCTTGGCGGCGAAGGTGCAAAACGCCTCTTCAGCATAATGGAAGATCTTGGAGCCGAAACCACCGCCCACGTCGGGCGCCACGACCCGCAGCTTGTGCTCGGGGATACCCAGCACGAAGGCCCCCATCAGCAACCGGATCACATGCGGGTTCTGGCTGGTGGTATAAAGCGTCGACTCGCCCGAATGCGCGGCGAAATCGCCCACCGCCACGCGCGGCTCCATCGGGTTGGCGACCAGCCGGTTGTTCACCAGTTCCAGCGAGGTGACATGGGCGGCCTTGCCGAACGCCTCTTCCACCGCGGCCTTGTTCTCCTCGACAAAGCCCCAGTCATAGCAAAGGTTGCTTTTCAGATCGTCATGCACCTTCGGCGCATCGTCGGCCAGCGCGGCCTTCATGTCGATCACCGCCGGCAATTCCTCGATATCGACGGCAATCGCCTCGACCGCATCGCGGGCCTGCTCGGGCGTCTCGGCCACCACGGCGGCGATCGGATCGCCCACATGGCGCACCTTGCCCTGGGCCAGCACCGGATGGCCCGGCTCCTGCATCACCTCGCCATGCCGGTCGGTCACCTGCCAGCCACAGGGCAGACCGCCGACGCCTTCGAAATCGGCACCGGTAAAAATACGCACAACGCCTGGCATCCCCTCGGCAGCTTTGGTGTCGATCCCCTTGATTCGCCCATGCGCCACATCCGAGCGCAGGAAGGCCACATGCGCCTGCCCCCGCAGATTGATGTCGTCGGTGTACTGGCCTGTTCCGGTCAGAAACCGGATATCCTCACGGCGCTTGGTCGATGCGCCAATTCCTCCATCCTTCGGCATTCCTCTATCCTCCCATCTGTCTGTCCATGGCGCCGTCACATTATCCCGTCACGCCTTCATCTTGCGCAAATACTCCGGGGGGGGGGCGCCGCAGGCGCCGGGGGGGGCAGAGCCCCCCTTGACACCTCACTCCGCCGCGATAGCGCTCACGTCCTGGCCGCTGGCGGCCATGATCGCCTTGACGATATTGTGATAGCCCGTGCAGCGGCAGATATTGCCCTCGAGATATTCGCGGATCTCGTGCTCGCTGGGCCTGGGATTTTCCTTCAGCAGTGCAGCCGCGGACATCACCATGCCGGGGGTGCAGAACCCGCATTGCAGGCCGTGATGATCCTGGAACGCCTGCTGGATCACGTTCAGCGACCCGTCCGGGTTGGCCTGCCCTTCGATCGTGGCGACCTCGGCGCCCTCGGCCTCGACCGCGAAAATCGAACAGGCCTTCACCGCCTTGCCGTCGACATGCACCACGCAGGCGCCACACTGGCTGGTGTCGCAGCCCACATGGGTGCCGGTCAGGCCCGCTCCGCGCAGGAAATCGACCAGCAGGGTCCGCCCCTCGACCGGGCCCGAGACCGGCTTGCCGTTGACGTTGATCGTGATGTCGCTCATTCATTCCTCCCTTGCAGTATTCAAACGGGATCAGCGCGAAAACAGGCGCTTTCCCCAGGATTTCGATTTGCCTTCGGTATCTTTCTGCGTCTCGTCCCCGGGCGCGTCGGCGGCATCGGGGCCCTCGACGACCTCCTTGAACCGGTCGAAGAACTGGTCGGACATCTTGCGGGCGAATCCATCGATGATCCGGCTGCCCAGCTGCGCGAGCTTGCCGCCCACCTTGGCCTCGACGTCATAATCCAGCGCGGTGCCTTCGGGCACATCGGACAGCCGGATCGCGGCCGATCCCCTGGCAAAGCCGGCGGCGCCGCCCTTGCCCTCGCCGGTGATGGTGCAGCTTTCGCCCTCGACGATGTCGGACAGGGTGACGCCCCCCTTGAAGGTGGCCTTCACCGGCCCGACCTTCTGCACGACCGTGGCTTCGAACCCGTCCTCGGGCGAACCTGTCAGATCCTGGCATCCCGGCACGCACTGGCGCAGCACCTCGGCAGACATCAAGGCCTGCCACACGGTGTCACGGTCGGCGGCGATCACGCGCTTGTCGGTCAGTTTCATGTCGGAGACTCCCAATGGATTGGCGACACCCTAGGCCGGGCGCGAGAATGCTTCAACAACTTCAAGGATGATACGCGGGCGCTATCTGTCAAGCTTGCGTTCCCATTCGGCCCAGGCCTCGGGCGTATCCAGATCCGTCAGCGCACCGCATCCGGGCGTCGGCACCAGGGTCAGATACTCGGGTGCAGAGGCAATGACATCCCGAGCCCCGTGATCGCCGGCAAGACCCATCAGCGGCTCGAAGAAGCGCTGGCCGAACAGCACCGGGTGGCCCGGCGTGCCGTCGGCAGCCACCGCGCGACAGATCTCGCGGTCCTCGGCCGGGTCATGGGCGGCGATCAGCCTGTCGATATGTCCCGGCGCAATGTCGGGCATGTCGGCAGGCATCACGACGACGGCGGCGGTGCCGGCTTCCACCGCGCGCACCCCGGCCCGGATCGAGGCGGCCATCCCCTCGTCGCAATCGGGCACCTCCACGATCTCGACATCCAGCCCGTCCAGCACGGCGCGCCGCGCTGTCGCCCCGGAAGGCAGCAGGACCCGCACCCGCGCGACGCCGGAGGCCAGGGCGATCTCTGCCGATCGGCGCAGCAGCGGCACGCCGTCGATCTGGCGCAGCAGCTTGTCCGCACCCGCCATGCGGCGCGAGGCGCCGGCGGCCAGCAAAAGCAGTTCCACCCGTGTTCGGGATGCGGGGCGCGCGGTGCGCGGCTGGCGACGTTGCGGAATCTCCTTGAGCAGGCCGCCCACGCCCATCGCCGCGATATCTGCCCCGGTCACGGACTGACCGCTGACCAGCCGCTCAAGAACCCAGTCCGCGCCGTTCAGCGCAGGCGAACGGGCGCAGCCCGGCAACCCGACCACCGGTCGCTGGCGCAACTCACCAAGGCACAGCAGGTTGCCCGGATCGACGGGCATGCCGAACCGGTCCAGCCGCCCGCCGGCAGCAATCAGCCCGGCAGGAACACATCGTCCCGATCCGACGTGGCCGAACCGCCGAAAACCAGTATCAGCCCGGACCGACAACCCGCCAGTGCATCGGCCACCGCCTGCGCCTCATGCCGGACCACCGCAACCGAGGCCAGTCGCACCCCAAGGGCGCGCAAGCGCGCTTCGGTCACCGCTTCGGCCTTCTCGATCAGGCTGTCCTTCATCCCCTCGGTCCGGGTCAGCACCAGATCCGCGGCCTTCAGCACCGCCGGGTGCAGCCGCAACCCGCAGCCGCCTTGTGCCCGCGCCTCGGCCAGCGCAACCAGTGCCTCGGGCAGGGCATAGGGGATAATCTTGATCGTGGCGACAAGCGTGCCCTCGGCCACCCAGGTTTGATCGGGCAATGTTGCCAGGGTAATACCCTCGTCGATCGCGTTCAATGCTCCGATCGCGGCGGCGTCCAGGGTGACGACCCCCGCCCGCCGCGCCACCAGGTTCACGCGCCCTGCGAAGGGGGCCGTTATCGCCAGCCCCGGCGCGGTCAGCGGCGCGGCAATCCGGGCCGCGGCGCTATTCTCGTCAATGTCGCCGGGTTCCAGCCGGGCAACCGTCACCGTTTCCACCCCCCCCGCGGTCATCGCGGCCACATCCACCGCCGACAGCATCGTGCCCTTCTTGAGCACCCGCTCGGACAGCCGCAGCGAATGCGCCAGCAGGCAGCCTTCGGCCCGGGACGGCGGCACCGGCCCGAACTTCATCGCATCGCCTCCATCAGGCGCGGCTTTTCGCCCTGGTCGGTCGCGGTCGAGATGACCTGCGCCAGCCTCTCCAGGGACTCGACATTGTGGCCGGCCCGAAAACAGTCCACATGCGGCAGCATGGCGCGTATGCCGGCGGCTCTCGGCGCAAAGCCATCCCAGCGAAGCAGCGGGTTGATCCAGATCAGCCGGCGGGCCGACAGGTGTAGCCGCTCCATCCCGGCCGCAAGCTGATCGGCATCGCCACGGTCCAGCCCATCGGTTATCAGCAAGACCACCGCATCGCCCCCCAGCACCCGTCGCGACCAGTCGCGGTTGAATTCGTGCAGCGCGGCGCCGATGCGCGTGCCGCCCTCCCAGTCCTGCGCCTCGGCGCCGGCGGCGGCCAGCGCGGCATCCACGTCGCGCGTGGCCAGCTGGCGGCTGATATTGGTCAGCCGGGTTCCAAAGGTAAAGGCATGAACCCTGGCCCAGCCCGCGCCCTGCCTGTTGGCGACAGCATGCAGAAAATGCAGCGCCATCCGGCTGTATTGCGACATCGAACCGGAAATGTCGCAAAGCACCACCAGGTTCGGCCACCTCACACGCCGGTTCTTTCGGGCAACTGCGCGGATCTCGCCACCGCTCTTCAACGCCTCGCGCATGGTGCGGCGCCAGTCCGGGAGCCGACCACGAGACTCGACTCGCGTCCGGCGCGACGGCAATGGCCTGACCGGAAGCGACAATTGCGCCAGCATCCGTTTGGCCTGCGCCACCTCGGCGGTGCTCATCTGCTCGAAATCCAGCGTCTTCAGACGTTCCTGCGCCGACATCGTGCGACTCGCGTCGACCTCGATCTCGGTTTCGTCCTCATCCCCGGTTTCGGGCAGATCGGGCAGATCCCGCTGCACCCCGTCCAGCAGCGCCTCGGCGGCCCGCTTTTCGGCGTCCCGGGCCTTGCGCTCTTCCTGCGCGCCACGAACCGAGGGCAGCATCATGCTCATCATATGTTCCAGATAGCGCGGATCGCGCCAATACAGGCGGAACACCTGAGCAAAGACCGCCCGCTGATCGGGGCGCGATACGAAACAGGCGTGAAGTATCCAATAGAAATCAGTCCGGTCGTGAAATCCGGCCACCTCGACGGCGCGGATCGCATCGATCACCCGCCCGGGGCCGACAGGAAGCCTCGCCTTGCGCAGCGCCCGGGCGAAATGAACGATGTTGTGAACGAGCTTTCCGTCCTCAGGGATTTCCAACGGCGGCAACTCGGTCATAAGCCCCCCTGCCCCTGGTCGGCCGGCAAATGATACCGGCAGAAAAATGAGTATTTCTGGCAAGATGAAACATCAGGCACGCACTGTCTCGCTCTTCACCTCGTCAAGCAGGCGCTTTACCTCGGACCCTTGTACACGCTGGATATCGTCCTGATATTTCAGAATCGCCCCGATCGTGTCGGCGATGACCTCGGGTGACAGGTCGATCACATCGAGCGCCAGCAGACATTTGGCCCAGTCAATGGTTTCCGCGACACCCGGCTTCTTGAAAAGATCTTCGGTGCGCAACTTCTGGACGAAGGCAACAATCTGCCGGCTGAGCGTTTCCGACGCTTCGGGAGCGCGGGCGTGCAGGATTTCCAGCTCACGCTCAAGCGAAGGATAATCAACCCAGTGATAAAGACACCGGCGCTTTAACGCGTCATGCACCTCGCGCGTGCGGTTGGAGGTCAGAATCACGATCGGCGGCTCGGGCGCGCGGATCGTCCCCAGTTCGGGAATCGTCACTTGAAAATCCGACAGCGCCTCCAGGAGAAATGCCTCGAACGGCTCATCTGTGCGGTCGAGCTCGTCGATCAGCAGAACCGGCGGGCCGCCGGATTGCGGGTTCATGGCTTCCAGCAGGGGGCGGCGAATCAGATAACGGTCCGAGAACATCTCATCGACCAGGGCATCGCGATCGGTGCCCTCGACGGCTTCGGCCGTGCGAATGCCGACCATCTGCGCGGCGAAATTCCATTCGTAAACCGCGGAGGACGCATCCAGTCCCTCATAGCATTGCAGGCGGATCAGCCGACGCCCCAGAGTCGCCGACAGGGCCTTGGCGATCTCGGTCTTGCCGGTGCCGGCCTCGCCTTCCAGGAACAGCGGACGACCCAGTTTAAGTGCCAGGAAAACCACCGTGGACAGGGCGCGATCGGAGATGTAGTTCTCCTTTGCCAGCAATGTCTGAACCGCGGCAACGTTCTTGAAATTCATCCTCATGCCGTCCTCTTCCGATGCACCGGTTGTCACCATGACCCAGCTCGCGCCACAGGAAAAGGGACATTGGCATTTGCCGTGGCGTCGTATGAAGAATGTTCGGGGCTGCCCCGTAAGCTTGACAAGTGAAGATGGCCATGCCGTGAAACCGCTCAGACATTGAGCTTGTGGAGACCCTTGGGGCAAGATGAAAATCCGGTGCATGGACTTCATCTTGCCGTAAGTACTCCGGGGAGTTTGAGGGGCAGCGCCCCTCAATTGGTCCGGCGGCGGGAAACCTGCCTGCGGCGGAACTATCTCTGCCGGGTTTCCCATGCGGGATGGATCCACGGTTGCGCGTTTTCGGGGGGCAGATGGCGGCCAAGAACGTGATCGGCGATCTTTTCGCCGACCATGATCGACGGTGCGTTCAGGTTTCCATTGGTGATGCGCGGGAAAATCGAACTGTCGGCGACGCGCAGCCGTGCAACACCGATCACTGCTCCGGTGGGGTCCACCACCGCGTTCGGATCGTCGCGCCGGCCCATCCGGCATGTCCCGCAGGGGTGATAGGCGCTTTCCACATGGTCCCGGATGAAGCCGTCAAGTTCGTCGTCCGACTGCACCGCCGCGCCAGGCTGGATCTCATGCCGGACGAATGGTTTGAATGCGTCCTGGGCGAAGATTTCCCGGGTGAGGCGTATGCAGGTGCGGAAATCCTGCCAGTCCTGTTCTGTGGACATGTAGTTGAACCGGATCGACGGGGCGGCCGCCGGATCGCCGGATCTGAGCGTGACCGTCCCGCGGCTGGACGAACGCATCGGCCCCACATGCGCCTGAAAACCATGACCCTCGGCGGCCACCGTGCCATCGTAACGCACGGCGATCGGCAGGAAATGATACTGGATGTCCGGATATCGCACGCCGGCCCGCGAGCGTATGAAAGCGGCGGATTCGAACTGGTTTGATGCGCCGGGTCCGTCGCCGAACAGAAGCCACCGGGCGCCGACATAGGCCTTGCCCAACAGATTCCAGTACCGGAAAAGTGTGATCGGCTGGCTGGACGCCATCTGCACGTAGAGTTCCAGGTGGTCTTGCAGGTTTCGTCCCACGCCCGGGCGGTCCACGACTACATCGATGCCGTGGTCCGCCAGCGCGCGACCATCGCCAATCCCCGAAAGCATCAGCAGTTTGGGTGAGTTGATGGCGCTGGCTGAAAGGATCACCTCGCGCCCTGCCCGAATGACATCCCGCGCGCCACCGCGCAGCACCTCGACGCCGGTCGCACGTCCCGCTTCGATCACCACCTTCTGCGCCAGGGCGCGCACGAGGGTGCAATTGTCACGCTTGAGCGCCGGCCGCAGGTAGGCATCCGCCGCCGACCAGCGCCGGCCGCGATGCACCGTCTGGTCCATCGCGCCGAACCCTTCC
>JADQCD010000203.1 GCA_016278285.1 Actibacterium sp.
GCTCAACCCCGAAACCGAAAACAGCGCCCCTGAAATCAGAGACGCCGCATGAAATCGGCGGACAACTCCTTTAACAAACACCGCGCGCGGCCAGTATGCGGGCTGGCGCCTTCGATGGGGTGCGGGAGGCCGTGGGCGCGCTCCGGGCGGCAATGCGCGCGAGCGGCGAAGAGGGCGAGGGCGCGCAGGACGATGCAGCGGCTGCCGCGGACCGGGTCGCAGAGGCCCTGGACGCGGCCGGTGAGGCCGGGCGCGCGGCCGGAACCGCCAATGCGGATGGCGCCGAACAAGCGGCAACCGGCTGGGCGGCGGTCACGGCGGTACTTTCCGACTATGCCAACAAGGCCCGCGAGATCGGCGGTGATATCGGACAGAGCTTGGTCAGCGCCTTCCAGTCGGCCGAGAACGCCGTCGGGGAGTTCGTGAAGACCGGCAAGCTCAACTTCCGCGACCTCGTCACCACGCTGCTGGCGGATCTGGCCCAGCTGGCGGCGCGGCGGTTCATCCTCGGGCCAATCGCCAATGCGCTCTCCAGCGTGTTTTCTGGAGCGGGCGGCATCTTCGCCGACATCGTGCATGCAGGCGGGATGGTTGGCGGGCATGACGGGGGCGTGCTGCGGCGCCCGCCGATGCCGACATGGTGATCGCGGCGGCGGCAAGCGTTACGTCCGCTTCCGCGCCTGGATGGAGCGGCTGGCCGCGGACGTTGGGCCCATCGGCGCCATCCATTTCGAGGAGGTGCGCCGGCATGTCGGCACCGACGCGGCCCATGTCTTCGGCGGCCTGCTCGCCACGCTGACCGCGTGGGTCGAGCTGCGTGGTGTCCCGTATCCGCGCCTTCCTGGCCGGGGAGACGCCGCCCAACGCCGTCTGACTATGCCTTGCCATAGGCGCCGGGGGTGGGCGTGATCACGGTGATCGCGTCGCCCTCGGCCACCGTGGTCTGCTGGCAGGCGTCCAGCACGTCCCCGCGGCCGTCGCGGCGGGTGATGAAGGTCTGCCCGACCTCGCCGTCGCCGCCGCCCTCGATGCCGCGCGGCGGCCGGGTCCGGTGCGAACACAGGATCGCGCAGTCCATGTCCTCGAGGAAGCGGATCGTCCGGCGGGTGCCGTCGCCGCCGTCATGGGCCCCCTTTCCGCCCGAACCGGTGCGCAGGGCGAACTCGTCCAGCATGACGGGGAAGCGCAGCTCCAGGATCTCGGGGTCCGTCAGGCGCGAATTGGTCATGTGAACATGAACGCCGGAGGTGCCGTTGAAACCGCTGCCGTCGTTCTTCACCCCGGCCGGGCTGCCCGAGCAGATCGTCTCGTAATACTGGTGGCGGGCGTTGCCGAAGGTCAGGTTGTTCATCGTGCCTTGGCTGTTGGCCATCGCCCCCAGCGCGCCGAACAGCGCGTTTGTGACGTGCTGCGAGGTCTCGACGTTGCCGGCCACCACCGCCGCCGGGTAGCGCGGTTTAAGCATGCAGCCGTCGGGGATGACGATGCGGATCGGGCGCAGACAGCCCGCGTTCATCGGGATCGGCGATTCCACCATGACCCGGAAGGCGTAGAGCACCGCGGCCCGCGTGACCGGCTCGGGCGCGTTGAAATTGTTCAGCTGCATCTCGGACGTGCCGGTGAAGTCCACCGTCGCCTCGCGGTTCTCGCGGTCCACGGTGATCTTCACGCGGATCACCTGGCCGGTGTCTGTGGGATACTCGTACGCGCAATCCTCAAGGCGGCCGATCAGCCGCGCGACCTCTTCGGCGGCGTTGTCCTGAACGTGCCGCATATAGGCCTCGACCACGTCCTGACCGAAGTCGGACACCATGCGCCGCAGCTCTGCGATGCCGCGCGCGTTGGCCGCGACCTGCGCCTTCATGTCGGCGATGTTCTGGTCCGGGTTGCGGGCGGGGTAGGGGTGATCGGTCAGCAGCTCGCGCAGCGCCTTTTCGCGGATGGTGCCGCGATCGACCAGCTTGAAATTGTCGATCAGCACGCCTTCCTCGTCCACGCTGGTGGCCAGCGGCGTCATCGAGCCGGGTGCGGTGCCGCCAACATCGGCGTGGTGCCCGCGTGCGGCGACCCAGAAGATGACCTCGCGCTCGGCCGCGTCGAAGACCGGCGTGACCACCGTGATGTCGGGCAGATGCGTGCCGCCATTATAGGGCGCGTTCAGCGCGAAGACGTCGCCGGGATGAATGTCGCCCTCGTTCAGGCGGATCACCGTCTCGACCGAGCGGTCCATCGAACCCAGATGCACCGGCATGTGAGGCGCGTTGGCGACCAGTGCGCCCTCGCGATCGAACACGGCGCAGGAGAAATCGAGCCGTTCCTTGATGTTCACCGATTGCGCGGTGTTGCGCAGCGCCACGCCCATCTGCTCGGCGATGTTCATGAACAGGTTGTTGAACACCTCCAGCAGGATCGGGTCGGCCTCCAGTGTGCCGGCCGCGTGATCGCGGGCCATCGCCTCGGTCCGGGTCAGCAACACGTGGTCATGCTCGGTGATCCCGGCCTGCCAACCGGGTTCGACCATGATGGTCTGGTTCGGCTCGATCACCAGCGCGGGCCCCTTGATGCGGTCGCCCGGCGCCAGCCCTTCGCGGCGGAACACGCCGGCCTCGACCCAGTCGCCGCCGGTAAAGACCGGCGTGCGCTGGTCGGTCGTCGCGTCGCGCTCCTCGACTGCGGCGGCGGTCTCGGTCTCGGCGGCGCCTTCGCCCTCGGACCGGCCGGCCAACTCGACCGCCTCGATCACCAGGTCTCGTTCGGGTGTGGCGAAGCCGAACTGGGCGCGGTGGGCCGCTTCGAAATCGGCGCGCGCCTTGTCGAAATCGCCAGTCCAGTCCACCGCCAGCGCGGTGTCGGTGCCGGAGTAACGCAGATGCAGCTTGCGGTCCTGGCGCACCGCGTCGCGCGGCACACCCTGGGCGTCCATCTCGGCGGCGACCTCGGCGGCCAGGTCGGAAAGCGCGGCCTCCAGTGCTTCGCCGTGTTCGGGCGCGAGCGTCACCTCCAGCGCGCGCTGTCGGCTGGCGAAGACCTCGGCCAGCCCGATGCCATAGGCCGACAGCAGCC
>JADQCD010000249.1 GCA_016278285.1 Actibacterium sp.
CTTTACCCGCTGGTTCATGTCCACCAACCACAAGGACATCGGCATCCTCTATCTTTTCACGGCCGGCCTTGTCGGCTTCATCTCTGTGGCCTTCACGGTCTACATGAGAATGGAGCTGATGAATCCCGGCGTTCAGTTCATGTGCGCCGAAGGGATGAGCTTCCTGCCCCAGGCGACCGAGAACTGCACCCCGAACGGGCATCTCTGGAACGTGCTCATTACCGCCCACGGCATCCTGATGATGTTCTTCGTGGTGATTCCGGCGCTGTTCGGGGGCTTCGGAAACTATTTCATGCCGTTGCAGCTTGGTGCGCCGGACATGGCCTTCCCGCGGCTGAACAACCTCAGCTACTGGATGTATGTAGCGGGCACCACGCTGGCGATCCTGTCGGTGTTCAGCCCCGGCGGCGCGGGCCAGAACGGCTCTGGCATCGGATGGGTGCTCTACCCGCCGCTGTCGACCAACGAGGCCGGGTATTCCACCGACCTGGCGATCTTTGCGGTGCACGTCTCGGGCGCATCGTCCATCCTGGGCGCGATCAACATGATCACAACCTTCCTGAACATGCGCGCGCCGGGCATGACGCTGCACAAGGTGCCGCTGTTCAGCTGGTCGATCTTCGTGACCGCCTGGATGATCCTGCTGGCACTGCCGGTGCTGGCCGGCGCCATCACCATGCTGCTGACCGACCGCAACTTCGGCACCACCTTCTTTGATCCCGCCGGGGGCGGCGACCCGGTCCTGTATCAGCATATCCTCTGGTTCTTCGGACACCCCGAGGTCTATATCGTCATCATTCCCGGCTTCGGCATCATCAGCCATGTCGTCGCCACCTTCTCGAAAAAGCCGATCTTCGGGTACCTGCCGATGGTCTATGCCATGGTGGCGATCGGGGTGCTTGGCTTCGTCGTCTGGGCACACCACATGTACACCGTCGGCATGAGCCTGACGCAGCAATCCTATTTCATGCTGGCCACGATGGTTATCGCCGTGCCCACCGGCATCAAGATCTTCAGTTGGATCGCGACGATGTGGGGCGGCTCGGTCGAATTCAAGACACCGATGCTCTGGGCGTTCGGCTTCCTGTTCCTGTTCACGGTCGGCGGCGTCACCGGCATCGTGCTCAGCCAGGCGGCGATCGACCGCGCCTATCACGACACCTATTATGTCGTAGCCCATTTCCACTATGTGATGAGCATCGGGGCCGCCTTCGCGATCTTTGCCGGCGTCTATTTTTACATCGGCAAGATGTCGGGACGGCAATATCCCGAATGGGCAGGCAAGCTGCACTTCTGGATGATGTTCATCGGCTCGAACCTCACCTTCTTCCCCCAGCACTTCCTGGGACGGCAGGGCATGCCGCGTCGTTACATCGACTATCCCGAGGCGTTCGCCTACTGGAACAAGATTTCCAGCCTGGGGGCGTTCCTGTCCTTCGCGTCCTTCGTGTTCTTCATCGGCGTGGTGTTCTACACCCTGTTCTACGGAAAGCGCGTGACCCAGAACAACTATTGGAACGAATGGGCGGACACGCTTGAGTGGACGGTCAGTTCGCCCCCGCCGGAGCATACGTTCGAAACGCTGCCCAAGCGCGAGGACTGGGACAAGGGCCACGCCCACTAGATGCCCCATGAATGGCAACAGATCGAACAGGGGGCCCCGGAGATTTCCGGGGCCTCTTCCTTTACGACGGGAGCGCCGCCGCTTGCGGAATTGCATCTGTGGCCCTATCGGTCCCTGCCCCGGCGCGGCTTCGTGATCTTTATCGGCATCACCTGCACACTGGTGCTTGTGCCGCTTCTGGCGGTACTCGGCTCTCCTATGCTGTGGGGCCTGTTGCCTTTCGTGTTGGGCGCCATCGCCCTGACCTGGTATCTGCTGGAACGCTCTTACCGGGACGGCAGCGTGCTGGAAGAACTCAGGCTCTGGCCGGACAGGATCGAACTGACGCGGCACGAACCGCGCGGTCCCGCGCGCCACTGGACGGCAAACCCATATTGGGTCAGCGTCGAGATTCACCCCAAGGGCGGACCCGTGGAAAATTATCTGACACTCCGGGGCGGGTGTCGCGAGGTCGAGATCGGTGCCTTCCTCACGCCGTCAGAACGCGCGGCATTGCACGACGAATTGCAGCAGGCGCTGATCCGCGCCGCCGAGGCCAGCGCGCGATAGATTCAACGCGCCGCAGGATCAGGCCAGACGGTCCTTGACCATCGGTCCGACCACGCCGAAATCCATACGCCCGGCATATTTCTGCTTCAGCGCACCCATGACCTTGCCCATGTCGCGGATACCGCTTGCCCCGGTCTGCGTGATTGCCCTGTCCACCGCGGCCTCGACCTCGGCCTCGGCCATCCGCTTGGGCAGGAATTCCTCGATCACGGCGATTTCCGCGCGCTCACGTTCGGCCAGATCCAGCCGCCCGCCCTCGTCATAGACACGCGCGCTTTCCTTGCGTTGCTTGACCATGCGGTCGAGGATTTTCAGAACGTCGGCATCATCGATACCGCGTTCCTCATCGTCACCTCGCCGGGCGATGTCCATGTCCTTGATCGCGGCGTTGATAAGGCGCAACGTCGAAAGCCGTTCGGCCTCCTTGTTTTTCATCGCCTCCTTGAGCGCGGAAGCGATGCGCGTTCTCATATCCATGTCGGTTCCAGATCCCACTTAGTCCAAGCCCTTCAAAATAGTCGTTGCGGCCCCCGGGTGCAACCGACCGCACCTGCCTTCGCAAACCGGCCGTCATGCCCGCTATCGTTCGCCGGTTGCCGCTTGCACCTTCTGCCGTCAACGCTTAGGTTCGCGCCGATTTGAGCCTTGGAGCCCGCCATGCCCGCCGCCACCTCCGCATCCCGTCCGACCGCCTGCCTCACCCTTGCCGACGGCACCGTATTCTACGGAAACGGCTTCGGCGCGACCGGCGAGTCCGTGGCCGAGCTGTGTTTCAACACCGCGATGACCGGCTATCAGGAGATCATGACCGATCCGTCCTATGCCGGGCAGATCGTGACCTTCACCTTCCCGCAT
>JADQCD010000199.1 GCA_016278285.1 Actibacterium sp.
ACCCTGGCCCGCGCCATGACGATCATCGAAACCGCGAAGATGAACGACCTCGACCGCAACGTCCTGCCGCTCCCCGGCTCGCTCCGCGGCGGCGCCGCCGCCAAGGTAGTCGGCGCGCTGCTGAAGCGCGGGCTGATCGCCGAGACAGCGACCGACAGCCTCACCCGCGCCGACGCTGCGCTCAACCGCATCTGGCGCAACGACGCGGACGGCCGCGCCATCCTCCTGCACATCACAGACGCCGGCCTTGCCGCCATCGGCGTCGAGCCGGAATGGGACGACAGCGCGCCCACGGGTGCCGACGCGGCGCCGAGCGCGGAAGCCCCGAAGTACGCTCCCACAGAGGCCGACCCCGCGCCCAACGCGCGTACACCGCGCACGGGCACGAAGCAGGCCAAGCTGATCGAGATGCTCCGCGCCGACGGTGGCGCCACCATCGACGAGATCGTCGCGGCCTTGGACTGGAGGCCGCACACAGTGAGGGGGGCGCTTGCTGGCGCGCTCAAGAAAAAACTCGGCCTGACCATCACCTCCGAGAAGGTCGAGGGGCGCGGCAGGGCGTACATGATCGCCGACGACTGACGCCACACACCACGACTTGCCCGATGCAGCCGTCCCGCATGGGGCGGCGGTATCTCATCGTGCCCGGCGCACCCGGATCGCCTCGAACAGCCGGCGCAGCAGGTACGCCTCGCGGCTGCGCCTGACGCTCGCCACTGCAATCGCCGACGGAGGCACGGAGCTGGACGCCGCTCTCGATGTGCTCGGGCTGATCGCACTGAACTGGAGAGGAACAAAGCCACAACGAAGGAGGCCTTGTCTGACATGGGTGGTCAGCAACCAGCTTTCGAGGAGTTGTTCGAACCGGTCTTGGAGGTTCTCTCAAGACCCTGTGAAATATGGAAAAATCGGGATTACAAGTGGAAGCGGGCCATCCTCAAGATCATCTTTGCGGAACGCTTGAGATACTGCCGAAAAACAGGTGTTCGAACCGCCAAAACCACCTTTCCTTACAATACGTTAGTGGCGCCGAAGGGGAAAGAAGATAATTTGGCGGAGGGGATGGGCCTGAAAGACAACCTTCTCCAGTCTAAGGCATTGAAATCATTGCACCCACAATGCCGCACAGGCGTCTTGCAGGAAGCGCTCTGATCCTGTCCTGCCATCCCCCATCACTCACCCCACACCAACCGCTTACCCGACAGTCACACCGAAGAGCATCCCCACTGCTGCGGTCGCCGCCATGGCAAGCGCGCCCCAGAAGGTGACGCGAACGGCTCCCTTGACGATGCCCGCACCTCCGGCTGAGGCTCCCAGCGCGCCCAGCACTGAAAGCGCGACCAGTGTCGTCAACGCGACGATGAGGGTTATCTGGCCCGCAGGCGCGAGCGCCGCGATGACAAGCGGAATGACTGCGCCAACAGCAAAGGTCGCCGCGGACACCAACGCGGCCTGTATCGGATGGGCAGTCACCGTTTCCGAGATGCCGAGCTCGTCACGAGCATGGGCGCCGAGTGCATCCTTTGCGGTCAGCTGGATCGCAACCTGTCGGGCGAGACCTGCGTCCAACCCTCGCGCGGTATAGATGTGGGTGAGTTCATCGAGCTCGGCTTCGGGTGTCTCCCTCAGCTCCCCGGTCTCGCGCGCGATGTCAGCCTGCTCCGCATCGGTTTGCGAACTGACGGAGACGTATTCGCCCGCCGCCATGGACATTGCGCCTGCGACGAGACCGGCAAGGCCCGCGATCAGGATTTCCGGCCGGCCGGACCCCGCAGCGGCGACGCCCACCACAAGACTGGCGGTAGAGACAAGGCCGTCGTTCGCCCCGAGCACGGCGGCACGCAACCAACCAATGCGATGCACCATGTGGATTTCAGAATGCGAAAGGCGGCTCACCAGCAATTCCTTTTCAGCAAGGGGTCGCGACGATGCGAATCTGTGAGAGATCTGACACCGCTACATTATCTGGTTTGGCACGAAATGCTTGTCCGATGGGGAGGCCCGTCAGTTCGTTGCCGTGATCATCGACAAAGGCAGGCGTGTTGAAGCTTTGACTCGCTCGAGTGCAAACGTGGAGTTCACGCTGCGCAACCTGACCGTAGATGTCAGGTCCTCATAGAACCTGTCGAATGCCGGCATGTCCGGCACCACCACGCGCAACAGGAAGTCGTAGTTTCCGGCGAGCCGATAGACGTCGCGCACAGGCTCAAGTGCGTCGACGGCGGCCAGGAAACCGGCGCGCCACTCTGCTGTGTGTTCGACGGCCTCCACCATGACGAAGGCGGTGAGCGACAGCCCGAGCGCGTCCGCGTCGAGCAGCGCCACGCGTGCGCGGATCACCCCGGCTTCCTCGTGCTTCTGGATGCGCTTCCAGCACGGCGTCTGCGACAGCCCGACCTGGTCGGCGATCCGGGCGACCGGGACGGTCGCATCGCGCTGCAGGATGTCGAGGATCTTCAGATCGATCCGGTCGAAATTCATCGCACCTCCTTCCGGCCTTGGATGGCCGCATCAACGAGTCGGTGCGATCATGCCACATTTCTACTTAATGTCGATCATGTTTATCGTGATTATGGGTTGGGGCTCGCTTTCCGCCCCGATCCTGATAATGTCGACCTTGTTAGTCGCACTTTCCGGGGCCACGTTCGGCAGATGATCACCCACAAGACAAAGTACGCGCTCAAGGCGCTCGTGGTGCTCGCTGACGAAAAGGCAGGAGAGGCCACGGCCTTGCGCATCGAGGAGATCGCGGAACGGTCGGGCGCGCCGAAGCGGTTCCTCGAACACATCCTGCTGGACCTCAAGCGTGCAGGCTTGATCGGCAGCCGACGCGGGCGAAAGGGGGGCTACGAACTCATCAAGCAGCCCAAGACGGTATCTCTCGCACAGGTTCTGCGCCTGATCGATGGGCCGATGGCGCCGCTGCCGTGCTTGTCACGCAAAGCCTACCAGCGCTGCGAGGATTGCAAGGACGAGCAAACCTGCCGGGTGCGTGCAGTCTTCCACGACTTCTATTCTACCTACATCCTCATGATCGAGTCGCTGACGCTCGCCGATCTGCAGCGGGATGTGCGGCCCCTGGAGCGCCTGCCGCTGTCGGAAACTGCCGCCGGAGAATGATCTTCCAAAATCAAGATCAAAAAGAGCGTGATTCTTCCTTTGCTAATCACGAGTAAGTCTGTCGTTATTTAGGTGTCAGGCGGCGCTGGCAGTGCGACCGGGCGGGGGAATCCCCGTCAACGGCGCGCCGCCCCGCCGACCTGGCACCAGAGTTCGACAGGGATCAGCAGAGGACCGGCAATGTATCAAACCATCCAGATCGGGGCGCATACACTCGCCCAAGGCACTTTCATCCGAAGTTTCGGCGACGGCCGGATCGAGATCGACGCAGGCCATGAACGCCTGTCCGGCCGTCCGGTCACGACCTTCCGGGGCGCGATCAGCAAGGCATTGGCAGGCGGGTATCTTCGGGGTGGCCTCCTTGCGACGGTGGCCGCCATCGGTCTTGCTTTAGGGGGCCCGGCACCCGCGGTAGCGCAAGAGAGCGTTGAGATCCTCAACGTGTCCTACGACCCGACCCGCGAGTTCTATCGGGAGTACAACGAGCTCTTCAACGCGTGGTGGACCGCGCAAGGGAACGCACCGGTCACCGTGCAGCAGTCCCACGGCGGCGCCGGCGCACAGGCTCGGGCGGTGATCGACGGGCTGGAGGCGACGGTGGTGACGCTGGCGCTGTCGGCGGACATCGACCAGATCGCCGAGCGTACAGGCAAGATCCCCGCCGACTGGCAGTCAAGGCTGCCGCACAATTCCGCGCCCTATACCTCGACCATCGTGTTCCTTGTGCGCGACGGCAATCCGAAGGGCATCGAGGATTGGGACGACCTTGTGACCGGCGACGTGCAGGTCATCACCCCCAATCCCAAGACCTCGGGCGGCGCGCGGTGGAACTTCCTCGCGGCCTGGGGCTATGCGCAGCAGAACGGCCTCGATCCGGCCGAATTCGTCGGAGAACTCTACAAGAACGTGCCGGTGCTGGACACCGGGGCGCGTGGCTCGACAACGACCTTCACCCAGCGTGGCGTCGGCGACGTCCTGCTGGCCTGGGAGAACGAGGCATTCCTCGCGCTTGCGAGCCTGGGCGAGGACGCCTTCGACATCGTCGTGCCGTCTGTCTCGATCCTGGCCGAACCGCCGGTGACGCTGGTCGACGGCAACATCACCTCCGACGCGCAGCGTGCGGCGGCCGAGGCCTATCTGGAGCATCTCTACAGCCCCGAGGCGCAGGCGCTTGCGCTGAAACACTTCTATCGTGCCTGGGACACCTCCGAGGCCGCACCCGAGGATGTGGCGCGCTTTCCCGAGGTGAACATGGTCACGGTCGAGGATTTCGGCGGCTGGCCCAAGGTGCAGCCGGAATACTTCGGCGAAGGCGGCGTCTTCGATCAGATCTATCAGGAGTAAGTCATGAGGGCGGGCATTCTCCGCTCGCCCTCACCCCTTCCGGGGTTTGGGCTGAGCTTCGGGATCATGATGACGGTGCTCTCCATCGTGGTCCTGCTTCCCATAGCAGCACTTCTGGGCCGGGGCCTGATGATCGGTCCGGCAGACCTGTGGGACATGCTGAACTCGCGCCGGATCTGGTCGGCGCTGACACTGTCCTTCCGCGCGGCGTTGATCGCTTCGCTCTTCAATCTGGTCTTCGGGCTGATGCTGGCCTGGGTTCTGGTGCGCTATCGCTTCTGGGGCAGGCGCTTCATCGACGCGGCGGTGGACCTGCCCTTCGCGCTGCCCACGGCGGTCGCGGGCATCGCGCTGACAGCACTTTACGCGCCCAACGGCGTGTTCGGACAGGCGCTGGCACCGCTCGGCCTGCAAGTCGCCTATACCGAGGTGGGCATCTGGGTCGCGCTCGTCTTCATCGGGCTGCCCTTCGTGGTGCGCACCGTCCAGCCGGTGATCGAGGAACTGGAGCCGGACCTCGAGGAGGTCAGCGCCACGCTCGGCGCTCGGCGCATCTACACACTGCGCCGGGTGATCCTGCCCACGCTGACGCCCGCGCTGCTGACCGGCTTCGCACTCGCTCTCGCGCGATCCGTCGGCGAATACGGCTCGGTCATCTTCATCGCGGGCAACATCCCGAACCTGACCGAGATCGCGCCGCTACTGATCGTGATCCGGCTGGAAGAATACAACTACGACGCTGCAGCCGCCATCGGGATCGCGATGCTGGTCATCTCGTTCGCCATGCTGCTTGCCATCAACGCCATTCAGGTCTGGAGCAGACGGAGGATCGGAAATGTCTGACATCGCGCTCACCCGTCCGGTGCCCGTCACCTCTGAGCCGCCGCTCGCCCGATATCTGTTGATCGGATTTGCAGTGGTCTTCGTGACGCTCTTTCTCTTCGCGCCGCTCCTGACGGTGTTCGCCGAGGCGCTGCGGCAGGGCTGGGCGGGTGCGCTCGACGCGCTCCGTCTGCCAGATGCGCAGGCCGCGATCCGCATGACGCTGACCATCGCGGCCATCGCCGTGCCGATAAACGCGGCGTTCGGCATCGCGGCGGCCTGGGCCATCACCAAGTTCGACTTCCGTGGCAAGGCTTTCCTGATCACCCTGATCGACCTGCCGTTCTCGGTCTCTCCGGTCGTCGCTGGCCTGATGCTGGTGTTGCTGTTCGGGGCCAATTCCACGCTCGGCGGCTGGCTGATCGCCAACGACATGCCCATCGTCTTTGCCTTTCCGGGTATCCTGCTGGCCACGCTGTTCATCACTTTCCCCTTCGTCGCGCGCGAGATCATCCCGGTGATGATGGAACAGGGCCGCGCCGAGGAAGAGGCCGCGCTGACGCTGGGTGCCTCGGGCTGGCGCACCTTCTTCACGGTGACGCTGCCCAACATCCGCTGGGCGCTGCTCTACGGCGTGCTGCTGTGCAACGCGCGCGCCATGGGCGAGTTCGGCGCCGTCGCCGTCGTCTCGGGCAAGATCCGGGGCGAGACGGCGACCATGCCGACGATGATCGAGATGTTCTACAACGAATACCTCTCGGTCGCGGCCTTCACGCTGGCCGCCGTGCTGGCGATGCTGGCGCTTCTGACCCTGCTCCTGAAATCCCTGCTCGAATGGCGCCATGCGGACCTGCTGGCAGCCACGCGGCGTCATTGAAAAAGGACCAAACTCATGAACATCGAGATCGAGGAACTGGCCAAGGAATTCGGCACCGAGCGGGCGCTGCACCCGGTGTCGCTCTCCATTCCCTCGGGCGCGCTGATTGCGCTGCTGGGGCCGTCCGGATCGGGCAAGACGACGCTTTTGCGCATCCTTGCCGGGCTCGAGTTTCCCACCTCTGGGCGCGTTCTCTTCGGCGGACAGGATGCGACGGGGCTGTCGGTCCAGGAGCGCCGCGCAGGGTTCGTCTTTCAGCAATATGCGCTCTTCAAGCACATGACGGTGTTCGAGAACATCGCCTACGGGCTGCGGGCCCGCAAACGCCACGAACGGCCCACCGAGGCCGAGATCGGCCGCCGCGTGAACCGGCTGCTGGAGCTGATTCAGCTGCCCGAAATCGGCACCCGCTATCCCAACCAGCTTTCGGGCGGCCAACGGCAGCGTGTGGCCCTGGCCCGTGCGCTGGCCATCGAGCCACGGATGCTGCTGCTGGATGAACCCTTCGGCGCGCTCGACGCCAAGGTGCGCAAGGAACTGCGGCAGGGCCTGCGCGAAATCCACGACCGCACGGGCTTGACCACCGTCTTTGTGACCCACGACCAGGAGGAGGCGATGGAACTGGCCGATCTGGTCGTCGTCATGTCGATGGGCCGCATCGAACAGGTGGGCAAACCCGCCGAGATCCGCGCGAAGCCCGCAAGCGATTTCGTGCGGGCATTCACCGCGGCGTGACCTCGCGCGCGTTTCGCGCCTTCCTCGGCCGCCAGGGTCAGGATCGCCTCGAACTCTTTTTTGCGTCACCGCGGAACGGGTGCGACGCAGCTTACTATGCCGCTACGGCGTGATTGCGACCTTCAGGACGCCGTCACGCTGGTGAGAGAAGAGTTCGTATGCCGCCTCGATGTCGTCCAGCTTGTAGCGGTGCGTGACCAGCGGCGTCAGGTCCACACGCTCGGAGCGGATGACTTCCATCAGCCGCCGCATGCGCTCCTTGCCGCCCGGGCAGAGCGTCGTGACGATGGTGTGGTCACCGAGCCCGGCAGCGAACGCGCCGAGCGGGATCCTGAGGTCGCTCGAATAGACGCCGAGACTGGACAGCGTTCCCCCGGGCCGCAGGACACGCAGCGCTGCCTCGAACGTCGCCTGCGTGCCGAGCGCCTCGATTGCGACATCGACACCGCGGCCATCGGTGATGCGCATGATCTCGTCGACGGGATCGACCCTCGAGAAGTCGATGACGTGGCTCGCGCCGAGCTTCTGCGAGATAGCCATCCGCTCGGCCACCCGGTCCACGGCGATGATGGTCGTCGCGCCGTTCAACCGTGCGCCGACTGTTGCGCAAAGTCCGATCGGACCCTGGGCGAAGACCGCGACCGCGTCGCCGATGCGGACCCTACCGCGCTCTGCGCCGCTGAAGCCAGTCGACATGATGTCCGGGCACATCAGTACCTGCTCGTCGGTGAGCCCGTCCGGCACGGGCGCAAGGTTGGCCATCGCGTCTGGTACGAGAACGTACTCGGCCTGGCAGCCGTCGATGGTATTGCCGAATTTCCAACCGCCCATAGGCTTCCAGCCATGTTTCGTGCCGGCGCCATCCTGCGAACAGAAGCCGCAGAGGCAGGCGTTGCTCCAGCCGCTCGGAGTGATCGCTCCCGCAATGACCCGCTGCCCCTCGGTATATCCGACGACTGCAGAGCCAAGCTTCTCGATCACGCCGACTGGTTCATGGCCGATCGTCAGCCCCTTCGCGACCGGATACTCCCCCTTCATGATGTGTACGTCCGTGCCGCAGATCGTGGTGGTGGTGACGCGGACGAGCGCATCGAGCGGGCCGACATCGGGGATCGGCTTTTCATCCAGCGCGATGCGGCCGGGCTCCACGAAAATGGTCACCTTCATCTTCCGAGTCATCGATAGCCTCCACTTGGTTGGGGTCGCCGGCCATGCCTTGGCAGTCAGATCAAGAAGACCGGGGCAAAGCCGCCCCCCGGCGTCCTGAAATTGGTGGTCTGGCCCTGATAGAGCCGTGCGGCTACCAGAAGCAGCTGTGCGTCGTATGTATAGAGCCGCACGTCCATCTTGCGCGCCTCGACAGCGTCGTCGATCCGGATCATTCGCTCGCTCGGCTTGACCAGGGTTTGGGCGACGTAGCCGCCATGTGCGATGTCCGACCAGACGCCTTTCGTCACCTTGTCGCCGCGATACACCGCCTTGCCGCCGTGTCCGCCTGTCGGCTTGAAGAACAGGCTCTTGCGCGATCTCCACAATTCATCGGCATTTTCGGGAGTGACAAGGACGGTGCGCGGGATGGCTTCGAGCCGGTCACGGACTGTTTGCTCCAGCCCCCAGGCCTCGAGCCTCGCCGGGTCGGAGAGCAGCAAAAGGTTACGCTTGTCGGCGAGAAGGGCGTGGTTGTGCGGATTTGGCGTCACGACCACTGCGCCCTCCCGGTAGGCGTCATGCAGCGCTCGGTGCTCAGGCTGCTCAAACGCGAAGTCGGTAACGCGGTTGTAGACGAGGTCGACGGGTTTTCCGCCGACGCTCAGCTGGCCGCCCTCATAGCGAAAGTGGCGGGCGTCCGCGATAATCGCGTCCACGCCGCGTGCGGCCAGATCTTGCCGCGCAAGCACGAACTCGGGATAGAGATACTGTTCCTTCGGGCTGTCGTCGACGATGGCGATCCGATGTGGGGCGCCGGCTCCCCGCTGGCGCATCCACTCGTCCCGGAACATGCGAAACGCCGCATCCTCAAACGTGTGCGGCTTCTGCGGCATCTCCATTTCGGCACAGCACGCGCGCTGCGCCCTGGCGAGAAGGGCATTGAGGTAGGCCCCACCGGCGTTGGTATTGATCTCGATTAACCGCGGTCCGTCCACGCCCAGATGGAAATCGTAGCCCATCAGTGCACCAACAGGGCCATGATCTTGCCGCGAGATTTCGGGTGCCCAGGACAGAGCCGTGGCTTTGTATGCGGCGAGCCTGGCCGTCGCTTCGATTGCTGTCACCACCTCCTGCATCTCGGCCACCTCGCTAGCCGAGATGAACACCGGCACGTTCGAGAACAAGTGGGCCTTGGGGCGGATGAACGTCTCGCAAAACTCCGGGTCACCGGACTCTTGCTCCAGCGCCTCGCACAGGGATTGACGGTCGAGGGTAAGGCAGAAGCAGTTCTGGTTGAGCCGCTCAGAGCGGGTCCGATTTGGACCCGAGGAAATGGGTTTTGAGTTGCTCATCGCCCCAAAAGCCCTGGCTGCGCCCACGCCGGACGCGCGTCAGGCCCGATATGGGCATCGAATAGTCTGAGCATCATCGTTGCCCCAGAGTTTCGGTCAGCAGGCCGATCCCGAGTGCCGCATCCGTCCTGGCGATGGAGTCTTCGGCGCGCGCGATCACACCGCACAGTGCCCGGATCGCGTCCACCGTCTCGGGAATGACGATGGCCTGGTTGTCCACCATGTAGGCGTAGAACAGTTCGTCCCCCTGGACCTTCAGCATGTCCGACCAAAGCGCGACTTCGTAGAGGTTGTCATGTGGCCGGCCGAGGTCGGCCATGAGTTCCTTGACCGCGTTGATCGCCGTAAATCCGGCATCCATGCGGATCAGGGCAATCCGGGACGATGCGGCAAAGGCGTCGAGCACCTCTTCCCTTGAAGCCGGCCGGGTCAACTGCACCGACCAGTAGTGCAGATGGGCCAGGGTCTCCGGCACCTTGACCGCCATCGTGACGACATCGAGGTCGGGGTCGACGCTCTGCGCATCCGGCCCCTGATGGCTGGGAATCTCGGGCTCGGGGACGAGCGTGTTCATGATCCCCCCAAGGTGACTTTCCCAAGGGTCCGTCGCCCGGCGCAGCAGCGTCCCGCGCGCGCGACGCAGCAGACCTGCCTGCTTCAATGCCGTAAGGGTTCTCACGATCGAGGTGGTGTTGCAGGAGACGACACGCGTGCTGTCCCGGTTCAGCGCACTCGCAAAAGTGGATTCCGCAACGAAGGAGTGTCCGGTCACCTCGTGCTTCTCGCCACCCTGGACGATGAACTTGATGCCCCTTTGTCGATAGATGTCGACGTTCACCGCCGCGATCCGTTTCGGCGTGCAGTCCACCACCAGGTCGCTCGCCTCAAGCAGATCATCGAGGTTCCCGGCGACATCGAGTCCGGTGTTCCGCATCGCCTCTGCATGGTCACTGGTGGCTGCGAAAAGGCGGTAACCCTTCTGCGTCGCCATGCGTGGCCGCCAGTCGGCGCTGATATCCGCAACCCCGGCCAGTTCCATATCGTCCTGCAGCGCAACGGCGTCGGCGACACGCTTCCCGATCACGCCGTAGCCGTTCACGGCGACGCGGATCTTTTTCGCTGGGGTCATCGGCTTCTCCTCGCGTTGGTAACGCGCGTCCGTGATGTGCCGCTGTCTGTTTGCCGAAATCCTTCCAACTATTCCACGAAAGCGATTGAGTTACTGCCCCCAAACCACCCTGACTGGCGAATTTCTCCGAGCGGCGTCCGCTTCATCATGGCATCGTCAATGCTATCCTCGTTTACGCTGGCGCCATCAGGATGAAGCGGCGCGCCGCTGCACCAGCAAGATACCGATCAGCACCAGGACGACACCTGCGGCCTGGACTACCTCGAGCCGTTCGCCGAAGATGGCCGCGCCAATCATCAGCCCGAAGACCGGCACCAGAAACGTGAAAGCGTTGGCCCGATTGAGCGTAACTTGCTCCAGCACCTCGAACCAGAGCCAGAATGCGAGCGATGATCCGAGAACCGCAAGCGCCACGAGGACGAGAATGAATTCCGGCGACCACGTCAGCAACGAGACATCTTCCGTCAACATGGACAGCAGGGCCAAGGGTGCCGCACCGATGAGCAACTGGAAACCCATCGCCATGATGGGGTCGGCCTGGCCGGTGAGGCGCTTGATGGCAACATTGCCGATGGAAACACCGGTGGCGGCGAGCAGGACATAGGCGATGCCTTGGGAGTAGCCGCGGGCGTCGTCTCCGGCGAGGCCCGGCGATGCGACCACCGCGATGCCGGCCACGCCGACCACCAGCCCGATCTTTCCCGTCGCCTTGAGGCGTTCCCCCAGGAAGACATACGCGAGACCCGCGGCAACGACCGGCTGCACGTTCGCGATGACGGTCGCGAGTCCCGGCGAAACGAACTCGGCCGCATGGAACATGCCGAGAAAACCCATGCTTGTCGCCCCCAGCCCGAACACGACGATCAGAAACCAGGGCCGCGCGCCGACAGGCACCGGACGATGGCAGAGTGCTCCGAGTGCAATCAGGCATACGCCTGCCAGCGCGGCGCGCAGGGCCGCAAAGGCAAGATGCGGCGCAAGGTCCAGCCCAATCGTGATGAGGGGAAAGCAGGCGGCCCAAAGCACCATGACCGCCAGAAGGCGGAGGGCAGCGCCGATGGTCATTGCTCATGCGCCAGGCTTTGCCCGATGCAGAGAACCGGCAGTTTCATTCGAGCGTAATCCGTCCTAATCATTGCCAAATTGATCCAGATCAGTGCGGACGCGGCGACCCCATACTACACGGAGAATCGAAACAAGTCCGTTGGACAGGGCAAGGAATCGCATGTCGCAAGCGATGACATGGCAGCGCAGAACGGATCCGTATCGTTTGATGCGGGGCCTGAAGCATTGCCTGGTGCTGCTGCTGGTACTTGTCTTTTCAACGTCAGGTCTTGCCCATGTTTCGATAGGCGACCATGCCGCGTCGGCAACCTCGTTTTCGCATGAGGTTGCATCCATTGGTCAGGACGTGGCGGCGGAACCGGATTGCAGCAACCATGGCGATGACTCCCACGGCCGAACCTGTTGCACCGGCAGCGTCTGTTCCTTTTTCGTCCCGCCGGTCTCGGCGGGAGGCACGAGCATGGCAATGGTCGCTGACGTTGTAGCGCCCCTGCCGGTTGAGGTTCATTCCGGCCGCGCGCCGTCGCCCGGTTTGCGCCCCCCGAGTCTCTTCGCGAACGTCTGAGCCCGCGCGCTTCTCCCGGCGTGTCGAGCTGATCCGACCGGTTCCGCCGGTCCGGCCCTGCAACGTTTGCGAGAGAATCTTGTCATGAAACATCCGTCACATCGCCAGTTTCCGGCACCCACCGACACCGCAGGCATGATCGGCGCGGCTTCTTCGCTGCTGTTGTCAATGCCTCCCCGTCATGAGGCTGCAGGATCATGACCCATCACGATCACTCATCCGCCGAGCCAGAGACGGCCGCAAACCGGCGCCAGCCGTTTCTGAAAACAACGGCCGGACTCGCGCTCTGCGTGTTTCTCGCCGTTGCTGGCGTCTTTCTTGTTTTCGAGCACAGGGTTCACCTTCTGGGAGCCTGGCCGCTCCTGTTCCTGCTGGTCTGCGGCGGCATGCACTTCTTCATGCATCGAGGTCACGGTGGCCATGGTGGTCACGGTGGTGGCAGCGATGAACGGTGACGTTCCTGCCTATGGCCTGTGGTTTCTGGCGGCCCTGAACGCGGGCATCTTCATCCTGTTCGCGTTCAGCTTCTTCAAGCCCGAAACGACGCGCGACTGGCGCTCGCTCGGGGCCTTTTCGGCCTTCGTCGTTGCCTTGTTCGCCGAAATGTACGGGTTCCCGCTGACGCTCTATCTGCTGGCAGGCTGGCTCGGCAGCGCCGTTCCGGCTTTCGATCCGCTCTCGCACGATGCTGGCCACCTTTGGCCCGCCCTGTTCGGCTGGTCGATGAATCCGCATTTCAGCCCGTTCCATCTGCTGAGCTACGTCTTCATTGGCGGCGGCTTCATGCTGATCGCCGCCGCCTGGCGAATGCTGCACGAGGCGCAGAAGAAAGGAATTCTCGCGACGACTGGCCCTTATGCCCGATTGAGGCATCCGCAGTATGTCGGCTTCGCGCTGATCATGATCGGATTCTTCCTGCAGTGGCCGACACTGGTGACGGGTCTGATGCTGCCAGTGCTGCTGGTCATGTATTGGCGGCTCGCAAGGACCGAAGAGCGCGAAGTGGAAGCGGCCTTCGGTGACCAATACCGCCGCTATGCCAGTGCGGTTCCTGCTTTCCTGCCGCGTCCCACCAGTCTGCTTCGTTCGAGCAGGGGGTGACCGTGGCGTCCTTTCATTCGAAACAGCAAGGAGTACGAAACGTGAGAACACGAAACCTTCAGGCGGCCCTGTTCGCGGGTTTGCTACTTATCGGGACCGCAGCCTCGGTCGCAGCCCAAACCAGCGCACAGCAACAGGACGAACACCACCCGGAAGAAACCCAGGACGCGCCGCCAGCGAGCCCGTCGCCCGGTGACGCGCCCTCAGCAGCCGCACCCGGAAGCATGCCCGGCATGGGCATGATGACGCCGGAGATGATGCAGATGATGCAGCGCATGATGAGTCAGGGTGCAATGACCGGCATGATGATGGGCGAAATGGCAGGCCAGGGCATGCCCGAGGGTGGCGCGGTTCCAGGCATTGCCGGTCAGATGCCCATGGCAGGCATGATGGCGTGCCCGATGATGCGAATGATGATGAACGGCCAGGCAGGAATGGGCATGCCCGGCATGATGGGTGGCCAGGGCCTGTTCCTCGGAACGCCGCAAGGCACACCGGAGGAGATGACGGAGGATCGCGTCCGCGCCTTGCTCGAGCAGCAACTGACCAATCTTGGCAATCCCCGTCTGAGGCTCGGCGAGATCGGCACTGCGCCTGACGGGAGCATCACTGCAGAGATCGTCACCGTGGACGGCTCGCTGGTGCAGAAGCTCGCCTTCAACCGCTATCCCGGTCTGTTCCGGCAGATAGCCGAATAGCGCGGACACCTGACACCGGTCCTGGCGCCCGCCTAAGGAGAACACGATGAAAACAATCGCAATCGACGTCGGCGACTTGCTGACAGCCTTGGGCCCGGACGAAGTGGGACGGCGGATCGGCGAGGTGCCGGGCGTCGAAAGCGTCTCCGTGGATCACGCGGCGCAAAATGCCACGGTCGAATACGACGAGACCCGCATAAAGGTTGCTGACATCAAGTCCTCGGTTCGGCGGCCCGGTCCCGGCGTAGACGCGTCGCCTGCCGCCTCGACCGGCGGGGGGCACGCGGGCCACGCGACGGCCGAAGCATCACCCGAAGGGCCAGGACCCGGGTCTGGCCATTCGGGACACCGGGACCATGACAAGCACGCGGGCCACTCGCCCGCGATGTTTCGGGACCGCTTCTGGCTTTCGCTTGCCCTGACGGTTCCGGTGGTCATCTGGTCGGCCCACATCCAGGAGCTTCTCGGCTACCGGGCCCCCGCGTTTCCGGGATCGGAGTGGATCGGCCCCGTGCTCTCCACGGTCGTCTTCCTCTACGGCGGTCTCGTGTTCCTGCAGGGGGCCTGGCGGGAACTGCGGTCCCGGCTGCCGGGGATGATGACCCTCATCTCGCTCGCGATCTCCGTCGCCTTCCTGTTTTCCTGGGTGGTTCAGCTCGAGCTGATCGAGGCGAGTGCGCTGTGGTGGGAACTGGCCACGCTGGTCACGATCATGCTCCTCGGCCACTGGATCGAGATGAGGTCCATCAACCAGGCCGAGGGCGCGTTGAAGGAACTCGCGAAGCTCCTTCCGGATACCGCGACGCGGATCACCGACGGGGGCGAGGAGAAGGTCGCCGTCAGCGCGCTGCGGAACGGAGATGTCGTTCTGGTCCATCCGGGGGAGAGCATTCCCGCCGACGGGACCGTGCGAAAGGGAGAGAGCGACGTCAACGAGGCCATGATCACCGGCGAGTCCCGGCCGGTGAAAAAGCGGGAAGGCGACGAGGTGATCGCCGCCACGATCAACGGCGAAGGGTCGCTGCGCGTCGAGGTCACCGGCACCGGAGAGGAAACCAAGCTTTCCGGCATCATGCGACTCGTAGCCGATGCCCAGAAGTCCAAGTCCAGAGCGCAGCACCTTGCAGATCGCGCAGCCCGGCTTCTGACCTTCGTCGCGATCGCCGCCGCGGCCATCACCATCCTGGTGTGGCAGTCTGTCGGCGCAGCGATCGACTTCTCCGTGGTGCGGATGGTGACGGTGCTGGTGATCGCCTGCCCGCACGCGCTTGGGTTGGCCGTGCCGCTGGTGGTGGCCATCTCGACGACGCTGGGCGCCCGCAACGGGCTTCTGGTGCGCGACCGGCGCGGACTCGAGGAGGCGAGGAACCTCGACACCGTGATCTTCGACAAGACCGGCACGTTGACGCTTGGCGAGTTCCGGGTCGTGGCGATGTCCGTCGCGGATGGGCTGGCCGAGGACGAGGCGCTTCGGATCGCATCCGGCATCGAAGCCGAATCCGAGCACCCGATCGCCCGGGGCATCGTGAAGACCGCACAGGACAAGGGCATAGACGTGCCCGTCGCCGAAGGCTTCCGCGCAATCACCGGCAAGGGGGTGGCGGCGACGATCGCCGGCACCGAATACCACATGGGTGGCCCGGCTCTGCTCAAGGCCGAGAATGTGCAGGTACCGCAGGCGCTGCTGGAGGCGGCCAAGGCGGCGGCCGACAGTGGACGGGCTGCCATCTATCTCGTCCGCGAAGGCAAGGCCCTGGCCGTCTACACCGTGGCGGACGCGATCCGCGAGGAGAGCCGCGAAGCCATTACGGCGCTGCATGAACGGGGGATCGAGGTTGCCATGCTGACCGGCGACGCGCAGGCCGTGGCCGATGCCGTAGCCAGGGAACTGGGCATCGATACCGTGTTTGCGGAAGTGCTCCCCGAGGACAAGGCCTCGAAGGTCCGCGAGCTTCAGGCGCAGGGCAAGAAGGTCGCGATGATCGGCGACGGCGTGAACGACGCCCCGGCCCTGGCCACTGCCGATATCGGGATCGCGATCGGCGCGGGCGCGGATGTTGCCGTCGAGGCCGGGCATATCGTGCTGGTGCGGTCCGATCCCCGCGATATCCCCCGCATCATCACCCTGAGCCGCGCCACGTACCGCAAGATGATCCAGAATCTCTGGTGGGCGGCGGGTTACAACATCTTCGCCATACCCCTTGCCGCCGGCGTTCTGGCGCCCTGGGGCATACTGCTGACACCCGCAGTGGGCGCGATCCTGATGTCCGCGAGCACGGTGGTTGTGGCCATCAACGCGCAACTGTTGAAGCGCGCAAAACTATGACTCCGTCGACGGGCCAGCCGCGAATGCAAGGGGAGTACAAGGCCAACAGCATCACCTTGCGCGGTGCGGTCGCGATGGGCACGGGCGTGATGATCGGCGCCGGCATCTTCGCCCTAACCGGTCAGATCGCCGAACTGGCGGGACCCTGGTTTCCGCTGTCCTTCATCGCCGGCGCCATCGTGACCGCACTCAGCGCCTACAGCTATATCAAGATGTCGAACGCCTGGCCCTCCTCGGGCGGAATCGCGATGATCCTACAGAAGTGCTACGGGCGGGGAGCGGTCACCGCCGGCGCGGCGCTACTGATGGCGCTCAGCATGGTGATCGCCGAAAGCCTGGTGGCGCGCACCTTCGCGACCTACGTGCTGCGGCCTTTCGAGATAACGGGCGGGCCGCTCGTGCCGATCCTCGCCGTTGCGGTGATCCTGTTCGCGTTCCTCGTCAACATTGCCGGCAACCGGTCGGTCGGGCTGTTCTCGCTGGTCATGGCGACGCTCAAGATCGGCGGCATCGCGCTCTTCGGGATTGCGGCCTTGTGGGCGAGCGGATTTTCCTTCGCCGCAGCGTCCGAGACAGGCCGGGACTTCACCGCGACCGGCTTCGTCGCTTCGGTGGCGCTGGCCATACTTGCCTTCAAGGGCTTCACCACGATCACCAACAGCGGCGCCGAGATCACCGAACCGAACCGCAACGTGGGCCGGGCCATCATGATCTCGATCGCGCTCTGCGTCGTCGTCTATCTGCTTGTGGCCTTCGGCGTCGGATCGAGCCTCACCATCGACCGGATCATCGCCGCGCGCGACTATTCGCTCGCCGAGGCCGCCGAGCCCGCCCTTGGCCAGGCAGGGTTCCTGCTGACCGTGCTTCTCGCGGCGGTGGCCACCGCTTCGGGACTGCTGGCCAGCGTCTTCGCGGTGTCGCGGATGCTGGCGATGCTCACCGACATGAAGCTGATCCCACACCGCCATTTCGGCATGTCGGGTCCGATCCAGCGCCACACGCTGATCTACACCGTCGTCATCGCATCGGCGCTGGCCGTGCTCTTCGATCTGGGCCGCATCGCGTCGCTGGGCGCATTTTTCTACCTGATCATGGACATGACCATCCATTGGGGTGTGTTCCGGTACCGGCGGCAAGAGATAAACGCCGCCGGCGCTGTCCTGCTGGCGGCGATTGCCTCCGACGCGGCGGTGCTCGCGGCCTTCACTGCGATGAAGCTGCAAAGCGATCCCGCCATTGTCCTCTATGCAGCGATCGCGATCGGCGCGGTGTTCGGCTTCCAGCGGATCTACCTCGGGCAATGGACCGCAACGCCTGGCCATGGCTACGCGGAGCATGGTGAATCATGAATTCGGTGCCTTCAGGAACGGGGACGACCTACGCAGGGCTGCATGCGCAAGAGGGGTTCGATTGATGTCATCTGGAGCGTGCATCCTGACGATCAACGGGGGCTCCTCGAGCATCAAGTTCGCGGTGTACAGGACGGACGGCGACCAGCCCCGGAAGGGCCTGGGCGGCAAGATCGACCGCATCGGCCTGCAGGGAACCCATCTCACTTTCGACGACCCCACCAGGAAACAGCAGGGTGATCGCAACATTGGTAAGCTCGATCATCGTTCGTCGGCAGATTTCCTACTCGACTGGGTTGCCGAGCGGATCGGTCTTTCGTCGATCGCGGCAGTAGGCCACCGCGTCGTAAACGGTGGCGCCAGGTATCGTGAACCGCATCGGATCACGCAGGAAGTTCTTCGGGAACTGCGCCGTGTCAGCGCCTATGCGCCGGAGCATCTGCCTTCCGAGATCAATATGATTGAATTGGTCGATCAGCGGATGCCGTGTCTGCCACAGGTGGCATGTTTCGATACGGCATTTCATCGGAACATGCCTCGGGTCGCCAAGACTCTGGCCATCCCCCGGCGTTTTGCGGCCAAGGGGGTCGAGCGCTACGGCTTTCATGGCCTGTCCTACGAGTTTCTCATGGAAGAGCTCGCGCGCCTGGCAGGCGTTGAGGCTGCGAAAGCGCGGGTGATCCTGTGTCATCTCGGAAATGGGTCGAGCCTCGCAGCGGTCCGCGACGGGAAGAGCGTTGATACCAGCATGGGCTTTACACCCGCGGCGGGCCTGCCGATGAGCACTCGCTCCGGCGATCTGGATCCCGGGCTGGGCTGGTACCTTGCGCAAACCGAGCAAATGACCGCTCAGCAGTTTCACCAGATGGTGAATCAGGAATCGGGGTTGCTGGGCGTTTCGGAAACAAGCTCCGACCTGCGAGATCTGTTGGGTCGCGAGGCGAGCGATGTTCGGGCTGCCGAAGCAGTCGAGTTGTTTTGCTACCAGGTGAGGAAGTGGATCGGTGCCTTTGCCGCCGCGCTTGGCGGACTGGACACGCTCGTCTTCGCGGGTGGCATCGGCGAAAACGCCCCCGCGATCCGTGCGCGCATCTGCGAGGGTCTCGGCTTTCTCGACGTCCAACTGGACGAGAACCGGAACACAGCCGGCGAGACAGTCATCTCGGCCGATCAGGGGCGCGTCCAGGTGCGCGTCATTCGCACCGACGAAGATGTGATTATTGCAAAAGCGGTTTTCGGAATGCTTGCCGGCGCCGAAACCGGCCAGCACGCCCATCCGGAGGAGTAAGCCCATGAACAAGCCGCTTTCGCCCGACATCATCCAGAAGATGGACGCCTATTGGCGTGCAGCCAACTATCTCTCGGTCGGCCAGATCTATCTGTTCGACAACCCGTTGCTGAGGACACCCTTGAAGATCGAGCACGTGAAGCCCCGACTGCTCGGCCACTGGGGCACCACCCCGGGGCTGAATTTCATCTACGTGCATCTGAATCGCGTCATCAAGAAGCACGACCTCGACGTGATCTATGTCACCGGCCCCGGGCATGGCGGTCCGGGCCTCGTGGCCAACACCTATCTCGAGGGAACCTACAGCGAGGTTTACCCGGAGATATCGCAGGACGAAGCGGGGATGAAGAAGCTGTTCACGCAGTTTTCCTTTCCCGGCGGCATTCCGAGTCACGTTGCGGCGGAGACGCCGGGCTCCATCAATGAAGGCGGTGAACTCGGCTATTGCCTCTCGCATGCCTACGGCGCCGCCTTCGACAATCCCGACCTCCTGGTCACCTGCGTCGTGGGCGATGGCGAGGCGGAAACCGCCCCTCTCGCCACCAGCTGGCACTCGAACAAGTTTCTCAATCCGGTGCACGACGGCGCGGTGCTACCGATCCTTCACCTGAACGGCTACAAGATCGCGGGCCCCACCGTGCTTGCCCGCATTCCCCGTGACGAGCTTGAATCGCTGTTTCGCGGCTACGGCTATACGCCACACTTCGTCGAGGGTGATGACCCGATGGAGATGCATCAGCTCATGGCCGCGACGCTCGATACCGTGGTCGAGAGCATCCGCCAGATCCAGCACGACGCCCGCTCAAACGGGTTCAGGCAGCGGCCGCTCTGGCCGATGATCATCCTGCGCTCGCCGAAGGGCTGGACGGGCCCGAAGGAGGTCGACGGCAAACGGACCGAGGGCACATATCGCTCGCACCAAGTGCCGATGGGCGACATGAGCCACCCCGGGCACGTGAAGATTCTGGAGGAGTGGCTGGAGAGCTATCGCCCGCGGGAACTGTTCGACGAGTCCGGCAGGCTCCGGCCCGAACTTGCTGACCTGGCCCCGCGCGGCGCGCGGCGGATGGGCGCCAATCCGCATGCCAACGGCGGCCTGCTGTTGGCCGACCTGACACTGCCGGATTTCCGCGATTACGCGGTGACGATACCGAAACCGGGCAGCGTGATCGCCGAAGCCACCCGCATCCAGGGCGAGCTGATCCGCGACGTCGTAAAATTGAACCCCGAGACGTTCCGTGTTTTCAGTCCGGACGAAACCGCGTCGAACCGTTGGGGCGCGGTATTCGAGGTGACGAACCGGTGCTCGACCGCCGAGATCGTTCCTGGCGACGACCACGTTGCTCCGGATGGCCGGGTGATGGAGATGTTGAGCGAGCACCAGTGCGAAGGGTGGCTCGAAGGGTATCTGCTCACGGGCCGGCATGGGTTCTTTTCATGCTACGAAGCCTTCATCCACATCATCGACTCGATGTTCAACCAGCACGCCAAATGGCTCGACGTTGCGAACCATATTCCATGGCGACGGCCGATCGCCTCTCTGAACTACCTGCTTTCCTCCCACGTCTGGCGGCAGGATCACAACGGTTTCAGCCATCAGGACCCCGGCTTCATCGACCACGTCATGAGCAAGAAGGCGGAGGTTATCCGAGTCTATCTGCCGCCCGATGCCAATACCCTGCTTTCCGTGACAGATCACTGCCTGCGCAGCCGCAACTATGTGAACGTCATTGTTGCCGGCAAGCAGCCGTCGCCGCAGTGGCTCGATATGGACGCGGCCATCGCGCACTGCACCAGGGGACTGGGTATCTGGGAATGGGCCAGCAGCGACGACGGCGGCGAGCCTGATGTGGTGATGGCCTCTGCCGGGGATGTGCCGACCATGGAGACGCTGGCTGCGGTGGAGTTGCTGCGGCAGCATTTCCCGGCGCTCAAGATCCGGGTCATCAACGTGGTGGATCTGCTGACGTTGCAGTCAAAAAGCCAGCATCCTCACGGCCTCAGCGACGAGGCTTTCGATTCCCTGTTCACCAGGGACAAACCCGTCATCTTTGCCTACCACGGGTATCCCTCGCTGATCCACAAGCTCACCTATCGACGAACCAACCACCACAATCTGCACGTTCACGGGTTCAAGGAAGAAGGGACAACCACGACACCATTCGACATGGTTGTACTCAACGAGCTCGACCGGTTTCATCTGGCCAAGGCCGTTATCGACCGGGTGCCGGAACTGGGCCCACGCGCTGCCAGCCTCGCGCAGTTCATCGGCGACAAACTCGATGAACACGTGCGCTACATCCAGCAGTACGGCGAGGACATGCCCGAGATTCGCGACTGGGTATGGGGAGCGGACGGAGCGGGGGCCGAAAGCTCCGGGCGCACATGAGTGACGAGAACCTTCCGCAGGTCCATCTTGTCCGGCATGGCGAGACCGCCTGGAGCCTTTCCGGGCAGGCAACAGGCCGCACGAACATTCCACTGACCAAACGCGGCGAACGGGATGCGCGAGAGCTGGGGACGCTATTGCGAGGCAAGAGCTTCCTCCAGGTTCTCACCAGCCCATTGCAGCGCGCACAGAGGACGGCAGTACTGGCGGGGTTCGGCGAGCGCGCGCAGCATGACCCCGATCTGATGGAATGGGACTACGGTGCATATGAAGGCAGGCGCACGGCGGAGATTCAGTCCGAGCGACCGGGCTGGAACTTGTTCAACGACGGTTGCCCGGACGGGGAAACGCTGCAAGCAGTCAGTGCGCGCGCGGAGCGTGTGATTGACCGAGTCCGGGCCTCACGCGGCGACGTGCTGGTCTTCGCACATCGCGACATCCTGCGCGTTCTCGCAGCACGTTGGCTCGACCTTCCTGCGGCGGATGCGCGCCGTCTGTATCTCGACACCGCCGCACACAGCACTCTCGGCTATCATCACGACCTGGACGAGCCGGTTATTCGTCTTTGGAACCAAGCGGCAAGGATTGAAGCACTTGCGAACCTCACGGTTCCCAAGTGAGCCCGCAACCCCTGATCTTTTTTGGCGTCGCGGCATCGCAGTTGTTGTTGTTCGACGTCCCTAAGCATCCGTTCGAACAAGCCTCGTCGCTTGTGCAACCGTCAAACGGTCAGTCGTAGAAAGGAACGTACCATGCAAATCGGAATGATCGGCCTTGGAAGGATGGGTGCAAACATGGTGCGGCGACTTCTCAAGGAGCACCATTGTGTGGTCTTTGACAAATCATCAGATGCGGTGAGGTTGCTGACACAGGAAGGGGGCGTCGGGGCTTCTTCGCTGTCGGATTTCGTGGAAAAGCTGCAGAGACCGAGAGCAATCTGGATGATGGTTCCGGCTGCATTTGTCGAGCAACTAATCAACGACATTTTGCCTCATCTCGAGTCCGGTGACATCCTCGTCGATGGCGGGAACTCTTACTACGTCGACGACATGCGGCGCGCCACGGAACTTGCAGCCAAGGAGATTGACTACGTCGACTGCGGGACCAGCGGCGGCATCATGGGACTGGACCGCGGCTACTGCCTGATGATCGGCGGCTCGGGCGCCGCGGTCAAACGCCTTGATCCGGTATTCAGAACACTGGCGCCTGGAGTGGGCGACATTGCTCGCACTCCAGGGCGAGAAAACTCAAACAGCACAGCCGAACATGGCTACCTGCACTGCGGGCCAAGTGGCGCCGGGCACTTCGTGAAGATGGTGCATAACGGCATCGAATACGGCCTCATGGCGTCCTATGCAGAAGGCATGAACATTCTGAAGCATGCCAATGCAGGCAAGAGCGAACAGATCGGCGATGCAGAGACAACCCCGCTTCGCAATCCCGAGGAATTCCGGTTCGATCTCGATATCGGGGATATTGCCGAAGTCTGGCGGCGCGGCAGCGTCATAGCCTCTTGGTTGCTGGACTTGACCGCAACCTCCCTGACGAAGGATCAGACGCTCGCAGCGTTTAGTGGAAGCGTGTCAGATTCCGGGGAAGGCCGCTGGACAATCAAGGCGGCAATCGATGCAAACGTGCCCACTCCGGTGCTCAGCACGGCACTATATTCGCGTTTCAGTTCGCGCGGCGAGGCGGAGTTTGCCGACAGACTTACGTCCTCGATGCGATTTGAGTTCGGTGGGCACATCGAAAAATCAACCGATGTGTAGGGCTTCTGAAAAAGGGAAGGCCGAGTTGTCTCGACGCTTTCAACCAGCGAAGGCCTCATGAAGCCGCAATCGAACGCAAGCCCACCAGATTTTGGGGAGGAGCGGCTGGATGCGTTGCAGCGGCACGCCTTCCAATACTTCCTGAACGAAACCAATCCCAAGAATGGTCTCGTGGCTGACAAATCGCAGCCGGATGCCCCTGCGAGCATCGCGGCCGTGGGTTTCGCGCTCGCGGCCTACCCCGTCGGCGTCGAGCGCGCGTGGATCTCGCGCACTGAAGCCGTTGGTCGAACCCTTGCGGCATTGCGGTTCTTCTGGACCAGCGCGCAGGGGCCGAGCCCTGACACGACCGGGCATAAAGGTTTCTACTACCACTTTCTCGACATGACCACCGGGCGCCGCGCAGGCCTCTGCGAGCTTTCAACCGTCGATTCCGGCTTCCTGCTGGCCGGCATGCTGGCTGCTGCTGCATATTTCGATCAGGACAATCAAGACGAGCAGGAGATACGGGCGTTAGCCGACGCACTCTACCTGCGGGCGGACTGGCAATGGGCGTGCAACAGCGGCGCGACGCTGAGCCACGGCTGGACACCTGAGGCCGGATTCCTGCCATACCGCTGGGAAGGTTACGACGAGGCTGCTCTTCTATACGTCCTCGGGTTGGGCTCGCCATCCCATTCTATGGCAGCCGAGAGCTACGTCGCGTGGACCTCGACGTATCGCTGGAAGGAAATCTACGGCTACGAGTTTATTTACGGCGGCCCGCTTTTCATCCACCAGTACTCGCACATCTGGATAGATTTCCGCGGAATCCAGGATGCGTTCGCACGAGACAAGGGCATCGACTATTTTGAGAACAGCCGTCGTGCCACCCACGTCCAGAGAGAGTACGCGATCCGCAATCCGCTCGAATTCGAGGGATACGGAGAAAACTTCTGGGGCTTGACCGCGAGCGACGGGCCCGGCTGGACGACACGCCGCGTGAACGGTATCGAGCGTGCGTTCTTCGATTATGTCGCCCGCGGCGCACCGTACGGCCCTGACGATGGGACGGTCGCGCCATGGGCCGTGGTGGCGTCGCTTCCCTTCGCCCCGGAGATCGTGTTGCCGACGATTGCGCATTTTCAGGATGTGTATCCGCAGGTGACCGGAAAGTACTGCTTTCGGTGCAGCTTCAACCTGAGCTTTCAGAACGAAGAAGATGTCCACGGTGGCTGGACGTCGCCCTATCACTTCGGGATCAACCTTGGTCCTGTGGTGCTGATGTGTGAGAATCACCGATCGGAATTACTGTGGCGGCTGATGCGAGCCAGCCCTTACATAGTTACAGGTCTCCGTCGCGCGGGATTCACCGGCGGTTGGCTGTGACGGTGGTGGAGGATTGCGATTGTCGAAGTCGAGATAGACCGCAGGTGGAGCCGGTAATGGGTGAGCTGCGCTTCTACGGGCGGCACCGAGGGCCACCGGTAGAAACTGAAAGAGTGTTGACATGCGGCTGATCCTGCCTTTGCCCGGCAACGAAACTTTCGCCCGTCATCTTGCTGAAGCCGGAGGATGGGAGCTTGGGCACATCGAAACCCGGCGTTTCCCCGATGGCGAGAGCTATGTCCGCATTCTTTCGGATGTCGCCGATCGGCCGGTGGATTTGGTCTGCACGCTTGCACGGCCGGACGATGGCTTCCTCCGCCTCGCATTCGCCGCGGACGCCGCCCGCTCGCTTGGCGCGAGCGAGGTGACGCTGATCGCGCCCTATCTTGCCTACATGCGACAGGACCGACGCTTTCAACCAGGCGAGGCCGTAACCTCGAAGACCTTCGCGCGGGTTCTGTCCTCGACCTTCGACCGGCTGGTGACGGTCGACCCCCACCTGCACCGGTATCCCGCGCTCTCGGCGCTCTACACGATCCCGGCCGACACGCTCCACGCGGCACCTTTGCTGGCAGACTGGATCGCCGCCGAGGTCGACCAACCGCTGATCATCGGCCCGGATGAGGAGAGCGAACAGTGGGTGTCGGCCATCGCCCGGCGCATTACCGCTCCCTATGCCGTATTGCGCAAGATCCGGAACGGCGACCGCAACGTCGATGTCGAACTTCCCGACCTCTCGGAGTGGAGGGCCCGCCGTCCGGTCCTCGTCGACGACATCGTCTCCTCCGGGCAAACGCTTGTGGAGGCGGCAAAGAAGCTGCCGCTCCAGAGCTTCCGGCGACCGGTCTGCGCGGTGGTTCACGGTGTATTCGCTGAAGAGTCCTACGCGCGCCTGAGGGTGCTCACCGACAGAATAGTTTCCAGCGACTCCGTTCCCCACGAGAGCAACGCCATCCGCCTTGCGCCGCTGATCGCCGCGACGATCGGATCCGCCAAGGAGGCTCCGGACGAGACAATGCGGCACCGCCGTCCGCCCGAACCTTCCGACGAAGTCGAACAGGCAGGCATGGAGTCGTTTCCCGCCAGCGATGCACCGCCCTGGACGGGTGGCGTCGAATGAGCGGCGAACCCCGTCAGTTGGCGACCAGGCACATGAATTCGACCAGGAGGCGATCATGCTGAAATTCACGTCACTCGGCGGAGCCGGCACTGTCACCGGCTCGAAACATCTTCTCGAGCATGACGGCAAGCGGATCCTGATCGACTGCGGCTTGTTCCAGGGCCTCAAGAACCTGCGGGAGCTGAACTGGGAGCCACTGCCGATTGCCCCTTCGAGCATTGACACGGTCGTTCTGACCCATGCGCATCTCGATCATTCGGGGTATCTGCCCAAACTCGTGAAAGATGGATTCCGCGGCAAGATCTTCGCGACGGACGCGACCCGCGCTGTTGCAGAGTTGATCCTCAGGGACAGCGGTCATCTCCAGGAGAAAGATGCCGAATACGCGAACCGCAAGGGGTTCTCCAAGCACAAGCCTGCCCTGCCACTCTACGGAATTCGCGACGCA
The DNA here is from genome assembly GCA_016278285.1 of Actibacterium sp. Lineage (GTDB taxonomy): Bacteria > Pseudomonadota > Alphaproteobacteria > Rhodobacterales > Rhodobacteraceae > JADQCB01. Next base: position 26,015 of record JADQCD010000199.1, read on the forward strand.
GAACGGGCGCTGGAGCGCTTCTCGTCAGTTTCGTTCGACAAGGCTGTTCAGCTTCCCGGCGGGGCGACCCTGATCTTCCGGCATGCCGGCCACATCCTGGGAGCTGCCACCGCCGAAATTGACTGGGGCGGCAAACGGATCGTGTTTTCGGGTGATCTGGGCCGGTATGGCGATCCCGTCATGCCCGATCCGGTTCCTGTCCCGGAGGCCGACTATGTCGTCATTGAATCGACCTATGGCAACCGCCGCCATGAAGCGGACGATCCGACCGAGATGTTGGGTTCCGTCATCGAGCGCACGGTTCTTCGCGGCGGGACCGTGGTGATCCCGGCATTCGCCGTTGGCCGGGCGCAGTCGCTGCTCTACCACCTCTGGCAATTGAAGCAGGCTGGCCGTCTCGCCTCCATCCCGATCTTTCTCGACAGTCCGATGGCGATCAGCGCGACGGACCTGCTCCACGCCCATCGCGAAGATCACCGCCTCTCGGCGGAGGATTGCGACACGGTCTGCGGCATCGCCACCTACACGAGGGACGTGGAAGGATCCAAGGCAATCACCGCGAGCCCCTATCCCAAGGTGGTGATCTCCGCCAGCGGCATGGCAACCGGTGGCCGCGTTCTCCACCATCTCAAGGCCTTTGCACCCGATCGGAAGAACACCATTCTGTTCTCCGGCTTTCAGGCCGCTGGAACCCGTGGCCGGGCCATGCTGCAGGGCGCGCGCGAGATCAAGATCCACGGACAGTGGATACCGGTCCAGGCAGAGGTCGCCGATCTGCCCGCACTCTCGGCGCACGCGGACTCCGATGAGTTGATGCGCTGGCTTGCCGGTTTCCGTCACGCGCCGAAACGCACCTTCATCGTCCATGGCGAGGCCGAAGCTGCCGAAGCCCTGCGCGTCCGCATCGGCAAGGACCTCGAGTGGAACGCGACGGTTCCCCGCCAGGATCAGGCGTTCGAGCTATGACCCCCGGCGATGCCGAAATTGCCGTGCCACCGCCGCTCCGCGCCAAGCGTCTTCGCCTGCACACACAGCACCAGGCGGTGGTCATCATGCGGACCGACTGCCATGTCTGCCGCTCGGAGGGTCTGGCGTCCCGAGCGCAGGTCCTGGTGTCGAGCGGTGGCCGGGAGGTGCAGGCAACCCTGTTCCAGATCGAGGGAGACGATCTGCTTGACATCGATCAGATTGCGCTCACCGAAACCGCATGGAAGATCCTGGACCTCGACGAGGACGCGGCGGTCACCGTCACGCATGCACCGACGCTCGAATCCCTCGCCAGTGTCCGCCGGCGGATCTATGGGAACCGGCTCGACGCGCACGCGCTGGGGTCGATCGTCAGGGATGTGGCTGCACGCCGCTACACCGATGTGCATCTGGCGGCCTTCCTGACGGCGAGCGCCGCCCTTCCTCTGGACGAGCAGGAGACCATCGATCTCACGGGCGCCATGGTCGATGTCGGCGAGCGCTTGCGCTGGGAGTCCCCGATCGTGCTTGACAAGCATTGCATCGGCGGGCTGCCGGGCAACCGCACAACCCCGATCGTCGTCGCGATCGTTGCCGCCAACGGGCTCGTCATCCCCAAGACCTCTTCGCGCGCGATCACCTCGCCGGCAGGTACTGCGGATGCCATGGAGACAATTGCTCCGGTCGACCTCGATATCGCGACGCTCCGACGCGTCGTGGAAGCCGAGGGCGCCTGCATCGCTTGGGGCGGAGCGATGCACCTGAGCCCCGCCGACGATATTTTCGTCCGCATAGAGCGTGAGCTCGATGTCGACACCGAGGGGCAACTCATCGCGTCTGTCCTGTCGAAAAAGATTGCGGCCGGCTCGACGCATGTCGTCATCGATATCCCGGTCGGACCCACCGCCAAGGTGCGCAGCGAGGTGTCGGCGCGTCACCTTTCGGAACGGATCACTTCCGTTGCAGCGCATTTCGGGCTCTCGGCGACTTGTATCCTGACCGACGGGTCGCAACCGGTCGGTCGCGGAATAGGCCCGGCCCTGGAAGCGCTGGATGTCCTCGCAGTTCTCCGTTGTGCGCCCGATGCACCGGATGATCTGCGCCGGCGCGCGGCGGCTCTGGCTGGCACCGCCCTGGAGATTGGCGGGAAGGCGGACCGGGGGGACGGAGCAGCCGCCGCGCTTGCGACCCTTGCGGACGGGCGAGCCTGGCGCAAATTCCAGGCCATCTGCGCGGCGCAAGGCGGAATGCGCACGCCGCCGCGAGCCTCGCACGTTCATCCACTGATCGCACCGCGCGCAGGTCGCATCGTTCATGTCAACAACCGCAAGCTCGCGAGGCTTGCCAAGCTTGCCGGCGCGCCCGAAGCCAAGGCAGCGGGTGTTTACCTGAACGTGAGCCTCGGCCAGGAGATCGACAAGGGCCAGGCACTGCTCGATATCCACGCGGAGTCCTCGGGCGAACTGGCCTATGCGCTGGAATACGCACGAAGGAGTCCGGACATCATCGAAGTGGAGCTTTCGTCGTGATGGTCGTCGTCGAGCCTGGATGGCTGAACGCTCTGCGACGCTACCTGATCGCCATGGTGGTCGGGAATCTGATCTGGGAGTTCGCCCATATGCCGCTTTACACGCTGTGGGAAAACGGCACTCCGCGCGAGATAGCCTTTGCTGCACTTCACTGCACCGGGGGCGATGTCCTGATTGCGGCGAGCGCGCTCCTGGCCGCGCTGATCGTGTTCGGAAGCAGCCAGTGGCCGGAGGCAAACTATCGTCTTGTGGGGCTGGCCACCGTCCTGACAGGTCTCGGCTACACCGTATTCAGCGAATGGCTCAATATCGAGGTCCGGGAAGCCTGGGCCTATAGTGACCTGATGCCGGTCATCCCCGTGATCGGTGCCGGCCTCTCCCCCATCCTGCAATGGATCGTCCTGCCGATCATCGCTCTCTGGTGGGCGGTGCCTTGGGAAGATCCATCGTGACATGTTCGAGCTTGCGAGTGTACGGGCAGCCGAACACACGGCATGAACCATCCTGCCGCAATCCATCCGTCTCGCGCCGTCATAATGACGCCGTGGATGCAACCCGAACGCTGTAAGAAATCAAGGAGAACGGTTGGGAAATGTCGCTGTCTCTAGAGTCATCGGAACTTGCCTCGCCACCGAGAAGCGGAACGCCGCGCCTAAGACGCGCTTCCAGCGCAGTGCGCCGCCGCCTCCCCCAGTGGAGCGCCGGGCCTTCAAAACCGGGGCGCTTCCGCTCGATCACGCGTTCATGATCTCCCCGGTCCAACTGTTGGCGTTGTAACGGAGTTTGTGCTATCGTTAAGCGGTTGGGGATCCGCTCTCGGGAGTTCCGAAAGACCCACCCTTGACTGATTTGGATCAGTTCCAAACCCCTCAGCTGAACGTAGAATACGAAGATTGAGAGGTTTGAAGGGCTGCGCTCTTGTCCGAGCGACGCGAGGCGCTCGGCCTCCGACCGTTCTTCGCGCGGAGCGGAAACTGAGGGAACCTCGGTATCCAGGATCGCTGCAACATCCTGGTAGGGAGCGTGCCATGTCAGAACCTGATCTTCTGAAACATGACGTCAAGGATAGTGTGCAGCCTTGCTCGCAAGCCGATCACCAGACCCTTCGCCATGTTCTGGCCTGTGTCGACACATCATCCTTTGCGGATGCCGTGTTGGCGTATGCCAGTGCAGTGGCCATGGCGACGGGGGCGCGATTGACCATGTTGCGCGTTCTCGAGCCGCCGTCGGGACAATCGCCGATGGACCCGGTGGAGTGGTC
>JADQCD010000139.1 GCA_016278285.1 Actibacterium sp.
CTCGATCCCGGCTTCGGCCGCGGCATATTTCGCCATGTTCGACGACGCCCCCGCCGGCGACTTGTGGTCGAACTCCCACGCCGCGCGGCGGGTCATCAGGCTGGCCATCTCGACCGCCGTATGCGCCCTGGCCATCGGGTGCTGAACGCCCTGATGCGCGCCGATGGGCTGGCCGAAGACATTGCGCTCGGACGCGTAGGCCACACCCTTGTTCAGCGCAAAACGGCCGATTCCGCAGCACAGTGCGGCCAGAATGATGCGCTCGGGGTTGAGGCTATCGAACAGGATCGAGAACCCTTCGTCCACCTCGCCGACCACATCCTCGGGGCCCAGATCCACCTCATCGAAAAACAAGGTCCACTGTTCTTCAGGGAGAGGGATCGAGATCTTCACCCGCTGTTTTTCAACGCCCTTTTTCTTCATGTCCACAGCAAACAGGGTGAATCCGTCGGTCTTGCGGCTGACCTCTGTGTGCGGTTTGGTCCGAGCTACCACCAGACAGTAGTCCGACACCTCGGCGCCAGTAATGAAGGTCTTTTCCCCCGACAGGCTGAACCGGTTGCCCCGGCGCTTTGCGAGTGTCGTGGTTTTCATCGTGTTGGATCCGGCGCCCGGCTCGGTGATCGCAAAACAGAACTGGATATCGCCACGGCAGGCAGCCGGAAGAAGCTCTTTCTTTTGAAACTCGGTTCCGTGATGGGCGATATGGGCTAGCGACATGGTCGGGCCGACCACCATCATCAAAAGCGGTATGCCGTGATTGGCAGTGCCTTCCATGAACAGGGCCATTTCGGTCATGCCAAGCCCGGCGCCGCCATATTCTTCGGGCACCATGATGCCGAGAAATCCATCATCGGCAATTTGTTGGAACATGTCCTTGGGGAATTCATGCTTGCGCGCATGCCGTAGCCAGTAAGCGTTGTCAAATTTTTGCGCCAACTGGCCGCCGTATTCGTAAATCAAGCGTTGTTCGTCGTTCAGTATGAAATCCATGGTTCTTCCTCAGCACTTAAAAGCCGGCTTGCGCCGGTCCTCGAAAGCATCAAGTCCTTCGGCAACGTCGTTGCCGGGTAGGGCGCGCACCGCTGCGTCGCGCTCAAGCCGCATCTGTTGGTCTATCGTCATGTCTGCACCTTCGCGGGCCAGCCGTTTCATCTCGGCAATACCAGGGCGCGAGCGGGTGCCGATGGTCTGGCAATAGTCCAACGTGGCCTCATGCAGATCCGCATCTGGAACAATATAATTGACCAGACCGACCTCCCTGGCCTCGTCCGCCTTGAGCCAGCGCGCCGAGTACATCAGGTCGAGCGCCCGGCGCTGGCCCATTAACCGTGTCAGCCGCTGCGAACCGCCCCAGCCGGGGATCAGACCGAATTGCGCATGCTGATCGCCGAATTGCGCGCTCTCGGCGGCAAAGCACACGTCGCAGGCCAGCATCAGCTCGATCCCGCCGGCCAGACATAGCCCCTGCACGGCGACGACGACAGGGAGGGTGCTCGTCTCGAGCGCGCGGAGGTTTTTCATGCCAGAGGCGATGAAATGATCCAGCGCGGCCGGATCGTTTAATTTGCCCTTCACTTCGGTGAGATCGGCGCCGGTGCAGAAGTGCTTACCCTGTGCACGAATGAGGATCGACCGCACTTCCCGATTGGACTCGAATTTTGTGCGCGCGTCCGATATCCGATTATGCACTTCCAGTGACAGGCAATTGAATTTCTCCGGGCGTGCCAGTTCGATGATGCCGACGCTGCCCTCATTGAATGCGTCGATCACACCACTCATTTTGCCGCTCCCTTTGCCTTCTTGTCGTACTGAAGCGCCATCCGCCCGACCTTTTCGCGGGCAATCACCAGTTTCTGGATTTGCGCGGTGCCATCGCCGATCTGCAGGCCGAGAACGTCGTTGTAACGTTGATGATGGGGCAGGTCAGTGGTATAGCCGTAGTGCCCATGCAGGATCAGGCACTGATGAAGAATCTCGCAGGCGGTCTTCGGCAAGTACCATTTGCACATCGCCGCCTCGGCGGTGTGGGGCAGGCCGCGGTCGCGCAAATCCAGCGTATAATAGCAAAGCTGGCGCATCATGGTCAGTTGGGTTTCGGCCTCGGCCAGGGGGAAACTGACGCCCTGATATTGCACGATGGGCGCGCCGAAAGCCTCGCGTTCCCGGACATAGGCCCAGGTCTCGTCCACCGAGGCCTGCGCCGCGCCCAGACATTCCAGGCCGATCAGTGCGCGGGAATAGTCGAATCCCGACATGATTGTGGCAAAGGCGCGATCCTGTTCGGCCATCATGTTTTCGGCCGGCACGAAGACGTCGTCGAAAAACACCGATCCGCGCCCGACAGGCTTGGTGCCGATGTCGTCAAAATGCGTGCGGCTGATGCCGTCCTGGTTCAGATCGACAAAAAAGGCACTGACGCCGCGGGAGCCCCCGTCAGGATCGCCCGTGCGCGCGAAAACGACGGCTGCGTCGGCCTGGCTGGCAAAGCTCATTGACGTCTTTTCGCCGCTCAGCCGCCAGCCGTTTCCGGACTTTTTGGCCCTGAGAGTCAGGTTCGCCGCATCCGATCCGCCCCGCGGCTCCGTCAGGCCCAGGCCGATGACGGCATCACCCGAAATAACCTTGGGCACCCACTCTGACGCGATTTCCCTGGAGGCGTGCCTGGCCACCATCCCTCCCATGAGAGAGCCTAGAAGCTGCACATAGCTTGCGTTGAAATCGGCATAGGCAATCTCTTCGACAATGAGGCCTGCAGTGACCGAGCTTTCGCCAAGCCCGCCGAATTCCTCAGGCAGATCCGGCGCAATCAGACCCAGCGCGCCCATTTCCTTTATCAGCGCACGATCAAGGACGTGGCCGCGTGCGCGCTCCTGGTAGCCGGGTGCCAGTTTTTTTGTGGCGAATTGCTTCGCGGTTTCGCGAAACGCCTTTTGATCTTCTGTTGGCTGGAATTGCATCGGCGCTCCTTGTCATCAATGACCGGAAATATGCTTTGGTAAAAA
>JADQCD010000308.1 GCA_016278285.1 Actibacterium sp.
GCCGCCAATGCCTGTCATCACCTGTATCGACGATCTGCATCGCATCTATCGCCGTCGCGTTCCCAAGATGTTCTATGACTACACCGAATCCGGCAGCTGGACGGAGCAGACCTTCCGCGAGAACGTCACCGATTTTCAAAAGATCCATCTGCGCCAACGCGTTGCGGTGGACATGGACGGGCGCAGCACGGCGTCGCAAATGATCGGCGAGGACGTATCGATGCCGGTTGCCCTGGCGCCCGTCGGGATGACCGGGATGCAATCCGCCGACGGCGAGATCAAGGCCGCCCGCGCAGCCGCAAAATTCGGCGTGCCGTATACGCTGTCAACGATGTCGATCTGCTCGATCGAGGATGTGGCCGCCAATACCGACAAGCCATTCTGGTTCCAGCTTTATGTCATGCGCGACGAAGACTATATCGACCGGTTGATCCAGCGCGCCAAGGACGCGGCCTGCTCGGCCATGGTCCTGACGCTCGATCTGCAAATCCTCGGCCAGCGTAACAAGGATCTCAAGAACGGCTTGTCCGCCCCGCCGAAACTGACGATTCCCACGATGCTGAACCTGGCGACCAAATGGGGCTGGGGCCTGGAGATGCTTGGCACGAAACGCCGCCAGTTCGGCAATATCGTGGGGCATGCCAAGGAGGTGGCCGACACAAGTTCGCTGATGGACTGGACAGCCAAACAGTTCGACCCGCGGCTCGACTGGGAAAAGGTCAAGGAATACAGGCGAAAGTGGGGCGGAAAACTGATCCTCAAGGGGATTGTCGACGCCGAAGACGCGAAAATGGCGCTTCAGGTCGGCGCGGACGCGATCATCGTATCCAACCATGGCGGCCGGCAGCTTGACGGCGCGCTGTCCGCGATCCGCGCCCTGCCCTCGATCATGGACGCGGTCGGCGACAAGATCGAAGTGCACCTGGATGGCGGCATCCGTTCCGGGCAGGACGTACTCAAGGCGCTGGCGCTCGGGGCGAAGGGGACATATATCGGCCGCGCCTATATCTACGGGCTGGGCGCAATGGGCGAGGCAGGCGTGACCCGCGCGCTGGAGGTGATCCACAAGGAACTGGACGTGTCGATGGCGCTGTGCGGCCGGAAAGACGTCAACGATCTGGGTCGCGACGTGCTTCTGGTGCCGAAGGGTTTCGAAGGCGACTGGGCCTAGCTGTCAGTCCGCTTGATACTGTCTGAGGATGTGCAGTGGCACGATTTCCAGAGCCCTGGCATGGGTCGCCTGCATCCGCACCCGGGGCGCGCAGCCCTCGTCATGGGCCTGCAGGAACCGCGCTGCGCACAGGCACCATTGGTCGCCCGGTTCCAGCCCCGGAAAATTCAATCCGGGCCGCGGACTGCTCAGGTCGTTACCGACATATCTGGAAAAGGCCAGAAATTCGGCCGTCATCACGGCGCAGACGGTATGGTTGCCGACATCCTCGGCGCAGCTGTTGCAATGCCCGTCCCGGAAGAAACCGGTCAGCGGCGCGCCTGAACAGGCCGCCAACGCGGTACCCAGCACGTTCACCGACGGGGTCATCTCCGGCATCATCTGCGGAACCTTTCGGCAAGTTTCTGGAACGGTCCGCCGGCGCCCCGCGACTTGGGCGCCGGGTCGGGCAATGGATCAGGCGGCCGGTTTTCCGGCGCTGGCGGCGAAGACGGGCGCGGCGGTGCCACGCGCAACGCCACCGCATTCAGAAAACGCGCCGAATCGTCTCGGGCCAGGGCCCCCGCCCCGTCGGAGATACCGCGCAGAAGCTCATCGAGCCAGTCCCGGTCGGCCTTGGTGAAATCGCTCAGGACGTAAGCCGAGACCCGGTCCTTGTGCCCCGGATGACCAATACCGAGCCGCACGCGAACATAATCTTCGCCGATATGACCGTGGATCGAGCGCAGCCCGTTATGCCCGGCATGGCCGCCACCGCGTTTGACCCGGCACTTGCCCGGGGCAAGGTCCAGCTCATCATGAAACACGGTCACATCGGCTGGCGACAGCTTGTAAAAGCGCATTGCCTCGCCCACCGACTGGCCCGACCGGTTCATGAAGGTTTCCGGCTTGAGCAGCAGAACCTTCTCACCGTCCAGCATGCCCTCGGTCAGCTGGCCATGGAATTTAACGCGCCAGGGGGCAAACCCGTGGTCGGTGGCGATCCGGTCCAGCACCATGAAACCGATATTATGCCGGTTCATCGCATATTTCGCACCCGGATTGCCCAGGCCCACGAAAAGCCGCATGGCCGTGCCTCCTGTCTTGGTCCTGTCCCTTAACTAGAAGCCAGCAAGCCGGGCCGCAAACAAAAAGCCATCACGAAAAAACGCGGGGCCTAAGCCCCGCGCTTGCAAATCCTTGAGTGCCGCGAGCAATCAGTCCTCGCCGCCCTCTTCTTCATCGGCTGTGGTGGGAACCTCGTCGGCGGCGGGCTCGGCTTCACCCTCTTCACCCTCTTCGGCGCGCAGGCCGGACGGTGCCGAGATGTTGGCAATCACGAAGTCGCGGCCGGTAATCATCGGGCGCGTGCCCTCGGGCAAGGTCACGTCCGAGATGTGGATGATGTCACCAATCTCCATTCCGCTGACATCGACCACGATCTTTTCGGGAATATCGCCCGCGGTGACCTTCAGTTCGACCTCGGGGCGAACGGCGGTCAGCACGCCGCCCTTCTTCAGGCCCGGGGCCACATCCTCGCCAACGAACTCGACGGGGATATAAAGGTTGATCCGCGAGGTACGACGCAGGCGCATCAGATCCAGGTGGATCGGCAGATCCTTCACGATGTCGCGCTGCACATTGCGGCAGATCACGCGCACGTCTTCTTCCACGCCCTCGACCTTCAGGTTGAACAGGGTCGAAACGAACCGTCCGGCCTTCAGCCGCTTGAACAACTCGTTATACTTGATGTTGATCGGAAGCGGATCGTTGCCGCCGCCATACACGATGCCCGGTACGAGATGCTCACGACGAGCTTGACGAGCGGCCCCCTTGCCTGTCCCCGTCCGA
>JADQCD010000253.1 GCA_016278285.1 Actibacterium sp.
CATGGCACTGTTCCAGACCGCGATGTGATTGGCGCGGGCACGGTAGGAGCCGCCCGAGCGGATCTCGCCCGCGCGGATCGCCTCACGCCCGTTCGGATCGGGCAGATTGCGCGCGGCGGGCTTGCCCTCATACCAGTAATCCCACTCTTCCGGGTTCAACACCGCGCGAACACGTTCGGGAACGGACATGTAATAGCCCTGTCGCGCCATGCAGGCCCCCGCCCAGCCGTCGAGGAACCAGTTGAACCAGGCATAGGCCATGTCGAGCCGCCGGCCCTGCAAATGCTGTGCCAGGCAAAGCCCGCCATGCCAGGCGCGATAGCCCTCTGTCGGCGAGGCCTGACGCACCTTCATGCCGCGCGCTTTCATCGCCACCACGGAGGGCGACCAGATCGAGGAGATGGACAGCTCTCCGTTCGAAAACCGCTCCACCGGCTCCGAGGCCCGGCGCCAGAACGGAGCAAGATGTCCTGAATTGACCAATTCCACCGCATGGCCATACATCTCGTCGATCTCGTCCACCGTCATGTTGCCCAGGTCGCGCACCTCCATGCGGCCCGCCGCGACAAGCGCCATGGTCAGGTCGAACGCACCGATCGCGGGTTCGTCCACCAGAGCGACGCGCCCGTGCCAGCCCGGGTTGAGCAGCTCGGACCAGCTGACGACATCGCGGTCCACATCCAGCGCCGACACCCCCTGGTTTATGGCGAAACTGTCGAAGTTATAGACCGTGGGCAGCATCGAGATCCGCCCCGTGGGATTGGCCGACAGTGTGGCGTCGGGCTGCACGTAAAGTCGGCTGGCGGGTGTATCCCCCAGACCGCCCCCCGCCCCGTTGGCGCCGACGCAGCGGGCAAGATCGCTCATCTCGTCCCAGGCCTCGATACGGGAAATGTCGATCGGCTGAATCGCGCGCCAGTGCCAGACGATATCCAAGTTGTGAAAGCACTGGTCATAGACATCATAGGAGTCGGGCCGCATGGCCGCCGTTCGCTGGGCGGTCACGAAGTCCTGCTCCATGAACTCTAGCGGAAAGCCGAGATCGGCCTCGGCGCGTTCCTTCAAAAGCCGCCATGGCAGGATCTCGGTGCATAGAATTCGTAGCGGTTCCATCAAGCGACAGCCTTCACCCTCTTCAAACGCATGAACGCGAGAAATGAACGGCGGATGCGCTCGGGATCAAGCCCTTCGAGGATGAAAACCATCCGCGAATTTCGCGGCCCCTCGGGCCAATGTTCCAGATGCACCGGCGCATGCACCAGGTGCTGCACCCCGTGAACCGCCACCGGGCGTTCCTCGCCGGCGATGGCAAGAATCCCCTTGAACCGGAAAATCCGGTCACCATGGCGGTGCAGCAGCAGCGTGAGCCAGATGCCGAAATCGGTCCAGTCGACGCTTTCCTCGACGGTCAGGGAGAAGGTGACGACGCCAAGATCCTCATTCAGGTCGTGGTGGTGAAGGTGGTGATGATGGCCGGCGGTTTCCTCAACCTCGGGCAACGGCGGCACGCCCGGATCGAGTTGGCTGACGATCGCATCCGTGGCGTCCGTGCTGGTGAACACCCGCGCCGAGGGGTTCACCCGCGAAAGCGTCGCACGCAGCGCAGCAATCTCTTCGTCCTGGGCCAGATCCGTCTTGGTCAGGACGATCCGATCAGCCGCCGCGATCTGGCGCACGGCCTCGGCCCGGTGCTCGACCTGGCGCGCCGCATTCACGGCGTCCACCGTGGTCAGAACGCCGCCGTTCTCGAAGTGACTGCGCAGCACGGGATGGGCGCGCAGGGTCTGAAGCACAGGGTAAGGATCGGCCAGCCCGGTCGTCTCGATGACAACGCGGTCGAAGTCGATCTCGCCCCGCGTCCGCAGGCTGTGCAGATTCATCAGCGCGTCGGCCACCTCGCCGCGCACAGTGCAGCAGATGCAGCCGGATTTCATCAGCACGACATTGTCGTCGATACGGTCCAGCAAGTGGTGATCCAGGCCCACCTCGCCGAACTCGTTGATAAGAACCGCCGCACGCGCCATTCCCGGATCGGTCAGCAGGCGCTGCAAGAGCGTCGTTTTCCCCGATCCCAGAAAACCGGTGAGCAGCGTAACGGGAATCATTGCTCGTCCACCCAGGCGATCAGCGCATCGTCAAGCGGGTCGATCTCGCGCCCCGCAAGGGTCTCGGCCTCGGGCCAGAGGTGGGAAAACGATTCGAAGACCGAAGAGGCGCCGGTGGCGTTCGACACCACATATGAGGTGCCCTGCCACTCGGCCAGCTTCACGCGCCGGAACGACAAGACGCGATTGGCCGCCGCGACCCGCCGGGCGCTTTCGACACGCCGCGACCGGCGGTCGGTGTTGCGGGTGAACACGCCGGGACGGTCCACCGCGTGGGTCCAGTGATCATCGCAACCCAGTATTCCGCACAGTGAGCACATGATCGGTCCTGCCTTTCGTTTTGCTGACGGGCCGACCCTTTCGGGGGGGGCGGCCCGCTGAACCGCCCGCGTGATCAGCCGCGCGGGAAGCGCTTGTCGAAATCGTCCGCCATTTCGTTCATGGTAACGAAACGCACGCCTTCATGCGACTTCATGTGCGCAATCAGGCGTTCCAGCATCATCAGCACCTGCGGACGACCCGACACGTCGGGGTGAATCGTGATCGGGAAGACCGCGTAATCCATGTTCCGATAAACCCAGTCGAACTGGTCGCGCCACATCTGCTCGATGTCGCGGGGGTTCACGAAGCCATGGCTGTTCGGCGACTTCTTGATGAACATCATCGGCGGCAGATCGTCGAGATACCAGTTCGCCGGGATCTCGATGAGGTCCGTCTCCTCGCCACGCACGAGCGGCTTCATCCACTCTTCGGGCTTGGCGGAATAGTCGATCTTCGTCCACTTGTCGCCGACGCGCACCCGGTAGGGGGTGAAATCATTGTGCATCAGCGAATGGTCATACTTGATGCCCTTCTTGAGCAGCAGCTCGTTCGTGACGTTGGAGAACTCCCAC
>JADQCD010000189.1 GCA_016278285.1 Actibacterium sp.
GATCTTGGAAAAGATTCTGTTCACGCAGGAGCCGGATGCTCCGTTCCATCTGGTGACCGGCGAATAGGGGCCGAAAATGGTGTCAGGTTTGCGCAATTCCACGCAACAGCGTCTCGGCGCCGCGCCCGGCATGAAACCGGCTGAGGATGCGGTCGCGCCCGGCTGCGGCAAGGTTTTGCGCCAGCCCGGGTGCGTCGGCCAGCCGGGCGATCGCCTCGGCAAGCGCCCGCGGATCACGCGGGGACACCAGAACACCGTCCCTCCCGTCGGTGACAAGCTCGGATACGCCGCCCGTATCGGTGCCGATCACCGGCACACCGCAGCTCATCGCCTCCATCAACGCCACGCCCAACGCCTCTTCCCAGCTGGCCAGGATGAACAGGTGTGCCGCCAGCAGCTGGCGCTTGACCTCGCCGGCGTCCACCGCGCCCAGCAGACGCACATGGTCGCGCAGGCTAAGCTCGTCCACCCGGGCTTCGAGCACGCGGCGATAGCCGGTGCCGCCCGCGTCGTCTTCGCCGGCGATAACCAGTTCGGCCTTGCGCCCAGCATCCAGAAGTCGCCGAAGGGCAACCAGCAGATCCTGATGTCCTTTCATCAGGTTCAGCCGCCCGCAGGTGAACAGGCGCAGCACCTCGTCCGGCGCGGCGGGGCGATAGGGCGCGTCGCGCGACAGATGGTCGGTATCGACACCCATCGGCTGCACCATCACCCGTTGCGGCACGTCTGGGCCGAGGGCGTCGCGCAACTGGTCCAGCAGGTGTTGTGTGATGACCGTGGCAAAGCTGGCCTGCCGCCACTTGAACCCCTGGCCGGGGCCGTAATAGGCCAACGGCCCGTGCAGCGTCAGACTGTAATCGGGGCCGCCCGCCCGGCGGGCCAGCGCAGCGATCAGCGCCGCGCGGCCGCAGGAATGCACATGTACATGGGAAATTCCCTGATCGCGGCACTTGCGGATCAGAAGCTGCGCAGCGGGTGCCGCCAGGGCGACATCACGCAGAAACGCTGGCGGCTGGCGCCGCGCATCGCGCAGGATCTCGGCCACGGGCAGCGCCGGCAGCGCCGCCGCCGCGGCCTTCAGGTCGATCCGGCCCAGATAGGTGGTGCGCGCCATCGCCGCCTGCGACCAGTCATGCGCGATCAATCCCGCCGCGGGGCGGGTGGTGGACAGAAGCACCGGTTGCGCGCCGCGCCGCTCCAGCTCGGCGATTTCGCGCCAGAAGAAGATATGCGTCTGGCCGGGGAATTGCGGCACCAGATAGCCGAGTTTCGTCATTTTCCGACAGCGTCCTTTGCATCATGGCGCAGATTGCGTCGTTTTCCGCCCGGCGTCAAAGCCGGGGGAGGAAGCCGATGAAAATCAGCATCGTCATCCCGGCCAGCAACGAGGCGTCGGTGATCGGCCGCTGTCTGGGGGCGCTTGCCGCATCGGCGCCAGTGGCGGAGCCGGTTCAGGTCATCGTGGTGGCCAATGGCTGTCGCGATGCGACCGTGGCGCGTGCGCAGGCGCAGCGTGGCGCGCTCGAGGCACGGGGCTGGTCCTTTTGCGTGATCGATCGGCCGGCGGCAGGCAAGATCGGCGCGCTAAACGCGGGCGATGCGGCTGCGACTTTCGCGGCCCGGCTTTATCTGGATGCCGACGTCACGCCGGCCCCCGACCTTTTGCCCGGGCTGATGCGGGTGCTGGACCGTCCCGAGCCGGTCTATGCCAGCGGCCGGTTGCGCATCACGGCCGGGACCAGTTGGGCCAGCCGGGCCTATGCCCGCATCTGGGCACGCGTGCCATTCATGGCGCGCGGCGTGCCGGGCTGCGGGCTGTTCGCGGTCAACGCGGCGGGCCGGGCCCGCTGGGGCGCCTTTCCAGAGGTGATCGCCGACGACATGTTCGTGCGGCTCCTGTTCGCCCCGTCCGAGCGTGTGATGGTCGATGCGCGCTATGACTGGCCCGTGTCCGAGGGCTTTGGCGCGCTGGTGCGGGTCCGGCGGCGGCAAGATCGGGGTGTGGCCGAGATCGCGGAGCGCTTTCCCGATCTGCTGGCCAACGAGGACAAGCCGCGGTTGCGCGGTGGCGATCTGCTGGGTCTTGCCCGCCGCGCACCGCTGGGACTTGTCGTTTATGCCGCGGTAGCTTTGCGCGTGCGCCTGTCCGCGGCCTCGACGGAATGGAGCAGAGGCCGATGATCGCGGCCATTTTTTCCATGACCCGGGGCGAGGGGCTGATGCAGCGGGCGCTGCGCAGTTCGAGCCTGAACGTCTTCGGCTTTGGCGCGCAGCAGGTCCTGCGGCTCGGGTCGAACCTGATCCTGACCCGGTTACTGTTTCCCGAAGCGTTCGGGGTCATGGCGATGGTATCTGTCTTTCTGACCGGGCTGGCGATGTTCTCGGATGTCGGCGTGAGCCCGGCAATCATGCACAGCAAGCGTGGCGACGAGCCCGATTTCCTGAATACCGCATGGACAATGCAGATCATTCGCGGCCTTGCCCTGTGGGGCGCAGCCTGCGCGTTTGCCTGGCCGATCTCGCTTTATTTCGGCGAACCGGACCTTGTTTATTACCTGCCGGTGGCCGCGTTGACCCTGGTCATCGACGGTTTCGTCACCACACGCGAGGATACCGCCAACCGCCATCTCAGGGCGGGCCGGCTGACGGTGCTGCGCCTGGCGGTTCAGGTGGCAGGGCTATGCGCTGCGGTGGGGATGGCCTGGTGGTTGCGCTCGGTCTGGGCGCTCGTGCTCAGCGGGCTTTTCTCGACCCTGGTCAAGGTGGTCCTGTTCGATCTGTTCCTTCCGGGGGCACGCAACAGGCTGCGTTGGGACCCGACCGCGGTGCATGAGCTGGTCCATTTCGGCAAGTGGATCTTTCTGTCCACGGTCTGCGGCTTCGTGATGAACCAGGCCGACAAGGTGGTCATTGGCGGATACCTGTCGACGTCGAATTTCGGGATCTACAATATCGGCTATTTCTGGGCCAGTTTCCCCTTTCT
>JADQCD010000282.1 GCA_016278285.1 Actibacterium sp.
CGGCCTGTTTCGGTTTCTTGCGCTGGATGATCTTCCACAGCCAATCTTCGCCGGACTCGCCACGGCGCCGGGCGCTGACCTGCGCGATGGCGCCAAGGTAGAGCAGCCGCCGTAGATACCTGTTGCCCATCTTTGAGATGCGCCCCAGCCTTTCCTTGCCACCAGTTGAATGAGATCGCGGCGTCAAACCCAGCCAGGCAGAGAGATCCCGTCCTGATTTGAAGTCGGAGATATCGGGCAGCGCGGAGACCAATGCGCTGGCGGTGATCGGGCCGATGCCAGGGATTGTTTGCAGGCGCTGTGCGGCTTCATTGGCCCTCGCGTCTGCGCGGATGTCTGCGGTCAGGTCCTCGATCTTCTTTTGCGTGTCGACCAGTTGATCGGCAAGCAGGTTCAGGGCCTTGCGCGCTGGCGCGGGCAGATCGGCCCTGTCACATGCTGCGATCAGACGTTCGACGTTATGAACGCCTTTAGGGACGACAAGACCAAACTCGCCCAGATGTGCACGCATGGCGTTCACGATCTGGGTCTGCTGAGGGACCAGAAACTCGCGTGCCTTGTGCGTCATGAGCAGCGCCTGCGTGTCTTCGCTCTTCACGGGGACAAACCGCATCGAGGGGCGTGATACAGCTTCGCAAATCGCTTCCGCGTCGGCCTTGTCTGTCTTCCCGCGCTTGACGTAGCCCTTCACATAGCTGGGCTGCATCAGCCGGACGTCGTGGCCGAGTTTAACCAACTCCCGTGCCCAGTAATGCGCACTCGCACAAGCTTCCATGCCGATGAGACACGCCGGCTGGCGCTGAAAGAACTCAAGCATCTGGCTGCGCCGGAGTTGACGGCGCAACGAGGGACGGCCCTCGACGTCAACACCGTGCAGTTGGAAAACAGACTTGGCCAGATCGATCCCGATTGTGGTAATCTCGCTCATGGATGGCTCCCTTTGTTGGCCGTGTTCACAGCACCCAACATGGCACATTGCGATGCCGGAAGCGGGAGCCATCCACTTCATCAATGGCGGACAATGGTCTCACCTTTTTTTAGGATGTCCCTCTCCTCCTTCAGGATCCGGATCTCGCGACGAAGCCGTTCGTCCTCAAGCGCAAGCTCGCGGTCTTCGGCAGAAACCACATCCGTGTCACGGTGTGCGTTCACCCACTTGTTCAAGGTCGACAAGCCGACCCCCAGATCATCCGCTACCTGACGCCGAGAAAGCCCGCCGGTCAGCGCGATCCGTACCGCATCCTTGCGAAATTCATTCGTCCTGACTGTGCCCATGGTTCATCTCCTTTGCTGCACATCACGTGATCAAAGGAGCGGCACCAAACCGCGACAGGTCCAGAGGCGCCCCTCGGTTACCCCATCTCGCGGCCCTCGCGATGCTTCGGGCTCCACACGTCACGACGCGTCTTGCGTGGATTGGCGGCGCAAGGCGTTCTCGCGGATCGCGGAGAGCGTCCCGCGCGGAGAGATGCCTTCGACCTCTGTCCGGCACTCGATGAGCGCGGGTCCGTCTGTGCGCAGCGCGCGATCCAGCACGGCCGGGATGTCCTCGGTGCGCTCCAGGATCTCGGCGTGAAAGCCGTAGGCCCGCGCCAACACCGTGAAATCGGGGTTGACCAGGTCGGTCGCGTAGACATGGGCCGGGTATTCGCGTTCCTGGTGCATGCGGATCGTGCCAAGCGACCTGTTGTTCACCACGATGATCAGGGGATCCAGCTTGTTTTGCATGATCGTGCCAAGCTCTTGGCCGTTCATCTGGAAACAACCGTCCCCGGCAAAGCATACCACCTTGCGTTCGGGCGCGGCGATCTTGGCAGCGACCGCGGCCGGCACGCCGTACCCCATCGCCCCGCTGGTCGGGGCAAGTTGCGTGCGATAACGCCGGAATTGCAAGTGCTTGTGAATCCAGGCAGAGTAGTTACCCGCGCCGTTGGTGATGATCGTGTCATCGTCCAGTCGTTCCTGCAGCCCGGTCATCAGGGCGCCCATATCCAGCGCGCCCGGCTGTTTTCGCGGCGGAAGAAGCGCTTCGTAGCTGGCCCTGGCCTCCGCAGCCCAGGCGGACCGCGACGCGTTCTCGGGCAAGGTGCGGTCGGCAAGGGCCTTCGCAAACGCCGAGATGTCCGCAACGACCGGAATGTCCGGATAGTAAACGCGCCCCAGCTCCCCGCTATCGGGATGGATGTGTGCAAGCACCTGTGCACTTCGCGGAGGCGCAGGCGCGGTATAACCCTGCGTCGTCATTTCACCCAGACGGGCGCCGATAACCAGCAGCATGTCGGCGTCCCGCACCCGCGACGCAACCTCGGGATTCGCCGCGATCCCTAGGTCGCCGACGTAGGCGGGATTGGTATTGTCGAAATAATCCTGGCAGCGCAGCGACGTCACAACTGGCAAGTCGGTCCGGCCGGCAAAATCCTCGAAGGTCGCCTTGGCGTAGTTCGTCCAGCCCGGCCCGCCGAGAATGCACAGGGGGCGTTTCGCATCCATCAGTGCCTCGCGCACGGCCTCGACATCCATCGACCCGGCCGCCGGGACGAAACGGCGCTGCGCCGGAAGGTCCGCAACCTCCGCGCGTTCCGACAAGACATCTTCCGGAAGGGCCAGCACGACCGGACCCGGCCGACCGGATTGCGCCAGGTGATAGGCGTGACTCAGGTGTTCGGGGAGGCGTTCTGCACAGTCCACTTCGGTCACCCATTTGGCAAAAGGCGCAAACATGTGCCGAAACTCGACCTCCTGGAAAGCCTCGCGTTCCCGGTGCCCGCGGGCGACCTGACCGATCAGAACAATCATCGGCGTTGAGTCCTGATACGCGGTGTGAACGCCGATACTGGCGTTGCAGGCCCCCGGCCCCCGCGTCACCACGCAGATACCGGGGGTTCCGGTCAGCTTGGCGTAGGCATCTGCCATAAAGGCGGCCCCGCCTTCCTGCCTGCAAGAAACGAAACGCAGCGCTTCCTTCCTGTCGTGAATGGCGTCGAGCAATGCCAGAAAGCTCTCGCCAGGGACTCCGAACAGTGTCTTGGCGCCGTTCGCGATCAACCCGTCGGCGATAATCTCTCCGCCGCTCCGCGGGGCTTTCTTGGCGGCCATGTCTTTTTGCGTCAAAGGACAACCCTTTCCTCATGGAAACGTTCGTAGGCGGCAGGCCGGGGACGGGGGGCGTCGTCATCCTCGAGAAGCACGAAGGAATCCTCTCCCTCGGCGATGACCGGCAGCACCAGCAGGCGAACGAAAGCGGTGCGGCAGCCCGACGCGGCGCGGCCGATCACGGCTTCGCCGGGGCCTTTTTCCAGCCAGGCGTCGCCGGGGTGAAGGTCACGGCGATGGCCATCGATGTCCGCCTCCAGGCTTCCATCGATCAGCACCCGCAGGCCGCTCCCGCGGTGCGTATGGCGCGGTGTTTCAGCACCTTCGTTCAGGTCGACCCTCTCGAAACGCAATGCGGCTTCTCGTTCCTCGGCCACGCTCTCACCCTGCAGACGTGGCATGTCATAGCGCAAAAGCTCGACAAGACCGTCCGGCACCTCTGCATGGCTTGCCTCTGGACCATCGATTTCCCAGAGAAAATACTCGCCGTCACGCTCCAGCATTTCGATCCGGCACGCCGCGCGTCCGAGCGGCTGCCCCTCGCCCGGCCGAAGGTTTGCCTGCAAGCCATCCTTTCGTGTCACGCTCAGCGAGCCCCGCCAGGGGTAAATCGCCCGCCAGTGGCCCGCTGGCAGGTCGACGAGCTTGGAGCCCCCCCTCAAGAGCCGTGCTTTTCCTACCGGCACAATCGTCCCCTTTCATGCGGGAATCGGGTGCGCCGAGGCGCGCGTTCCGGCCGAGGGAAATGGATATCGGCCACTATTGCAACCACTTTAAAACCATTGCTATATTGGTCCGTATTAAATTTGGGAATTGGTGCAACACTCATGCAACGAGATACCGGGCTCCGCGCGATCACCGTGCTGTCTTGCTTGCACAAGGCGCCGCACGCGATATGTTCCGCGCCGACCGAGGTGCGTCCTGCATGCCAACTTACCGGAAGAACGAATGCTCGAAGATAGTCCAAAGCCATCAGGTCGTACCAATATCCGGCAAAAAGCCGCGGCGGATCGCGAGGCGATCTACAAATCCATGACGAAGGCGATCCGCAACGGAGACTTCGCAGCCGGCAGCAAGCTTCCGACCGAACGTGAGTTGTCGGAACAATTCGGCGCGGCGCGCAACACCGTGCGCCAGGCGCTCGATGTTTTGGTGCGCGAGGGTGCGGTGTCGCGGCAAGTCGGGCGCGGAACATTCGTGGCCGGCCGGGCCACGACCGACGGGCCGCCGAATCGGTTGGGCATGAACCTGTCGCTTGAGGAAATCCTCGAGGTGCGGCTTCTGCTGGAACCACAGATCCCCCGGCTGGTGGTGGAGCGCGCCGACGACAGCCATTTCGAGGCGATGGAGGCTTGTCTCGACGGCATTCGCAATGCGCGCGACTGGTCCGAATACAAGGAATGGAAATACCAACTGCACCTGACGATGCTTCGGGCCACGGGAAACCGTTTTCTGGTCCAGATCTTCGAAGCCATCATTCGCTCGCGGCGCGAAGACCAGTGGGGGCGCGCCGGCGACGGCGGCACCATCCCCCATGACGTCCGAGACACGACCCTGGATGCCAACGAACGCATTGTCGAAGCGTTGCGCGACGGGCGAACGGACGACGCCAGCCACGGAATCCGGCGATACCTCAACGAGATCCTCGCATCTGTGCACGGCATCTGACGGCCTTTCCCGCTTCGTCCTCGACACTGGCGATCCCGCTATCATCAGTTCATCCGTTTCTGCAGGCTACGTCCGATCAGTGTGACCGACAGGGCGGAAATCATGATGAACAACCCGGGAAACAGCGATATCCACGGCGCGAAGAGGATGTAATCCTTGCCCTGCTCCAGTATCGCGCCCCAGTCGGGCGTCGGAGGCTGCACCCCAAGCCCTAGGAATCCCAACGCCGCCTGGATCTGAAGCACAAGCGGAAACAGGATCATGTATTGCAGCATTATCAGCGGCATCACGTTGCGCAGAATATGCCGGAACAGGATTGCGCGCCCGGTCAGCCCTACGGACCGCGCGGCCTCGACATAGGTGCGCGAGGACTCGGAGATTGCACCGGATCGCGCGATACGGAAGAACGAAGGGATGTAAACGATGGAGAGGGCCAGCACCAGGTTGGTGGTGCTGGGCCCCAGAACCCCGCTGATGATCACGCCCAGAATGATCGGCGGAAAAGACAAAACAACGTCGATCCCGCGCCCGAACATCATGTCCGTCAACCGCCCGGTGTATCCCGCGACCACGCCGAGAAGGCCGCCGAAGAATGCCGAAATCATCATCGACCCGGCAACGATCGACAAGGTGACCCGGGTGCCGTGTATCGACCGGGAATAGATGTCGCGGCCCAACTCATCCGTGCCGAACCAATGCGACGCGCTTGGTGCCTGCAGCGAGGCGGTTGTATCGATATCCGTCGGCGAGACCTGTGAATAAAGACCCGGGAACAGCGCAACTGACAAGATCAGCGCCGTCAGCACAAGTCCCAGCGCGAAGGACGGCTCGCGGCGGCCAAAGCGCAGCGCCCGTTTCAGAACGCGGCGTGACCGGCCCATCGTCGCAGTGGTCGGTGTGGCTTGTCCCTGTGGAGATGTCTGCATGCTCACGAGTCAACCCTCACTCTCGGATCGATCACGTGATAGAGCATGTCGACCAGCAGATTTACAATCAGGGCGCTGAATACGACCATCAGCAAAGCCCCCTGGACCACCGGGTAGTCGCGTGCCTCGATTGCTGTAATCAGAAGCCGCCCGAGCCCCGGCAGCGAGAAGAGTGACTCGATCACGACGACACCGCCGAGGATCTGAATCAGGATCAGCCCCATGAAGGTCACCAAGGAAATCATGATGTTGCGCAGGATGTGCTTGGAAAAGACCACGCGCATGGGCAGCCCCTTTGCCAGCGCGGTGCGCACATAGTCCTCGGAAAAGGCGCCGACAACGCATTGCCGGGTAAACTGGCTGTATGCCGCGGCTTGCAGAATCCCCAGGGACAAGATCGGCAATATCAGCGTCGCCAGGTTGTCCGAAAGGTCCACGAACGGCGAGCGGTAAATCAGCGGTGGTGACCACGAGAAGAGGCTCGACACCGCGATCAGAAGGATCAGGCCCAGCCAGAAGACCGGCGCCGACAATCCGAGGATATTGAATGCCTGGATTGCCGTGTCGACGCGCCGCCCTTCGTACAGACCTGCGATCAGGCCCAGCGGAACGCCGAGGAACGTGGCGAAGGCAAGTGTCATGAGACCGAGTTGCAGGGTCACCGTAAACGCCTTGAGCACGACCTCTGTGACCGGTTGTCCACGCACCCAGCTCTGCCCGAGATCGCCCTTCAGCACGCCCCCCAACCAATCCAGGTATTGTATGTGCAGTGGCTGGTTCAGACCGAAAAAGCGACGAAGCGCATCCTCGGCCTGCGACCCGCTTCCGCCCGATTGCCCCAGCATCTGCGCCACCACGTCACCGGGCACCGCCCGCACCACGAGGAATACCGCGATACTCGACAGCATCGCCGTCAGAAGCGAGGCCCCGAGGCGTTTTACGAGATACGATCCCATGCTTCCCTTCCTGGTTTGGGTGCGCGGTCATGATGCCGCTTGGACCCGGAGACGGCCCCCACCGATCCGGCAGACCGGGAGGGGCCAAGTTTGCGGGCCGCCGACGCGACCCGTTCGTTGTCACTCCTCGAGCTGGGTCTTGGCCAAGCCGAAATACCAGCCTGTCGGGTGCTGGTAGAGGTTGTGCACCTTGTCGTTGGCCACGGTCACGATATCGGCGCTGAACAGCATGATCGTGGGCACGGTGCGGTCGAGGATCTTCTGGAACTCGGCATAGATTTCCTTGCGCTTTTCCGGGTCACTGGTGCTCCGCCCCTCGCGCAACAGGGCCGAGGCTTCCTCGTTGTTCCAGTTCCGGAAATCCGCACCCTCGGGACGCTGGTGGAAATGCCGGAAGAACAGCATGTTGGGGTCCGGCAACGTGGGCCAGTCATTGAACGTCAGGCCCATGTTGTGGTTGCGGAAATTATCGATCCAGACCCCAAGATCCACGCGCTTGATATTCAGCGTGATCCCGATTTCCGAAAGCTGTTCGCGCAGCGTCACGGCGGCAGGGTCCATCCAGTCGTAACCGTTGATGGTCGTCAGGTCCATCTCGACCCCGTCGGCATAGCCGGCCTCGGCCATCAACTCCTTGGCGCGCTCGACATCGCGGGTCTGGAATTCCAGTTCCTCCACGGGAACACCCCAGGTGTCCTGCATGGCCGCCGGAATGGTGTGGATGACCGTCCCGTAGCCGCCCAGCGACGCCTGCAGGATCTCTTCCTTGTCTACGGTCAGCGCGATCGCCTGACGCACCCGGACGTCCTGGAGCGGACCGTAGTCCGAATCCAGATCAAGCGGCTTCTGGCCGAGTGACTCCCAGCGCTGGATATTGAGATGATCGACCCCTTTAAGCTGCTGGGAATCCTGTGGCCGGCCCAACTGGGCGAAGTCGATCCGCTCGTTGCGAAGTGCCACCAGAAGCGCCGCATTGTTCGGCATGAACAGGTAAGTGACCGCGTCGAGATACGGCAGGCCCTCTTGCCAGTAATCCTCGAATGCGGTCAGCTCCAGATAGCTGTTGGTTTCGAAGGCAGAGATCTTGAACGGCCCGGTTCCAACGCTCTCGCGATTGAGCGCGGCGCGCGCGCCCGGATCATCGAAGGTTCCGGCCGGAACCACGGCGCCATACTTGTTGCCCAGCGTGATCGGCAGCGACGCGTTCGGCTGGTCGAGATTGAACACCACGGTATAGTCGTCGACAACCTCGATGCTTTCCACGGTCGTGTAATCCCCCGCCCCGGGCGACCCGTTGTCCGGGTCGCGGATATAGTCGTAGGAATATTTGACGTCTGCGGCGGTCATATCCTGCCCGGTGTGGAACTTGATGCCCTCACGCAAGTTGAAGGTATAGGTCAGCCCGTCCTCGGAAACCTCGTAGCTCTTGGCCAAGAGCGGCACCGGCCCGGACATCGCTTCATAGAACAACCCCTGATAGACCAGCGTCGTGACCCTGATCCGCCCATCCGAACCGTCGTGGAACGGATCAAGCGATGGCGGCTCGACCAGCGAGCCAACCATCAGATTGCCGCCGCGGATCTCCTCTTCGGGATCGGGTCCGTAGGGTTTTGCGTCCTGTGCAAAGGCAGAGGTCGTCATGGTGAGCGCAGAAACAGCGACTGCGGCTGCCACGCCAAGTTTGCGTATGTTCGACAGTAGGCAATTGTTATGCATATCGAATCTCCCTGTTGTTCCCGAACAATATCTGTTGATGTCGCAATCCTGCCGAATGTTCGGGTGGTTTCGGCCTGTGCCGCACGAAGCGGTCAAACGGGAATCGCGCCGTGGTTGATTGTTTCTCCGATGTGTCCTCCTCAGTTTTCGATGAAGGTTTCGATGAAGGCAGTTGTGCGTTCGACGGCGGCGGCAACCATGCGTTCGCCGGTCTCCTTGTTTGCTAGGCGGGCGTCGCCGAATACACCGTTGCCCGTCTGCTCGTGGAACGGGACCGGCACGGTATGAAAGAATGGCTGGTTGTTGAACGCGTGCTTCAGCTTGACCGGTTTCATGTCGCCCGGTTCGAGGGCATCCTCTCGCACCATATCGCCCTGAAGAGCCATGAGGACGGATGTTTCGACCTCGCAGGCATGGCCGAACCGCTCGGTCTGTCCCGCCTCGCGCACGATGTCGCTGGCCTGCTGGAACCAGAAGGCCACCGCAGCCCGCATGTCGAGATCATAGCGGATCTTCGTCACCGCGACATTCAGCAGCGCGGTATTTCCGTTGTGACCGTTGACGAAGACGACGTGATCGATGCCCTGGTGTTTTAGCGACTTGGCGATGTCGAAGCAGACCGCCGAGAACGTCTCCGGCGAAAACGACAGCGTGCCGGGAAACCCCATGTGATGATACGACAGGCCCAGGGGTATCGGCGGCACCACGACCGCCTTGGGATGTATCGCCGCCGCGATCCGCTGGCAGAAGCGGTGTGCAATCACATAGTCCGTGCCCATGGCCAGGTTGGGGCCATGCTGCTCTGTCGCGCCGACGGGCACCAGCGCGACGCGGATCTTCTTGCTTGCCTCGGCAAATTCCACCGAGGTCATCTCGGAAAGCTCGTACCACTCGCTCATAGGGCGTTCCTCTCTCGGCAGGGGCTCAGGCCCGCACCGCCACGGTCATCTCGATTTCGACGGGGGCATTGCGCGGCAGTTCGGCCACGCCCACGGCTGCGCGTGCATGCCGTCCGGTATCACCCAGCGCCTCGACAAGAAGAAAAGAGGCCGCGTCCAGCACCTTCGGCTGCTGGTTGAACCCGGGCGCCGAGGCGACATAACCATTGACCTTGAGGATCTTTTCGATCCGGTCCGAATTGCCGATCGCGTCGACAAGGCAGGCCAGCCCTTGAAGGATGCACACGCGGGCGGACTCCTGCGCCTCTTCCAACGAGACCTCGGCGCCAACCTTTCCGAAAACCCGAACCTCGCCGTCCACCTTCGGCAACTGCCCGCTTACATAAGCCACGCCGTTGTGAATCGTCACCGGCATGTACTGGAACGCCGGCTTTGCAGGCTCCGGCAATTCCAAACACATGGATTTCAGGGTCTTTTCAAGCATCCCCTCTCCTTTTCCGTTCAATGAAATCACGCACGGCGTCCTCGACTCCGAAGCGCGGGCGAAAGCCGATCTCGGCCTCCAGGAGACCGGTGCTGATAAGCGGATAGACGACGGGGGCGGGCCGCCCCGCGAATTCCACTTCGAACCCCGGCATCGCCGCCTCCGCGGCACGGCCGAGATCCGGATAGCGCGTCGTGAAGCCGTTGATGTTCAGCCGTTCCGGCACCGCACCGGAATGCGCGGCTATGGCCAGAAATGCCTCGGCACAATCAGGCACGTACATCAGGTCCAGCATATCTTCGGGACCGATAAGGACATGTCTTGCCCCTGGTCGTGCGGCCTGCAACATCTCCATCAGCGCCGCAGCCGCGCCGCGATACCAAAGCCCGGGGCCGAAAACGAGTGGCAGGCGCACAGCCACGGTCTCCAGACCATGGCGATCACGGTAACAGACCGATAGCTGCTCGCCCATGGCCTTCGTGAGCCCATAGATACCCTGCGGGCGCGGCTCGGCAGCCTCGGTGATCGGCTGCTCCGAATAGTGCGCCGAAGACCCGTAGAGCGTGGTGGAAGAAGACCAAAGCACACGTTCGACGCCAGCCTCCAGCGCGGCATCGAAGCTTCGGCGCAGCCCGTTCACATTGATCTCGAAGGCGCGATCCGCGTCCATCTCCCCGGACTTGGCAAGCCCGCCATCACCGGCCGAGAATGCCGCGAAATTGAGAACGACCTGCGCGTCGCTGTCGGCCATGGCCGTTGCCATGGCGGCGGTGTCCTCCACCGAGCCTTCGGTTTCGTCGATCTGGTCCCGGATATCGGCCAGCATGTCGTGCTCTGTCGGCAGCCCAAAGCAATGGACCTTCCACCCCGCCGCGAGGAACCTGCGCACGGTGTTCGAGCCGACAAACCCACGTGCACCGATAACGAAAGCCATCTTGCCGCTCATGCCATGCTTCCTCTATCCAGGTCATCGCGGATGCAGGCAATGAAATGATCGCTGCCCGCCTGCCGCAGCTCCGGCCGGTCCTGGGCGCAATCCGGCAGCGCATGCGGGCAACGCGTCCGGAAAACGCAGCCCGAAGGCGGTCGGGACGGGCTTGGAATCTCCCCTTTAAGCACGGTGCGCCCCGGCTTGGGCCGACGGCTTGGCACCGCCGAAAGCAGCGCCCGCGTGTAAGGATGGCTGGGACGCGAGAAGAGTTCGGCAGCCGGCGCCGCCTCCATTACCCGCCCAAGATACATCACCAGAACGCGGTCGGCCACAACCTCGACCACCGAAAGATCGTGACTGATGAAAAGCGTGGCCAGCGACAGGTCCCGACGCAGTTCCTGCAGCAATTGGATGACCTCAGCCTGGATTGACACGTCCAGTGCCGAGACCGGCTCGTCCGCCACGATGAATTTCGGCCCGGCGGCCAGCGCCCGGGCAATGGCGATCCGCTGGCGTTGCCCCCCCGAAAAGGCCGCCGGATACCGGTCGGCGTGATCCGGGCTCATCCCGACGCGCGACAGGACCTCCGCGACGCGGTCTTCGATCTCTGACGGGGGGCACACCTTGTGCAGCCGGATCACTTCGCGCAGACATGCACCGATCTTCATGCGCGGGTTCAGGCTGGCATAGGGATCCTGGAAAATCATCTGCATCCGCGCGCGGAAAGCGCGCAGCGCCTCGGGGGAAAGCGCGACCACATCCGTCCCCTCGAACCGGATGTCACCGGCCGTGGGCTCGATCAAGCGCAGCAACGCCCGCCCCAGAGTGGACTTACCCGATCCGGATTCGCCGACGACGCCCAAACACTCGCCCGCGGCCACCGACAGGTCTATGCCGTCCACCGCGCGCACATGCCCCGTGGTCCGCCCAAGCAGGCCCCGCCGGATCGGGAAATGCTTGACGATGCCGCGCGCTTCGACCAGCGGCGGGGCCCCGGACTCGGGGGGTGCGTCGAATATGGGTCCTGCACTCATGCCAGTTCTTCCCACCGGATGCAGCGGGCCATGTGGCCCTGGCCGGTATTCAGAAGCGCGATCTCTTGAGCACGGCATGCATCGGTCGCATAGTCGCATCGCGGGTTGAACTTGCAGCCTTCGGGTGGCGAAAGCGGGTTGGCGATACGCCCCGGGATGGATTCGACGAAAACCTCCTGCGTGTCGGGGTCCACTTGTGGCATGCAAGCCATCAATGCGCGTGTGTAGGGGTGCCGCGGTCGTTCCAGAACCTCGTTGACGTCGCCTTCCTCCACGACCTGGCCACAATACATCACCGCGACACGGTCGGCGATTTCAGAGACAAGGTTCAGGTCATGGGTAACGAATATCATCGCCATATCCGTCTGCTCTTTCAGCGATTTCAATAGATCCACGATCTGCGCCTGGATGGTAACGTCCAGAGCAGTCGTCGGCTCATCCGCGATCAAAAGCCGCGGCGCGCAGGCCAGCGCCATGGCGATCATCACCCGTTGCCGCATTCCGCCCGAAAGCTGATGCGGAAACTCATCCACCCGGCTTTCGGGTTCGGCGATACCGACAAGCTCCAACAATTCGATAGCACGGGCCCGGGCGGCGCGGCGTTGCAGACCTTGGTGCAGGCGCAATCCCTCGGCGATCTGCTCGCCGACGGGAAAAACGGGATTCAGCGACGACATCGGGTCCTGGAAGATCATCGAGATTTCACTGCCCCGCAGGCCGCTCATCTCCTTCTCGGAAAGTGTCAAGAGATCCACCTTCCGGCCGTCCTTGCGGGTAAACAGCACCTCGCCACCAACGATGCGCGCAGGCGTGCGCATCAGGATGCGCAATATGGTCAACCCTGTCACCGATTTCCCCGAGCCCGACTCGCCAACCACGGCCAGCGTCTCCCCGGCATCGACCCGCAGGCTGACCCCGTTGACGGCCTTGGCAACCTTGTCGTCGTCCACGTCGAAATGCACCTTGAGATCGCTGATCTCGAGAATGCTCTCACCGGGCCCGGCAGTCGAATGGTCTGTTTGCGTCGACAGCCCCACCTCCATCATTCAGAAAAACGCGCGAGCGCATCCTCGTCCAGCTCGACCCCGAGCCCGGCCCCGTCGGGCACGAGCAGCTTGTTATCCTTGATCGCGATCGGGGTTTTCAGCAGGTCGTCGCGCAACGGGTTCTCGCCCACGTCGTACTCCACCAACGCAGGTTTCGGACAGTTTCCGGCATGGGGGTATCCGCTGAGCGAAGCAACGAAATGGGTCGCCGCGGCCAGCCCGACAGCCGAACCCCAGACATGCGGTGACAGGCGCAGGTGGGACAGGCGGGCGATATCGGCAATCCGGCGCCCCTGCCCCAATCCACCACAAAGCGACAGGTCCGGCTGCAGGATATCCGCGCCGCGCATGTCGGCCAGTCGCTTGAAATCATGCGCCGTATAGAGCGCCTCACCCGTCGCCACCGGGATAGGTGCGCGGCGGCGCAACTCGGCATACCCATCGAAATCCAGCGGCGGGAGGGGCTCTTCGTACCAGCCGATGCGGAATTTCTCGATGCGGTGCATGCTTTCCAGCGCAACGTCCACGGTATAGTTGGAATTGGTGTCCACCAACAGCTCGACATCGTCGCCCAGAACTTCGCGCGCCTTGGCCACGCGCCATTCGTCCGACGCCGGCGAAATCCCGATCTTGATCTTCACGGAATCGAACCCGCGGCCCTCGATCTTTGCCATCTGCGCCTCGAAATCGGCTTCGGGCTCGGCCGTTATGTAACCCCCCGAAGCATAGATCGGCACCTCAAGCTCGCGGGCGCCCCCGATCAGGGCGTGCAACGGTACCCCCAAACGCTTCGCGGCCGCGTCGCGCGTGGCCACGTCGATCCCGGATATCACCGACATCATCTGGTTCTGGATACCGAAATGGTAGTGGCGCGACAGGATCAGATCGACCGCATGCTCGAAGGCGAAGACACTGCAGCCGATGAAATAGTGCCGTATCAGATCGAGATACGCGGCGCTGACACCGGGCGGCCCCCAGGCCTCGCCGACGCCGACCGTTCCGTCCGCAAGTTCGATAAAGACCAGGCCCGTCTGCCGAGAGGTCGCAAGCCCCATGGATGCACCATATGCCCTGCCCTCGGGCAGGTCGTGCTTCAATCCGACCAGCCGGATCTCGGTTATCTCGTCCACGAAAGCCCCCAGCATCTCTTTCAGCCCAAATCAGGACCATTCACGCACCTATTTCCGAGCAATTTTTTCGATCGCGGCACCGGAGTCAACAACTAATGCCGTTGCACCGAATTTTCCCGGGTGCGGGTCCTGCTATCGGCAGGCATTCAGGATCGCGGGAATCTCACTCTCATCATAACCCATTTCGCGCAGGATTTCCTCGGATTCCTGGCCCACCCTTGGCGGAGCACGGTCCAGACGCCCCCCGCCATGAGCCAGCTTGAAGGCATTGAGCGGAACTGTCAGTGTGCCAGTCTCCGCATCATCGATCTCGGCGAATACATTGCGTGTTTCGAACTGTGGATCCGAAAAGGCTTCGGGCATCCGCCTCACCCGGGCGGCCGGCACATGCCGGGACTGGAGGAAGTCCTCCCACTCCCGCGCCGTGCGGGTCAGCATGAGGTCGGTCAGAAGCGCCACCTCCTCGTCGAAGACCTCCTGGCGCGCCGCGTAACTGTCTCGGATCATGTCGGGTCGGTCGAGTGCCTGCCAGAGTCGCCGATACTGCTTCATGTTGCTCGCCCCCAGCATCACCAGCCCATCCTTGGTTGGATACGCGTTGCAGGTGGCCTGAACCGTCAGGTTTCCCGACGGTTCCGGCTCCACCCCGGCGCGGGTCAGCGCAGTCAGGTCCAGGCTCATCAGCACCATCGCAACGTCCATCATGGCAAGGTCCACCCGCTGTCCCTTGCCGGTCCGGATGCGCTGGAAGAGTGCCGCGGAAATCGCGAAAGCCCCGGTGGTGCCGGTGGCATAGTCCACCGCCGCCGGACCGAACTTGATCGGATTCACCTCTTTCGTGCCGGTCATCGCCATGAGCCCCGAAGAGGCCTGGATCACGTAGTCATAGGCGGTCATTTCGCCGCGCGGTCCCTCCTGACCGAAGGCCGACATGGAAACATGAATGAGTCTCGGGTTCACTCGTGCCAACACCTCATGACCGAGACCCAGTTTCTCGAGGGCACCGGGACGGTAGTTCTCCACCAGCACATCGGCATCTTCGACCAGTTTCAGCAGAACCTCGCGCCCCTTGTCGGTCGCCAGATCCAACGCGATGGCGCGCTTGTTTCCGCCTTGGGTCAGGAATGCCGTACCCATCCGCTTGCCGTTCAGGGCAGGCTCCGGCCCCCATTCGCGGGCCATGTCGGGATCCGACGGGTTTTCCACCTTGATGACGTCCGCCCCCAGAACCGCGAGCTGATAAGTCGCGAACGGGCCGGCGAGCACATGCGTAAGATCGAGAACGCGGATACCGTCGAAAGGCTGCATGCTCTGCTCCAAGTTCAAATCCTTCAGGTTCGCCGCCGGCCTGGGCCCCGTGCGGGAAACGCATGACAATTTCCATACCAATTCTGGATTGGGGGAGAAATCGAACGGCATGTCAACCCTAACCCGCGCCGGAGCCTGTTTCCCGAATTGCGCCAACTCCTCCGGCATGAACGATCTCCTTGCACAGAAAACCGTTTTCAATCCGAATTTCTATCCGAACCGATCACGACCGTCAGACCCGCCCATTTGGGGCGCAACGCGGGGGTGCGGCCTGTGCGGCCAGCCAGGCGAAGAACTGATCCACAAGAGGGCGGGACAATTCCTGGCGGACGGCCTGGCGCTGATCAGGCGCGGAACCACGGATGCTGTCCTCGATCTTGTAGAGCGCAGCGATGCGCACCAGCGCCTCGTCGACGATGGGCGAGCCCTTTTTCGGCTTGGCCTTGATCAGCTTGCGCCGTCCATGTGCCCAGCAGAAAGCCAACCGCAAGGGATCGCCGCCCGTGCGCTTTGGCGTGGCGAGGTGGGTAGGCGAGCGGCGACAACGTGACCTCCGGCGCACCCGGTTCGCCGTAGCGCAGGATCAGCAGCCCCTCGGCCGGGACGCGCTCGGGGGTAGCACTTCGCCGCGCAGCGCGGTCGCGGGCAGCGTCTTGAGCCGCGCGTGCAGGGCAGTGAGGATGGTTTCGCGAGGTGTCATGGGTCGGCCGGGTTGGAAATCGCGTCGAGCACCGGACAGTCGGGAACTTCGGCGCCCGAACATCTGGATGCGGTTGCAGCGAGGACGATTTCGATACGCCGGAGATCCGCGATTCTCGCGCGGACATCGGAAAGGTGGCGCTCCGTCCGCACCTTGACCTCGGCGCAGGTCGGCGCGGCGCCGTCTTCGAGCCCCATCAGCCCGCGAATGTCCTCCATCGAGAACCCGAGTTCGCGGGCGCGCAGGATGAAGCGCAGGCGCGTGGCGTGCGCGGCGGAATAGATTCGGTAGCCGGCGGCCGTGCGGGGCGGGTCGGACAGCAGGCCGGTTTTCTCATAATAGCGGATCGTCTCGATGTTGCATCCGGTCGCCCGGGCCACGTCGCCGCGTGTGAAACCGCTCTCGCGCTCGTGATCGGTCATGGGCAGGTTCCGTTGGAAACGGATACTGGAGTCGGGGGAATTCGCCACCATCGCGGAACTGGCCGAGCGCGAGGGAATTGCGCCCTCCTACATGACCCGGGTCCTGCGCCTGACGCTGCTTTCTCCCGACATCGTTGTGGCGATTTTGGACGGGAAGCAGGGGCCAGAGGTTACACTGGCGCGGGTGTTGGACCCGTTTCCGATGGAGTGGAGTGCGCAACAGGAGCTTCAGATCGAGCATCGGAAACGAGACCAGAGCCCCGCACATTCGAAGTGAACATGTCCCAAACCTCGTGCATGAAGCCATCGGAATATGCTCCCAAACCAAACCTCGCCGCATCATTTCGCTCAGATCATGCGGCGTAGAAAAGGCGGTTGATCCGCAATGGTCCTAAAATACTGCCGAAACTCCTTAAATGCATGCCTAGCGCACGTCGAGTAACAAACCACTGGCTCCTTCCGGCGTGTCTATGTCATCAATTGATGACGACTGACGACCACCTTACCGACGAGTGTGCGCCCTCGCGGTTGCCGGAGGCCCGCTCGACAAGGAGACAGTAGATTTTCATGATCTGGTCAGTCCGGTCGTGGTTGGCCAGCTGCATTGCCGTTCGGCTGAGAGCGCCGGACGCAGAAGCTGGAACGGGCCATGACTTGGGAACTTCCGAACCCGGTCGCAGCAGACGCAAACGCGACCTCAATCCAAGCAATTTCAGTGGCTTGAATTTCCTCAGCGTCTACATGAACTTATAAGAAATTCACCAAATCCGCGCAGTCATCAGGTCCGGAGAATATCGGCCCTGGGAGACCGCTTCCGGGCCACCCGGTGCCACTGCCAGTGCTCAGCCCAACCCGCATAACCCTCGAATACAACGCCAAAATCCGGCCGCAGCCGGATCGGGAGAACGCTTTCGCTAGGGCAAGTGGCGGAGGGGATGGGACTGGAATCGGACGTTCTCCGCCGCCTAAGTCGTTGTTTTATTTGATCAGACCGATGGTTTCATAGTCATTCGGTTCTGTCGCGACTGCGAGCAAACCAGGCGAATTGCAGCTGGGACAGTTCTTCCGGAGCGACACGGAATCGTCCACCACGTCTCCGTTCAGGTTGAGTGAAGCATTTTTCGAGATCGACGGCGATACTCGTGACTTTTCCCTTGGATGTGTTCTCCTTCAACTTGTTCATTGCCACCGCAAATCTGGCACATAGAGATGCCGTCAGGGGCGTGCGGCATCCACCACATCTCTATCCTGAGACCGAAGCGGCTACCCCACGGTAACCCCGAACACCGCCCCGATGGCGGCTGTCGCGCCCATGGCCAGCGCACCCCAGAACGTAACTCTCGCGGCTCCGCGAACCATGCCGGCTCCGCCAGCAGACGCGCCCAATCCACCGAGGATCGCGAGGCCAACGATCGACGATGCCGCCACCAGAAGACCGATCCGCGCTTCCGGCACAAGCAGCGCGACGATCAGCGGAAGCGCGGCGCCCACGGCGAAGGTAAGCGCCGATACCAGCGCCGCCTGGATTGGGCGCGCGGTCACGGTTTCCGATATTCCAAGTTCGTCACGGGCATGCGATCCGAGCGCGTCGCGTTCTGTCAACTGGTGGGCCACCTGCGCGGCCAGATCGCGGTCGAGCCCGCGGTCGACATAGATCCGGGTCAGTTCCTCGAGTTCGGCCTCCGGAGTTTCCTCGAGTTCTCGGGTCTCGCGCGCGATGTCCGCTCGCTCTGCGTCGGTCTGGGAACTGACCGAGACGTATTCGCCCGCCGCCATGGACATCGCACCGGCCACGAGCCCGGCAAGTCCCGCGATCAACACCTCGGGCTTTCCCGACCCGGCCGCCGCCACGCCGACAATCAGGCTCGCGGTCGAGACGAGACCGTCGTTGGCTCCGAGAACGGCCGCCCGCAGCCAGCCGATGCGATGCACCATGTGAATTTCGGAATGCGAGAGGCGGCTCATGGCGTGGCTCCTTGTGCAATGTCGGCCTGTACCGAGAGGACCGGCAGTGGTTTCGGAGTCGCCGGCTCCGTCAGCGCGATCCGCCGCGCGCGAGAGGCCGGCCAGCAGCGCGACGGGCACGGCCAGAACCAGCGAACACGGCGTGGCGACGACCAGCACGGAAACATCTCGCATCGGACGCCACATGGCCGTCCACGGGCACCACGTCGCCCTGCCGGATCAGGAGCCGATCGCCAGGCGCAATCTCGTCGAGCGGGAACTCCTCCAGTCTGCCATTCCGATGCCGGGTCTCCGCGGCAAACGGCCAGGTCGTGGATCTGGATTCCGAAAGAGATCATTCACAGCCGCCCTAGTTCGGCTGTGAGCCTGGCTCGCAGGTCGGTCGGCAGAGCATCTATCGCGCGGGCAAGGGTTGCGAGTTCCTGGCGCGCGGCGTGCAACTGGTCGATGAGCGAGATCACGATGCCGAGGCCCGCCTCGTCGAGGTCGAGGTCCTGCGAGAGGTCACATAGCAGTTCCAGGCGAGCGATGTCGATGCGTCGAAAGACATAGCCGGTGGCGTCACGCTGCGGCCGGACGAGGTCGCTCTCCATGAATTGGTAAAGCTGGGCGCGCGTCAGCCGCGTCACGGTGGCAACGACGTCTGCCTCGGTAAACAGGTCTGTCATGTCACGGCCCTCTTCATCAGGTCGACTCGCGGATCATGGGCGTGTGTCTTGCGCCATTCCGCGAGGAAATCGCGCAGACCGTCATCGGTCTGCGGTGGCGCGACGATCCGAAGCTCGACCTTCTGATCGCCCTTCGTCTTGCCCCGCGGATGCGCGATGCCACGTCCGCGCAGTCTGAGCACCTGCCCGGAACTTGCGCCCGGGGGGACCGTCAGGCTGACGCGGCCGTCGATTGTCGGAACCGGCACCTTGCCGCCGAGAATGGCCTCGTCGATGGTGATCGGCAGCGTCAGCAGGATGTCGTCGCCCTCGCGCCGGAACACCGGGTGAGGTTGGACGAAGACGGTGATCAGCGCATCGCCGGCAGGCCCGCCACCCAGGCCCGGCGCCCCCTTGCCGCGCAGCCGCAGCGTCTGGCCGTCTTCGGTGCCCTGCGGGATCCTGACCGCAAGGCTCTGGCCATCCGGCAAGGTGATCCGCGTCTCGGCGCCCCGCGCCGCATCGAGGAAGGGCACCTCGAGCGAATAGCGCAGGTCCGGGCCTGCCGCCGAAAACCCGCCGCCGCCAAAATCGTTCCCGGGCTGCCGCGCACGATTGCGCAGGATTTCCGCGAAGATATCCGCCGGATCCGCATCCGGTCCGAACCCGCGCCTTTGCTGGTAGGTATTATCCGCCGCATCCGCGAAATCGCGGTAATACTGGCGCTGCGGACGCTCTGCGCCGAGGCCGTCGATCTCGCCGGCATCGTAGCGCGCCCGGGTCTCGGGGTCTTTGAGGATGTCGTAGGCGGCGGAGATGGCCTTGAACCGCGCTTCGGCGCCCGGGTCATCAGGGTGAAGATCCGGGTGGCTGGTGCGCACCAGCTTGCGATACGCCTTCTTGATGTCGTCGGCCGTGGCGGTCTTCTTGAGGCCGAGGGCTTCGTAGGGATCGTTGAGCATCGAGACTCCTTCTTGGCCGCTCCTGCGCATCGCGACGGAATGGCGCGCAAGCGACCTCAATCCTTGCACAATACGATGGCCGAGAGAGGTTCGTCGCTGATCCACATCAACGCGGGACATTCCCTTGCACCCGTGCCACCCCGGCGCCGGTCAGTCCGGGGCCGGTGGCCCGTCAAGTCGCGCCCTGCATGAGAGCCGGTTGATGGGATTGCCGTTCGGGGTGTCGTGCGCCTGCACGATGCCGGACCTCGCGCCCTCGATGAGACGGTCGCGGGTGCGCTGTCAGTCCCGCTTGTCCTTGCCCAGGTATCGGGCCAGGACAAACGCTGCGGTGAAGGCGATCTCGGAGGCGGCATCGGTTGCCTCATTTCCCTGTGCCCCGGGCTGCGTACTCGACGGGTCACCCGGGTCATGTTTCGACAACTGCCGGTGCGCGAGGAACACGAGGCCCGCCGACAGCACAAGGTATCCCAGGCCAATCAGGAGTGCCGCGGATCCATGCCCGATGGCCGCGCCGAGCGTGAGATAGGCCCAGGCCGTCAGGAACCCGACGCCCGTGGCACCGATCAGTCCGCCAGCCAGGGCCAGCAGGACCGACAACAGCAGTTTCCGAACGTCCATCCGGACATCTCGGCCAATGCTGCGCACCATGTCATCAAGAATACCCATCAACGCCGCGACAGGGCGCCCATCAGAAAACCCGCGACCGCCGCGAGGCCGATCGTCATCCAAGGGTGTGCTGCAACGGACGCCTCCAGCTGCGCCTCGGCAGAGCGACCCCTGGCCTCGGCATAATGCTTCGCTTCGCCAAGGCCCTCCGCGATGTCCGCAGCCATGCTTCTGCCACGACGTTCCGCGATCGCGCCGACGGTCTCTGCCAGCCGCGACATGTCTTCCTGCAGGGCGGCCAGTTGCTCGCTGATCGCCTCGTAATCACCGGCAGCGGATGCGCCCTTGGCTGTCTTGCTGTCGTCTCCCATGTTGTCCTCCGTGGTTTCGAGTGGTTCGGATGCCAGTCCACGTCGCTTGCGGCGGATCTTTCAAAGCGCAAGGGGGCTGGCCGGATTGGCCTGGACCCGAACGACCTCGGGCGCCTGCTCGCTGGTCTCACCCGAGAAAGCCTCATCGGAGGCATCCGCCTCGGCCTTCGTCTTCTGAACCAGCTTGTCGCGATGATGCGGAGGTCCGTAGATCGTGTAGAGCTTGAGCACGTTATGCCCGGTGCAGATCACGTTGTGATGGGCTCCCGCCGGCACGACGACGCCATCGCCGGCCTTGACCTTGTGGGTCACGCCGTCGATCACGACCATGCCCTTGCCGTCTTCGATGCGAAAGAACTGGTCGGTATCGGCATGAATCTCGCCGCCGATTTCTTCACCCGGCTTGATGGACATCAGGACCAGCTGCAGCTTCGAGCCTGAATAGAGCACGCGCCGGAATTCGGTATTCTTTTCCGTCAGGTCTTCGATATTGGCGACATAGCCTATCATGTGACATCTCTCCAATTGTTGCGTCGTCTGGACTGGCGACAGAACCCAGCCTGCCGGAGACAGAAGCCCGGCGCACTGATCGGCGTTAGCGACACCTCGGGGCTCACCACCGATGGGTTCACGCGGCCGTGAGCGACTCGAAGCAGCAAAGCCGCGGTGACACCGACTAGCTCTACCATGTAAGTCTGCGCCTGCCCTCATGGGCCCGCATTGATCTGCGTCAGCACAAAGCGACGGCTTTTCCCTCATTCTTGTCGCATGCACTTGTGCCCTTTCCCCGACAGGCCGGGGACCGGGTAATGGAGGATCAAGACTCGTGTCGGAAAAAGCGAACCTCAATGCTGATGAAGAAAAGCAGGTAGACGACCACGGAGACGTCCCGCCGTCGGTCATCTTCGAGACGATCCGTCGCGAGGGTGAGCATGCGCTGGCGCGGCCTGTGAGCGCGCTGTGGTGGTCGGGCGTCGCCGCCGGTCTGGCGATCAGCACTTCGGTCCTGTGCAAGGGGTATCTGGCCTCGATCCTGCCGGATGCGGACTGGACCGCGGGTGTTTCGAACCTCGGGTACACAGTCGGTTTCCTGATCGTGATCCTCGGCCGGATGCAGCTGTTCACCGAGAACACGATCACCCCTATCCTGCAGCTTTTCCTTGCGCCGATCTGGGCGACGTTCTTTCGGATCGCCCGACTGTGGAGCATCGTCTTTGCCGCGAACTTGTTCGGCTGTCTGGCAGCGGCGCTGGTGCTTGTCTTCGGTCATGTCGTGCCGGAGGCTCGGCTCGAGGGCATCCTCTCCGTCTCCCGCCATTACGCCGCCGCGACGATGTTCGAACAGTTCGCCTGGGGCATTCCCGCCGGGTTCCTGATCGCCGCACTGGTCTGGATCCTGCCGCGCATGGAGAGTGCGGGCGAAGTCCTGATGATCGCGATCGTGACCTACACCATCGGGCTGGGCGGCATGTCGCACGTCGTGGCCGGCTCGACCGAGCTGTTCATTCTCGTCGCCCGGGGCGAACTGGGAATCGCCGCGGCGGTCTTCGGCGGTATTCTGCCGGCATTGGTCGGCAACGTGCTGGGTGGCACCGGCATCTTCGCCGCCCTGACTTATGCGCAGTTGCGCGAGGAGATCTGAACCGCGCCGGGTCTGCCGGAGGTGCCCGCTTCCGAGCAGGATGGAACCCCATCAACAGAACGACGAACGCGTTCTCCGTGGTTCGGCCCGGAACGGGGGGTCTGGCGCATATTTGGTGCAGCTGAATCGTCGCGGCGCTACATTTCGGCAATCTTTGCGGGAGGTTGCCCATGGCATTGGGAATGGATCGACGGGCGTTCCTGCCCGGAGGGTTGAAGGCGGAACGGGTCGAGCTGGTTGATGATAGGGTGCTGATCCATACGCGCGGCGGACCGGGCGCCTTCAGGACCTGGTCCGTCATCTCGGTCTTGTCCTGGGTGGGCGGCCAGCTCAGGCCCTGATCGACCTCGACGACGATCACGTTGATGTCGTCGGACCCGGGCCCTCGCTATCTTCGGCTGTCTCGTTATTCAGGAAGCGCCGAACGTACACCTCCGTGACCAAGGTCTTGCCCAACGCAGCCATCGGTGTCGCGAGCGCAAGCCCGAGAATTCCGAACAGCACGCCCATGAGCAACTGCACTGATACGATCAATGCCGGCGGCAGCGC
Source organism: Actibacterium sp. (assembly GCA_016278285.1). Classification (GTDB taxonomy): domain Bacteria; phylum Pseudomonadota; class Alphaproteobacteria; order Rhodobacterales; family Rhodobacteraceae; genus JADQCB01. Next base: position 23,059 of record JADQCD010000282.1, read on the forward strand.
CACCCGCTCTCGCTGGATCAGGGGTGTGATCGCGTAGCTTTCGAGCGCCTGCACGGCCACATAGACGCCGATGACCAACAGTGCGGTCATCGGGCCGTCGGAGAAGCCTAGAAGAACAGCGGGCACGGCGGCGATGATCGGGCCGATATTGGGGATGAAGGCGAGTAGCGCCGCGATCAGGCCGAGGATCGGCGCGAGCGGCACGCCAATAAGCCACAGACCAAGCCAGGTCAGCACGCCCACCACCGTCATGGCCATGAGTTGCGCCACCAGCCAGTTCTGCAACGCGTCGGTCGCCTTGCGCAGCACTTCCTCGCCCTCCGCACGCATTGACGGCGCGAGAAGGCACACGAGGCCACGTCGATACGTCGCGGGATCGAGCGCCACGTAGAGTCCGATGATGAGCATGATGACAAAGTTGCCGATGGCCCCGAATGTGGACATGACCGCGTTTGCAGCCGTCCCCCCGCCCTTGTCTTATGACCTTCAGAGGCTCCCGGGTTAGAAGGGAGCCGCTGCCCGCCACGCCATTTATTGCGGGCAGCGGCGGTGGTCGGATCGTGTCCGCCTGGGTCGTGCGGGACCGTGAGTGAGTGAGATCGGCCGCCGTCTTCACCAAGGGCCTGAACGGATACGCGTGCTTGCGTCACGCATGACAAGGATGAGGGGGCGTTTTCATGTGCGGTTGCCGCATCCTGCAAGATGCCCAAGACCTCTTTCTCCGGCAGCACCTCTTGATCGTTAAGCGCAGGCTGCAGCGGTTCGCAGACGGCCAGCGCCGCGGTTCCGGAGACATCGTTGGCACTGGTCATGATCGGTTTCGCATTCAAGCCGGGGCCTGAGGGCCGGCCTCGATCGGCCGGAACGTTTCCCGATTATAGGCGTTATTTCACTTACTGGACTGATCCAGAGCAGTCTGCGGCGTCATTTTTTTGATCGCGTGGATCACTGAACCGCTTGCTGCAGTTCATGTATGGAAGGAAGCTGGAAAGTTGACCTTGGAAAGCCCGCTCACACGAAAGCTCTCGACATTTGTTGCCCTGCCCCCGTTCAGCGCCAGCGTCACGACCGTGGTGATCATGCTGACGGCGGTCCGCACCGCTGTGCGGCGCACCAGACGAATGCAGTCCGCCAGCGATCGCAGATCGCGAATGTCGAGCGCGGCCTCGTCGCCGTCGAGCCCCACATCTGCGAGCGCGCGCCTGACGCTTTCCTCGTCGGCCCGGGCCAAGATCGCCTCGAACTCGGCATCCGGCATGCGCAACTAACCCTCGGACGGTGCATCGATCAGCAGTGGCAATTTGGTTTCCGAGGGGCGTGTCATTCGGAAGCCATTTGAAGGACTCCAAAGCGCAAGAAAACATCATGAATTGGAAGGTCCTGATGCGGGATGACCGTCCGGCATTCAATCCAGCGCATCATGGCCGATCGCCTGGCAGTCCGAAAGGTCCGATCCGCCAACGCCGGCAACGGCTTTTGCGAGGTCGCGCAGCGCGCTGCGCAGGCCTTCTTCCAGAACGGGATGATAGAACGCCATCGCCAGGATGTCGGCCACGGTCATCTGCCGCTCGATCGCAAGGCTCAGCCGCCCCGGACCAACGAGGCGAGCGTGGCCTGATACGGCGCGGTCGCCCAGCTGCTCCGGCACCGCTTCCGGCCCCTTCACGAAGCCGTCGCGCATCCGGCGCACGCGAGCGAGGACCGCGGAAATGTCCGCGTGCAACGCCTCGGCGCCCCGCATGCCGAACTCGTCGAAGGTATGGCGCCGGTGAAAGGCTGTCGCCGCCTCGATCAGCGCCTTCGAGGGCATGCAGCCCACCGCGGCACAGGTGGTGCCCCAGTGGCCGTCGTTCACGAGCAGGAAGTCGTCAGTTTAACGACGCACCTCCCGCAGGGCGGACAGACCCGCGCTGCCTGATCCGACGATGACGGTATCGACTTTCATGGATCACTCATATCAACTGTGGCGCTCCCTGTGGCGTGCCCGACCGCCAATTCGCGGGCGGATGGCCGCAGGCGATGCAATGCCCCCGCATCCCCGACCCGGGCAAGGTAGAGGGCTTGAGCAAGACCCGCAACTAAGGGCGCGATTGACAGCGCGTTTGCGGCGAAGCGAGGCTTTTGCGTCCGGTTGATCCTGCTTGCTGCAGGCGGGCAATTCAAGGGCGTGCGTCTTCCACGAGATCGGCGCTGGCCTTGATCTCGGCCTCGTTGCCCCAGTGGGTCTGGATGAATCGCACCACCGCCGCAACCTGCCCGTCTTCCAGCAGGTCGCCGAAGGGCGGCATCGCGCGCTGCCCGTTCACCACCACGGAGATGGCATATTCCGGGTACGCGAGGTTCGGATTTCCGGCCAGCGCGGGATAATTGCCCGCACCTTCCGCACCGCCGCCGTCAGGTTGATGGCAGCCTTGGCAAAGGCCGCGAAAAAGCTCCTCTCCACCAGTCAGGGTGATGTCTTCGGTTACCGCCACGGCACGGCCACCATAGACCGCGTCGTCCTGTGCGGCCACCGGTACGACGGTCCCCAGCAAAACGGCGAACAGTATCGGATATCTCATGTCGTGATCCTCCGCAGCCCTGCTTTGCCCGCTCATGCAGCTGTTCGATCGCGCTCAGCGCGGAGAGGATCAGGGATGTCCTCGAAGGCAGAGAGGAAGATATGCATGGTGGCGATAAACTCCGTAGGGTGAATCGTCCCACGCAGAATCCATCAAGCGCCCGGCCGCAAGAGGGTTAGCTCAGAGCTTGAAAGCCAACTGCGATTCCCCTGGAGCCAATAGAGGTGTAATCATCAGAAGCCTAATGGCTGCGTGTCCGTTTTCTGCGTGCGCTAAATTTTCGAATCGCGCAGCGAGTGGCTGCTCTCCGCACAGAAGACAACATAACTCTCCGCTCGTCACTGAAGACAAGCGCCTGCCTATAGACAAAGTTCAAACATGCGCTCGACGAACCGTTGTGGGTGCTGTGTCGGTCTCAATATGTGGAGCAAGAAATGTAGCAATATCGCACGAAATCAGAGCTTTGACTTTATATAAGTCACGGAAAAATAGTCTTAAAAAATGGATGAAAGCCGAAATTAGTGGCGGAGGGGATGGGCCTGTCGCCGAACCTTCTTTTGTGGATGCCGCTCGGTTTGCAAGGAATTTCTGATCTTCCGGACATGTGATCGAGTGCGTACTTTTGTCAGGCCTGTTCGTGCGGCCGACATGGCGCCGCTGGCCGGGATGGTGATGCGCGGACCGGGGCCAAATCTCCAAGAGCGAGCTCGAGGCTCGGAGAAGGTTTCTGGTTTTCCCGACCCGGATCATGTCGATCATGTGCCCATTCGGATCATGCCTTCCTCACAACTCGGAGGCCCGATTGCCCGTTCGACGCCGGATCAGGCGCCGATCAGCACCGGACCGCGATAGTTCTCGTCCCGCGACAGCATCGCCCAGATGCCGCGCGCCATCTTGTTGGCCAGTGCGACCGCCACGACCGGGACCGGCTTTCGTTCCAGCATCCGCGCCAGCCAGGAGCCCGTGGGAGCACCCCGCCGCGAGGCCCAGCGGATCACAGCGGTCGCCCCGATGACCAGCAATCGCCGGATATCGCGCTGTCCCATCTTCGAGGTCTTCCCCAGCTTCTGTTTTCCGCCGGTGGAATGCTGTCGTGGCACCAGACCGAGCCAGGCGGCGAAGTCGCGACCGCGTCGGAACTGCTCCATCGGCGGCGCAAACGTCTCGACCGCGAGCGCGGTGATCGGACCGACGCCCGGCATGGTCTGCAACCGCCGTGGCATCTCGGCCTCGTTCGACATGGCGGCGAACCCTGTGGTGATCGCGCATGTGGCGACCGAGAACGGGGCGCAGCCGGTGAATGTGCGGATCAGCGACATGAGTGGCAACGATCTGACGCTGCAGCTGCAGGAGCTCAGGCGCAGTGAAAAGGGCTTGGGTTTCTTTGATGTCTGCGTTGCAGCAGGCGCTATCACCGGCTCCGGCGCGTCAGGAAGCCGCCAGTCCGCTAAGCTATTGAAGTTACTAAATGTTCGTCATGGGCGCGCTCCAGACCGTCAAGGTCTAAATGCGCGAGATGGCGTTCCCATTCCTCAAGAACCTCGAACAGAAGGTTCGATTCTGGTCCTGTCAGGTCCACCAATCCGAATGAATGCGAAGGACCGACTCGCGGCGGGTTGAGCTGTGCCGGCGTGACGAATGAGTCCGTCTTGCCTGCGAAAACGGTCAGGTCTGCCGGACTCGGGCAATGATCCGCTTTTCCATGAACAGGCAGGCTGGGATCTCGGGATATTGGCCAAAGGTCCCGCATTCGCGGAAGCCGAACTCCCGGTAAAGACGCGCCGCCGCGGTGAGCGCGCGACCGGTTTCAAGCCGAAGGCAGGTCAGGCCCAGATCGCGGGCCGTCCCTTCCAGTGCCGCCATCAGCGCCCGGCCAACACCCATCCCGCGCGCCTCGGGACGTACGAACAGACGCTTGACTTCGCCATACTGTCCCATGTCCACCAGCGCCACGCAGCCTTGGGCCCGGCCGTCGACGCGCGCCACCAGGAACTGCGTGTTGGGCGTTGCCAGTTCCCCGGCACTCAGGCTGAAGCATTCTTCCGGAGGGTAGACTTCCAGCAGGGCCTTCTGGCTGGCGTCGATCAGTGCGCGGCTGTCCGGCCGGGTCGGGCTTTCGGTGCGCACGGTAATGGTCATGTCCGCCCTTTTCGCTGAGGCTGGCGAGTCGTCATGCGGCGGTTTATCCTTGACCTGCGCGTCGAAGGTCAACGAAAAATCCGTCGGATTCGCCGCGGCATATTTCCGCAACATGGGTGCATTCTGTCGATATGTTGTGGATAACCGTCTGTTATGCGCCAGATCGTGGGGTGTGTGCTTGACTCATGACGCCGCAAGCCGAAAACTCGGGGATCACCCGGAATCAAGGCAGGGTCCCGAATTGCGATTTACCCGGCTCAGACTGAACGGCTTCAAGAGTTTCGTCGACCCGACCGATCTGGTGATCGCGGACGGGCTGACGGGTGTCGTCGGTCCGAACGGCTGTGGCAAGTCGAACCTTCTGGAAGCGCTGCGCTGGGTGATGGGCGAGAACCGGCCGACCGCGATGCGCGGCGGCGGGATGGAGGACGTGATCTTTGCCGGGGCCTCGACCCGACCGGCACGCAATTTCGCCGAGGTCAGCCTGACGCTGGACAATACCGAGCGGCTGGCGCCCTCGGGCTTCAACGACCAGGACATGCTGGAGATCGTGCGCCGCATCACCCGCGACGCGGGATCGGCCTACAAGGCCAACAGCAAGGACGTCCGCGCCCGCGACGTGCAGATGCTGTTCGCCGATGCCTCGACCGGCGCGCATTCGCCGGCGCTGGTCCGGCAGGGGCAGATCGCCGAGCTTATCAACGCAAAGCCCAAGGCGCGCCGCCGCATCCTGGAAGAGGCGGCCGGAATTTCGGGCCTGTATCAGCGCCGCCATGAGGCCGAGCTGAAGCTCAGGGGAGCCGAAAGCAATCTGGCGCGGGTCGATGACGTGATCGAGCAACTGGCCAGCCAGTTGGCCACGCTGGCACGTCAGGCGCGCCAGGCCGCGCGGTATCGCGAGATCGGCAGGGAATTGCGGCGCGCCGAGGGATTGTTGCTCTATCGCCGCTGGAAAGAGGCCGACGAGGCCGCCGCCGCCGCCACCGCTGAACTGACAGAGCGCACCCGCGCCGCCGGTCGGGTCGAAATCGCCGCGCGGCAGGCCGCGGCAACCCGTGAAGAAGCCGACGCGAACCTGCCCCCCCTGCGCGAGGAAGAGGCGATCGCGGCTGCGGTGCTGCAACGGCTTCAGGTCCAGCGCGACGCTCTGGGCGACCAGGAGGCACGCGCGCGCCAGACCATCGACACCCTGACCGCCCGAATCGGACAATTGAGCCACGACATCGAGCGCGAGACCGGTCTGAACCGTGACGCGGGCGAAACCATCGAACGGCTGGAATGGGAACAGGCCCAGTTGCTGAAGGCCGGCGAGGGCCACGAAGACGCGCTGGAGGCGGCGGCCGAAGCGGCGCGCGATGCCGCCGACGTGTTGCAGGCCCGCGAAAGCGACCTGTCGGAACTGACCGAGGATGTGGCCCGGCTGGCCGCGCGGCACCAGTCGGCGCATCGACTTCTG
>JADQCD010000304.1 GCA_016278285.1 Actibacterium sp.
GCAGGCCGGCCCCGGATCGGCGCCGGCGGATTGCGGCCCGTTGCGCAGCGACCCGCCCTCGTCCTTCCAGGCGAGAGAGCCGCCACCGGCCCCGATGGTCAGCACCTCGATGGAAGGAAAACGGATCGGAAAGCCGTATTCGATATACCAGTCCTTGGTGATCCGCGGCTCCCCCTGGTAGGAGACCGACACGTCCGTGGATGTGCCTCCCATGTCGAAGCCGATGGTATTCGGGAACCCGCAGAGGTTGCCGATGAAACGGCTGGCGATGGCGCCCGCCGCGATGCCGGAGCCGGCAAGCCGTGCCGCGAAGTCGCGCACGGCGCGCGTCGTCATCACGCCGCCGCCCGAGTGCAGCAACAAGAGCTCGCGCGCATAGCCACCATCGGCCAGCTTGTCCGCCAGCCGCGAGACGTAATCGACCACCACCGGCGAGACCACCGCATTGGCCATGGTGGTCGAGAAACGCTCATGCTCGAAAATCTCGGGCATGATCTGCGACGATATCGACACAGGCACATCCGGCATCACCTTTTTGAGGATGTCGCGCATGCGCTCTTCGTTGGTGCCGTTCACATAGGAATTCATGAAACAGACGGCGATCGCCGCGACGCCGCGCTTCTTCAGCACCGCGGCCACGCGATAGGCGTCCTCCTCGTTCAGGTCGCTCAAGATCTCGCCCTCGGCGCTGACGCGTTCGCGCACGGTCAGGCGATCGCGGCGCGGGATATAGGGCTTGGCCACGTCCTTGTAGGTGTCCCACAAGTCTTCCTTGTTGGCACGGCGAATCTCGACCACGTCACGGAAACCCTCGGTGCAGACCATCGCGGCCCGCGGCAGGTTGCGGGTGATCAGCGCGTTGGTCGCAACGGTCGTGCCGTGCGAGAACATCGAAACATCCGACAGGTCGATCCTGCCCTGTTCGATCCCGTTCATGATCGCCCGCATGGGGTCATCGGGCGTCGAGGCGGTCTTCTCGATGCGGATCCGGCCTGTCGCCTCGTCCATGATGCAGATGTCGGTAAAGGTGCCGCCCACGTCGACGGCGACTCGGGTATTGGCCATTCTGGTTTCTCCGGGTTGGACCGGGCACAACAGGCCCGTTTGCCGAAGAGGGATCTTCGGCAGTCTCTTGTTTCATGGATCGGACGTCTCGGTTTAAGGGCGACCGGGCGGCCCAGGCCGACCCGCGCCCGCCGCCGTCACATCGCCCTGCGGAAGCGGCCCGCCTCCTTGCGCGTTTCGGTCGGCGTGCATCCGAACTTCGCCTTGTAATGCCTTGAAAACTGAGACTGGTCGGCAAAACCCCAGCGATACGCGATCTCGGCCACCGTCGCGCCCGACACCTGGGCGCGCAGCTCTTCCGAGCAACGGGTCAGGCGGCGGTCGCGGATATACCCGTTGATGGACTGGCCCGTTTCGGAAAAGAGTTGCTGAAGGTATCGCAAGGAGATTCCGCAGGCCCGCGCAACACGTTGCGGGGACATGTCCGGATCCTTCAGGTTTTCGCGGATGAACTGCTCGGCCCGGTAAAGATGCGCGGCCCGCACGGAGGACGTCGTGCTGTCGAGCACACGCTCGTCGCTGCGTATGGCCAGACACAGCATTTCGAGAAGGTGGCTTCCGGCCGTCGCGCGCGCGCCATCGTCGAGTTGCTCGATATGGGAAATCGCGACCCGCAGGCTGCTCAGGAAATAGCCGGCCACGCCCTGTCGCCCATCGAAGATAAGCCCGCCCAGCCGCTCGGACGGGCCGATCCGGGCCCGCACGCTGGCCGATGGCACCTTGAGAACCCACTGGATATTGCGGCGCGCGTGCCAGTATTCATACGGCGCGTCGCTGCGCTCGACGATGAAACCGCCCGGCTTGCAGGAGGTCCGCCTCTGGTTCTGTGAATACTGCACCTCCTCGTTTTCGGGAATCGCGATCAGAAGCGAGCTTTCGGTCTCGTTCAGGAAATGACGGCGCTGGCGCCGGTAGAGAACCCCGTCACAGTGAATCCGGGACAGCCCGATCACGCCCAGCGACCAGCGCTGCATCTCTCCGCGGAAGGTGCTGCGATCATGGCATTCGGTGTCGAGGGGGAAATAGGCCTCCGACACCATCTGCTGCCATTTGTCCCGCCCGCTCGGCGCGGCGGACTGTCCACTGTTGATGATCATTTTCCGTCTCTTGTGCCTTTGGGTTGAAGGGCCGACACGTCCCTTGCCGACAGGATAGTGACAGGGGAACAGAGGTATTCTTGGCGATTTGCGCATAAATTCTTGCAATCACGCGGCCGGGGGCGCGGCCCGGCGGAGGGCGGTTGCCATGGGTTGGACATGATGCGGTACGTCATTGCGGACCTCCTCTCACCGGGCGCCCACGCCCGCCCGCGCCGGGCTTGCAAGCGCGCTTCGAACGACGCCCCGGCCGGCTGCTGGACGCAACGCGCCGAACCGGCTTGTCGGACTGCCGCTCAGGCCCGTGCGCCCGCGTCGTCGAATGCCGCGCGTATCTCGGGTTCGCTCGCGCCGGCCCCGAGCAACACGCTCAAAAGCAACCGGGCCTTTATGGGCGAGAGGCCACCGGCGAAGATGACGCCGGCATCCTGCAATGTCCGCCCGCCCGAATCCATGCCGTAAACCGGCAGCGTCCGGCCCTCTGGGCAGCGCGAGGCGACGACAACGGGCACGCCCGCCGCCGTCAGACGCGAGATCCGTTCCGCGAAACCGCGCGGCGCATTGCCCCTGCCGAAGGCGGACAGCACGATGCCGGACTTGCCCGCCGTCGCGCAGTAATCAAGGTAATCCGGCGTGGTGCCGAGGCCCAGAAGAAGCAGCTCGACCCCCGGATCGAGCCGTGGCGCGGCAAAGCTCAAACGGTCTACCGACCGGCGGTAGAGATAGACAGCCCCGTCATCCACCTCGCCCAGCTTGCCCAACCCGGGAGAGCGGAAGGTATCGAC
>JADQCD010000275.1 GCA_016278285.1 Actibacterium sp.
TTGCATCGTCCTTCTGACAGGACGTTCGCTCTGTCCGTGACGCTTATCAACTCGATAAGCACATGAATCTGAATGATAATCGGAGCCGTCGATGCAGGGCATGAGCGAGCGCCAGTACGCCGCCCATGTCGGCCTGTCGCGAGGAGCAATCCAGAAGGCGACCTTGGCTGCCGGGCAGTGCGCGCGCTATCGCTCTGACCTTTCAGGATCCGGCCAGGCAGTTACCCTTGAAGTGTAGTGTCCTCGCGGACGCTCCGCCGCCAGATCGGTTTGACCATCTCGAGCACCAGAAGCACGGCCAGCCCTGCAAGCGGCGGGACGGCCAGGAAGACCGGGTCCAGTGCCGCGAAGCCGAACAGATCGCGGGCGGGTTGCCAGAACAGGGTGACAGCCAGCAGGACCGCCACGATCGGCAGCACCACCGCCAGTGCCCGGTTGGGCCGCCGGATGGCCGTGATGAGAGAGGACGACAGCGACCGGTCCACGAAGATCAGCGCCACGATGCCAAGCACCAGCGACGCAAAGGTGAGGCCGCGCACCTGATCGGCGTCCAGCCCGTAACCGGGGGCAAGCGCGAAGATCGTGGCCGTCATACCTAGCACCATCGCGCCCTGGACCACGCTCCAGAGGATGGTTGGGACCGAGAACAGGGGCTCGGCGGGCGGGCGCGGCGGGCGGTCCATCACGCCGTCCTCCTCGGTCTCGGCCTCGAACACGAGCGAACAGACCGGGTCGATCACCATTTCCAGAAAGGCGATGTGCATGGGGCCGAAGAGGATCGGCATGCCGAACAGAAGCGGCATCAAGGCGAGCCCGGCGATCGGCACGTGCACCGCCAGGATGAAGCTCATCGCCTTGCGCAGGTTGTCGTAGATGCGCCGCCCCAGCCGCACGGTCGTCACGATGGAGCCGAAATCGTCATCCAGCAGCACGATGCTGGCCGCCTCACGTGCCACGTCCGTGCCGCGCCCGCCCATGGCCACGCCGATATCGGCGGCCTTCAGCGAAGGAGCGTCGTTCACGCCGTCGCCGGTCATGGCCACGACGGCGCCCGCGGATTTCAGCGCGGTGACGATGCGCAGTTTCTGTTCCGGCATGATGCGGGCGAAGATGGTGACGTCCTGCACGGCGGTTGCCAGATCGGCGTCCGACATCGCCTGAAGTGCGGTCCCGTCGATCACCCGCCCACCCTGCAATCCGGCCTGCGCCGCAATCGCCTGCGCCGTGGCGGGATAGTCCCCGGTGATCATGATGACGCGGATGCCTGCGCTTCGGCACAGGGCCACGGCCTCCGGTACCGAGGCACGCAACGGATCCGCCAGGCCCACAAGGCCCAGAAAGCGAAAGGCGAAGGCGCGCTGGCTGTCGGGCAGATCGGCACCGGCAAACGTCGCCTCGGCCACCCCCAGTACCCGCAGGCCGGCTTCGGCCATGTCGTTCACCTGCGTCGTGACCCCGGCGCGGGCGGCGGCATCCAGCCCGCAGAGATCGGCCATCGCCTCGGGTGCGCCCTTGGCCGCGATCTGCCAGCCCGTGCCATTGGTTGCCCAGGCCTGCGACATCGCGAGAAGGTCGGGTGCAAGCGGATAGCTGCGCGCCAGGGTCTGGCCCGCGCCCGGCAGGGTCTCGTCCGGGCGCTGGTCTGCTATGGCCAGCGCATGAAACGCCTTTTCCATCGGATCGAACGGTTCGGGGGCCGAGGCCATGACCCCCGCCGCCGCAAGCTCGCGAAACGTCTCGGGAAGGCCCGTGTCGTCGACCCTCGCCGCCGTACCGTCGGGCAGGCGGAGTTCGGCGATGGTCATGCGGTTCTCGGTCAAAGTGCCGGTCTTGTCGGTGCAGAGCACCGACGCCGCGCCCAGTGTCTCGATGGCCGATGCCCGCCGCGTCAGCACCCTGACCTTCGAAATCCGCCATGCGCCCATCGCCATGAAGACGGCCAGCACCATCGGAAATTCTTCCGGAAGCATCGACATGCCGACGGCGATGCCCGCCAGCACCCCTTCCAGCCAGCCGCCGCGCAACAGACCGTAGAGCACCACGACAGCCACGCTGACCGCGCCCCCCAGCGCCGCGAAGCCGATGACCAGCCTGCGCATCTGACGCTGCAGGTGCGGTGTCTCGGTCTCCAGCTGGGCGAGCGAGGCGCCGATCTTCCCGATCTCGCTGGCAGGCCCCGTTGCCGTGACCTCGGCGATGGCCGATCCGCCAACGATCAGGCTGCCCGAAAAGACCACGGGAAGATCCTCGCCGCCCGGACGGGTGTCTGGATCGGGCGTTCCTACAAGCTTGCGGACCGGAACCGCCTCACCTGTCAGCAGGGATTCGTCGGCCGAAAGACCCGTTGCCTCCAGAAGCACCGCGTCGGCCGGCACCCTGTCGCCTTCGGCCAGCACGATCAGGTCGCCGCACGCCACCTCGCGCCCGGCGATCCGCAGCCGTTCGCCGCCCCGGATCACCAGCGCGCGCGGGCTCGTCAGATCGCGCAGCGCCTCCAGCACGCGTTCGGTCCGCGCCTCCTGCACCACGGTGATGCCGACCGACAGGCAGGCAAAGGCCAGCAGCACCACAGCCTCTTCGAGGCTGCCGAGCAGCAAATAGACCACGCCCCCGGCGATCAGGAGCGCCAGCATCGGCTCGCGCAGGACCTCCAGCACGATCCGCAGAGGCGTGCGGCGGCGCGCACGCGGCAGTTCATTGAAGCCTTCGGCGGCCAGGCGCGACTCTGCCTCGGCTTGGGTGAGGCCCCGATGTGACGGTGCTGGCTTCTGCGGTTTCGTAGCGGACAATTTCAAAATGCAGACCTCTTGCAGAAAAATGCGGACGCAGAAACACAAGTCGACTGATCTGCCCGTACCTCACATTACCCGTTCAGGGGCTTGTCCGCTGCCCTCACTGGCCGGTCAATGTCGGATCCTGCAGAATATCGACT
>JADQCD010000196.1 GCA_016278285.1 Actibacterium sp.
ATGCCCGCGACCAGAGAGGTCACCATTGCATTTGTTTACAAACGGTCGTTTATTGGCGCTATATGAAACTGCAAAAAGACTGTTTTGATGCCATTGATAGGCTATGCGCGCGTATCCACAGAGGATCAAACCCCCCTGCCCCAGTCGCAGGCCCTGAAATCTGCGGGTTGCGCCGAAATCTATGAAGAGCACGCCTCAGGCGGCAATCGCGCGCGGCCGGTGCTTGGGCGTGTGCTCGAACGCATCCAGAGTGACGATACGCTGGTCGTCGTGAGGATCGACCGGCTTGCGCGGTCTCTGTCGCATCTGCTGGAAGTGATCGAGCGGCTGGAGGCCAGGGGTGCGTTCTTTCGCTCGATCCAGGACCCGATCGACACTGGATCCCCGCAGGGCAAGTTCACGCTGCAGGTCTTGGGCGCTGCGGCCGAGTTCGAGCGCGCCCTGATCCGGGAGCGCACCAAGGCCGGCCTCGCCAGTGCGCGCACAAAGGGCCGCGTGGGCGGAAACCCTGGACTGCGGGCCAAAGACCCTGCCGCTCTTCGCAAGGTGCGGCTAGCGCGACAGGACGGCTACATGGAGCGTCTGAACGAAACGGCACAAGATTGGGTGCCCCATGTGCGCCGGTTGCGCCCCGACTTGGCCTGGGAAGACGTGGTGCGCATCATCAACGGCCCCTTGCCCGAGGCGCGTCGCTGGACCCAAAGCCGTCTCTTGCGCGCCGTGAAGGCCTATGTCCGCGACGGCTTCCTGCCCGAGACAGTTTTGGCCCGCGCCGGCCGCCGCGAAACCGACGACCGCCTGCCCGCCATCGTCGCCGCCATCAAGGGCGCGGATCCCGGCATTACGCTCCAGGCGATCTGTGAACGGCTGGAATCTATGCGCGAACGCACACCACGTGGCCGAACGAGATGGCAGCCGTCGTCAGTCAAGATGCTGTTGGAGCGGGCGGAGAGGCTGGGGCTGCTTGAGTAGCCTAACAACCTTGCAAATCCTCCACTACAGGGAAGGATTACAAGGTTGTGGTCAGTTTCAGGCACAGAAGCCGTCCGCTCATGCAAAGGGGTTGACGATGCGAAGCTGGCCTTCCACCAGCAGGCCATCTTGCATGTCCTCGCTCCACAGCGTGGTACACCCCGCAACCAAAGCGCTGGCCACGATCATCGCGTCGTAGATCGAGAAGCCGTAGCGTTCCGCCAAAGCGCGGCCGACGTCATGGGTCTGCACGGAGAGATCTTCGACGGGACACAAGGCGCGCACGCCTTCGAGAAAGGCCGCTGCTTCCTCCCAACCGAGGCCAGCTTTGCGGCGGCAGTTCACCAGTGACTCGTTTAGAACCTGAACGCTGATCCGGGGCCCCTGCCCCAGGATGACCTCGGCGCGATCGGCCTTTGGGCCATCGTCGAGCAGGTAAAGAACGACATTCGTGTCCGCGAACTCAGCGCTCATGTGCGTCGTCGCGGCTCAGACGTTCTGCTGCGGACAACTTGCCCCGGAAGCGGCGCAGGCCGGTAAGTACCTCATCCGCACGAGCAAGGCGACGGACTCTGACCCGACCGTCGTCCTTGACCAGGTCGATCTGATCACCCTCCTTGAGACCAAGCTCTCGGACGAGCTCCGCGGGCAAACGGACGGCCAGCGAGTTACCCCATTTTGCGACCTGCATCGTGACCTCCCATGCGGATATACGTCTTGTAATGTATATCCGAAAGGTTCCTAAGACAAGCCTGCCGCAAACCCTAGCTACTCTTGTGCATGACGCAGCGACTGACACCAAATCTAGAAAGAGCTTGCACGAATCTGATAGCTCGGGCAATAGTCTCGATAAATAACGCGCGATCACATAAAAAACGCGCCCACGAATCGAGGCAGAGATGAGCGAAGCTGAGCAGGACCTGGACATTGCCATCGGGCACTACGCAGAGCTTCTTGCGTCCAATCTTCATGCGCAACGTGCTGCCCACTTCCCTCCCGACGCCAAAAAAGTCATGCGCAGCCTGACCAGCGGCGAGGCGGCCGAGTTGCTTGGCGTCGATCATACCTACCTTCGCAAGCTTCATCGAGAAGGAAAGATCGCTGACGTCGAAACCACTGCGGGCAGCCACCGGCGATATACCCTCGATGATATCTGGGAGATTCGCCACGCTCTTGAGGCAAACGCGAAGAAGCCTGGAACCTACGTTCCGGGGCGTCGTGCCGGTGACGAGCTTCAGATTGTTTCTGTTGTGAACTTCAAAGGCGGGTCCGGGAAAACGACAACATCCGCTCACCTTGCACAGCGCTTGGCTCTCAAGGGATATCGTGTCCTTGCGATCGATCTGGACCCCCAGGCATCCCTTTCCGCGCTGCATGGCATCCAGCCTGAGCTGGACCTGATGGAGGGTGGCACGCTGTATGATGCGGTTCGCTACGATGAACCGGTCCCGATCTCGGACGTGATCCGCAAGACCTACATCCGTGGTCTTGACCTGATTCCCGGGAACCTCGAGCTCATGGAATTCGAACATGAGACACCGGCAGCCATTCAGCGTGGCGGCGCCCGCGCATTCTTTGCCCGTGTGCGCGACGCGCTCGACAGTGTCGAAGCGGACTATGACGTCGTCGTCATCGACTGTCCGCCGCAGCTTGGTTTTTTAACCATGTCCGCCCTTTCAGCATCTTCAGGGGTGCTTGTTACCGTTCACCCCCAAATGCTCGATCTGATGTCCATGTCGCAGTTTCTGCGAATGACCGCTGATCTGCTTGGCGTCATCCGGGATGCTGGCGCAAACCTTCGCTTCGACTGGCTGCGCTTTCTGCCGACCCGCTACAAGGTGGGTGATGCCCCGCAGACCGAGGTCATTGCTTTCATCCGGGGTCTGTTCGGCAGGTCAGTCCTGACCAACCACATGGTTGAGTCTACTGCGATCTCTGATGCAGGGCTGACGAAGCAGACGCTCTACGAGGCCGACAAGAAGGACTTCACGCGTCAGACTTTCGATCGTGCAATCGAATCCATGAACGCCGTCAACGACGAGATCGCGGCGATCATCCAGAACACGTGGGGACGCAATGGCAAGAAAGCCTAAACTGGGACTGCCACTGCAGACCCTGCGCAACGCGCCCGACGCTCTTGAAGGGCGCAGGCTGCGCGGCGGCGTTTTCGAAATCGAGCCTGACCAAATCGAAATCACAGGTCGGCTCGATGACAGGCTGCAGATTGAGACTGCGGGCCTCAAGGCGTCAATTTCCAAGAACGGACAGCGAGTACCAATCCTCGTCCGGCCGCTTGATGGTGATCGCTACAGCCTGATCTATGGCCGTCGTCGACTGGAAGCTTGCAGAGAACTTGGGATCAAGGTCCGCGCCATTGTCACAGAGATGGAGGGCGATCAGGCACTTCGTGATCAGCTGTTAGAGAACCAAGAGCGGCGGGATCTAAGCTTCATCGAACGAGCGCTTGTTGCCGCAGCCTTGCTCGACGGTGACCATCTGAGCGCATCCGAACGCACTAACAAGGGTGTCGCCGAGGTTCTCAATCTGACCGAGGCAGGAGTGTCGCAGCTGTTAAGCGTGGTCCGCACCGTTGGGGAGGACCTGGTCCTCGCCATCGGTGCCGCTCCGGGCATTGGTCGGCCCAGGTGGGAAGAGCTCAAGAAGTTGCTGGGGGCTACGGATGCCGATCGCGAACTGCTTGCAGCTTTGGCGGGTGAGGCCAAAACATCCTACCAAGGCGGTATTGACGAGAAATCCGATCATGCATTTTTGGCCGTCCTCTCTGCTGCAGGGAAGCCCGAACAGACCACATCCTCGTCTCGCCCTCGCGGGCGGCCCGGCACGGTGATTCCGGGGGTCGGTGCCGCCACTGTCACGACCGGACGTCGTGGAAAGCAACTCAAGCTCGAGTTGAAGGCCGAGGAGAGCGATTTTGTCAGCTGGCTTGAGGGCAACGCCCCGCAGCTGATCGCCGAGCTTCACGAGCGCTGGAAGCGTTCGGAAGACTGAGGAAGAGCAACAATCAAAAAGGAGGCACGAGACAGGCAGAAAAGAAAAAGGCCCCGAGAAGCAAGCTTCACGAGACCTTTCTTAGGTTTCGCACGGGACCAGCCCGCTACAAAACTTCAGTTTTCGCACCTCTGAATGTAGCGATCTGGCCCCTTTCCCGCAAGCGCAAAGCGATTCGCGGGCCAGGGAAATTTTGCCTTCGTGAATGACATCATGGATTACACACCGATTTCGCCGTTTATGCGGCCGATATCGCACGCCCATCTGCGCGTGGTCGAGCGTCCTGAGGCGTCTGTTCCCGGCAGGCCCGTCAACAAGTGGGAGCTCCTCCGCGAGCTGTCCAAGGCACAGGCGGCCTTTGGGGTTTCCGAGCGCGATCTGACCGTTCTTCAGGGGCTTCTCAGCTTCTTTCCGGACGATGCGCTTGGCGGGAACACCGAAATGGTCGTCTTCCCATCCAACAAGGCGATCTGCGAGCGGCTGAACGGCATGCCTTGCTCGACGATGCGCCGTCACCTCGCCCGGTTGGTAGAGGCACGCTTGCTCATGCGGCGCGATAGCCCCAATGGGAAGCGGTATGTGCGCAAGCGTGGCGAAGATCGGGTGGCCTTCGGCTTTGATCTCTCCCCGCTCTATTGCCGGGCCGAGGATATTGCACGGGCTGCAGAGGCTGTGCGTGAGGCCGAGGACCGTGTGCGGCGACTGAGGGAGGTAGTGAGCCTTATGCGTCGCGACTTGGCCGCTCTGGCGGAGTTCGGCGAGGAGATCCAGCCCGGGCTTGGCCTGTGGGACCAGCTCCGCGACAAGGCAGCCCTCACCGCCCGCGCTCTTCGCCGCAAACTCTCGCTTGAGGATCTGTCGGCATTTCGGACTGAACTGGAGACCCTTCTTGACCAGGCGCGTAATGTGATTGACGGTCCTGAAACAGAAGAAATGAACACCAATGATGCCCAATGTGAGCGTCACCATCATAATTCAAATAAAGAATCTATAGATCTTGAACCTGCCTTAGAAAAAGGCGGGGCGGCGGGACGCGCGCCTGATGATGATACGGGTGAGCCCGTGGCTGACCTTGAAGAGCCTGACACGAGGCGGGTGCCGAAAATCCCTCTCCACCTGGTAATCGCCGGCTGTCCCTCGCTCAAGACTTTCTATCAGGGCGACATTCGACACTGGCACCAACTTTTCGACGCGGCTTGTCATGTAAGGCCGGCCATGGGGATCAGTGTTTCTGCGTGGGAAGAAGCGCAACGCTGCATGGGACCAGAGCAAGCCTCGATCGTCGTCGTGGCCATGCTGGAACGTTTCTCTGACATCAGATCACCGGGTGGATACTTGCGGGCGCTGACGTCCAAGGCCGCGGCGGGCGAATTCTCTTGCGGTCCGATGGTCATGGCTTTGATCGGTCGGCGAAGTGCGGCTTAACAGCTGTTAAGTTTCAACGCCGCGGTGCTCAGTTGGCATGACTTAACAGCTGTTAAGTCGCCTCTTGGCAACCATACGATCATCGAGAGGGAAAGGAGTGTTGGTTTGAGGGTGACGGGAAATGAGATCGGGAGAGTGGCTTCCGGCGCCCGTCGTGGAGAAGATCTGATGACGAAAGCTGTCCAGAAAATCACCCTGTCCCCGTCCCGGGATATCCCTTTTGACAAACTGGTGTTGAGTCAGTCCAACGTGCGGCGCATCAAGGCTGGCGTGTCCGTCAAGGAACTGGCCGAAGACAGCGCCCGCCGCGGCCTCTTGCAGAGCCTGAGCGTGCGGCCCGTGTTGGCTGACGATGGCACCGAGACCGGCAAGTCGAGATCCCGGCCGGTGGCCGTCGGTTCCAAGCATTGTCCCTGCTGGTGAAGCATAAGTGTTTGGCAAAGACCACGCCCATTCCCTGCATCGTGCGCGATGCTGCGTCCGACATCCTGGCCGAGGATGATTCCCTTGCAGAAAACATGCATCGCGTCGCCCTGCACCCGCTCGACCAGTTCCGCGCGTTTGTGGCGCTGCGGGATAAGGGCCAGAGCGATGCAGAGATTGCTGCCGCCTTCTTCGTGACGCCACAGATCGTGAAGTAGCGCCTGAAACTCGCTTCCGTCGCCCCTGCCCTGCTTGAGGTCTATGCCGAGGATGGCATGACGCTGGAGCAGCTCATGGCCTTCACCGTGAACCCCGATCACGCGCGTCAGGTTCAGGTCTGGGATGTGATCCATTCATCCTGGAACAAGGAGCCATTCCAGATCCGGCGCATGCTGACCGAGACCTCGGTCCGAGCGTCCGACCGGCGCGCGGTCTTTGTGGGTGTTGAGGCCTACGAAGAGGCGGGCGGCACGATGCTGCATGACCTCTTTCAGGGCGATGACGATGGCTGGCTCGAGGACCCTGCCCTGCTCGATCGGCTGGTGACGGAAAAACTCCAGGCCGAGGCTGAGACGGTTGCGGTTGAGGGCTGGAAGTGGATCGAAGTCGCGCTTGACCTGCCCTACGGCTACAGCTACAGGCTGCGGTCCCTATCCGGCGATCCGGCACCGATGACGGATGAGGAAGGTGCGGCCCATGCCAAGCTGCTCGCCGAGTATCGGGCGCTGGAAGAGGAATACGCGGGTCAGGATGAGATCCCCGACAAGGTCGACACGCGGCTTGGCGTATTGGAAGCGGAGATGGAAAGGATCGAGACCCGGCCGTTGATCTTCGACGCGGAGGAGATCGGGCGGGCAGGGGCGTTCGTCACGCTCGACCGCTACGGCGCGCTGGCCGTCTATCGCGGCTATGTGCGGTCAGAGGATGAGCCTGTTGAGGAGGCAGCGGTCCAGGATGATACTGATCCTGCGGTGGCGGGGCAGGGTGCTGATCGTGATCTCACCGATGGCCATGGCAGTGCCGCTCCTGGCGGAACCATCATTATGTCGGGTGGCCAGCCGATCGGAGCTGACTTCCCGGAGGATGAGGATGACGGAGCGCTGAAGCCACTGCCCGAGCGGCTCGTAATCGAGTTGACGGCACACCGGACGCTGGCGCTGCGTGAAGCGATCGGGCGCTCGCCCGACGTGGCGTTGATTCTGCTGCTGCTGAAGATTGTGACGGACACCTTCCGCACTTCCTCTGCTTCGGGAAGCTGTCTCGAAGCCTCAGTGCGTCACATCTACATGCCGGCGCAGGCGAGCGATCTGAAGGACAGCGTGGTGGCAAAGCTGGTCGACGAGCGTCATGCGCCGGAACGATCTCGTGGCGCTGGACGATGAGGACCATGCCGAAGGGCAGGGGGCGGATGCCGAAGCGGCTGACAGCGTCAGTGAAGCTGACCTTCCTGCATTTCTGACGGATGACCTGCCTGCTGAAGGCGCGTCGATGCTGGCCTCGGAATAACGTGATCCAGCGGGGGGCGGAGATTCCGCCCCCAATCACCCTATAGTGTAATAATATCAATGGGATGAGTGCGATTACTCGCATTCAGAATGAAGAATCATGTCTACAACAACCATCATCGACACCGCACCCCTCGGGGCGCTGCGACGTGAGACTTCAAGGCCAATGCTCCCGATCTTTCACATGGGCATTTGGAGCATCCGTTGGCAATCTGACGGATGCCTGAAATCCAGAAGTTTCACCGGGACGTGGTGACTGGAGCAAGAGAGAGGTTTCGATCCGTTCTGCGATGGCTGAGACGATAGCGAGGCCAAGCCCGCTACCATCAGTTTTTGCATCTGCCCTCTCGAAGCGCCCTGTCAGGCGTTCGAGTGTTTGGGTTGCTACCGCGGGGCCCTCGTTCGCCACGATCAACTGCCCGTCGCTCGTGAGTGTAACCTCGACTGGGGCATTCTGCGCCCCGTGGCGTAGGGCGTTTTCCACCAGATTCCGGCACAGAATTCCCAATGCGTCGGGGTCGATATCAGACAAGACAGGCGTGTCCGGCAAGTTCAACATAAGGCGCCCGTTCTCTGTGCTGCGCGCAATATCTTCCACCACGACCCGAGTGATGGTTCTGACATCAGCGCTCTGGTCCATCCGAAGTCTACCGCCTTCCGCCCGCGCAAGCTGCAGGAGACGTTCGGACAGCCGAGCGAGACGCTTGAGCGTCGCCTCGATCTCGGCGGCGCGCGCGTCGATGGTCGGATCTTTGGTCTCTGACCGCAGTCGCTGC
Organism: Actibacterium sp.; assembly: GCA_016278285.1. GTDB lineage: Bacteria > Pseudomonadota > Alphaproteobacteria > Rhodobacterales > Rhodobacteraceae > JADQCB01. Next base: position 8,111 of record JADQCD010000196.1, read on the forward strand.
GCCTGGGCGATAGCGCCCGCCAATGGTGTCCTTAGTTCATGAGCCGCATTGGCTGCAAAACTTCGCTCAGCCTCGAACGCGTCGCGCAACCGAGCCAAAAGGCTGTTCAAGGTTGCAGCCAGCGGGCCGATTTCCGTCGGCAGGTCGGCCGCGGGTACTTCTGACAGGTCGCGCACGCCGCGCGCTTCAAGCCGCGTACGGAACCGATGGAGAGGGGCGAGGCTAAAGCGCACAGCGAGAATAATCGACGCGAGCGCCAACGGCAGCACAACCAGCAGCGGCAGGCCAAGGCTCATCTGGATTTCCCGAGCAACCGAAGCGCGATGCGCCAACGGTTCGGCCACGGTGATGCTGATCGTCCCCTGGAGCGCCGCGTCGCTGTAGAGGCGATGTGTGGCGTTCTGCCCAAATCCCGGACCATCGTATGGAGGAAACACGGCAGGGTCCGCCGCATGGGATTGCAGCAAAATGCGTCCCTCGGCATCGCGTACGATGTAGGTGAAGAACTCGTCATGCTCCCGGATCGGCGCGAGGCGCTGCGTCACACCCTGATCTTCTCGCCCGACGATGTCGGTCACGGCCAGCGGCAGGTTGCGCTCGGCGGTTTCGCGTAGGGCGCTGTCGAAGACCTCATCCATCTCGCCCCGAACGATCACCGCGGTAACCGTGGCGGCGGCGAGCCAGAGGATCGTCAGCACAAGGCCGAGTGACAAGCCGAGCCGTACCTGAAGGCTGGATGGCCACATCATGGCTTGCCCAGCCGGTAACCCATGCCGCGCTCGGTCTCGATGATGGCGCTCCCCAGTTTCTTGCGCAGGCGGCTCACGTGCACCTCGATGGTGTTGCTCTCGACTTCGGCGTCGAAAGCGTAGAGCTTCTCCTCCAACTGCGCCTTGGACAGGAGCTGCCCGGGACGCGCCAGGAAGGCCTCGAAGAGCGCCCATTCCCGCGCCGTCAGCGGCACATGTCTGCCATCCCGATGGACGCTGCGCGCGGCAAGGTCGATGTCGAGCGGTCCGTGGGTCAGGATCGGGTTGGGGTTGCCGCTGTAGCGCCGCGCGACCGATCCGATCCGTGCCGACAGTTCCGACAGGTCGAAGGGCTTCACAAGATAGTCGTCAGCGCCCGCATTGAGGCCTTCGATCCTATCGGACACCTGGTCGAGCGCCGTCAGGATGATGACCGGCGTCACGTCTCCACGCGTCCTGAGGCCCTTGAGGAACCCGATACCACGTCCGTCTGGCAGCATGAGGTCGAGCAGGAGCAGGTCGTAGGAGGTTGCGCTCATCGCGTCTGCCGCCGCGTCTAGCCGCGTGACCCAGTCTACTGACTGGCCATCAGCTGCGATCTGGTCGCGCACGGCAGCGCCAAGAGTCGTGTCGTCCTCGATCAGCAATATGCGCATGGTCGTACCCGTCCTTTCCTGATGTCCCTCCATGATCCGTCTGGCTGACACGAAGCTGAAGCTTGTGGGTCGAGCCCCTTCAGGCTGCCGTCAGCTTCGCGGCGCATGAATGGCATCAAGAGGCGAGCCACTAGGAGTGTGCCCCATGAAGAAGACATTGACAATTATCGGCTTTCTCGCGGTCTTTCCGGTCGGCGCGGCGCTGGCTGACGACGATTGCTTCGTGCCGATGGCCGACTGGCAGCCGCGCGATGCTGTTGCCATGCTGGCTGAGGAAAATGGTTGGACGGTGCGCCGGATCAAGATCGATGACGGCTGCTACGAGATCGATGGGAGGGATGCCGAGGGGCGTGCGATCGAGGTGACTGTCCACCCGGCCACGCTGGAGATAATCGAGTTCGAATACGAGGACGACGAGGATGATCGCCGCGAGCGGGATCACGAGAGACGCGACGATGACTGATGCAGCGCGTCGCGACGGTAATGTCCCGGTGCCGGGCCTGCCGCCACTCTCCCGGCTTTCCCTAAACTCTCCTCTAGCTCTGACGGGCCCGGTGCTGGTTGCGTTGCCATGCCTGCTGGCGGCACTGATCGGGTTCAACACCTATGCGCCCTATGGCGCGGATGCAGCACTTGGCATTGCCGTCGGGGCCGCGGCAGTTGTCGCGATGGCACAGACCCTGATCCTCGCCGCACGGCCGCCGCTGGTGGAACCATTGTTCGGCGGTCTCGATCGCATGTACCGTTTCCACAAGTGGCTTGGTATTTCCGCAATGGTCCTGATGATCCTGCACCAGCAGATCGAGCCGGATTTCGAGCGTTTGGTGCGTGAAACCTCTCTTGGTGAACTTGGTGAAGAGGCGGGCGAACTTGCCTTCAACGCGCTTCTCGCCCTGGTTGCTGTCAGCTGGTTCCGGAGATTGCCCTTCACCCCACTGGAAATCCCCTATCAGATCTGGCGGTTCAGCCATCGTTTCATGGGGGCCCTTTTTGCAATCGTGGTCTTTCACCAGTTCTTCGTCGACCTGCCGACAGAGGTAGATCCATCGCTCTCGGTGCTTCTAAACACATTTGGCATCGCGGGAGTGATCGCGTGGATATTCACCGAGCTGGTCGCCCCGTACCTGCGGCGTAGAGAATTCACCGTCACAGAGATCAGCCAGACCAAGGACACCACCACGCTAACCCTCCGCCCCGAGGGGCGGGCCATGCGGTGGCGGCCGGGGCAATTCGCCTTCTTCCGCGCGCCAGAGGCAGGACTGTCCGAGCCGCACCCCTTCACGATCGCCAGCGCCCCGCGCCCTGACGGCACCCTGACGTTCTCCATCCGGGGCTTGGGTGGCTGGACACGAAGCCTGCTCGCCATCTTGCGGACCGGAACGCGCGTGCAGGTCGAAGGGCCATATGGACGGTTCAATTTCCGCAAGGGCGGTGCGCGCCAGATATGGCTGGCGGGCGGCATCGGTATCACGCCGTTCCTCGCCTGGGCCGAAAGCCTGAGCGAAGCGGATAGCCGCGACATTCACCTCATCCACTGCGTTCGGACACAAGAGGAGGCGATTGGGGTAGAGACGCTGCGCGCTGCGGCTGCCCGCAACCCGAGGTTCAGTTTCGAGGTGGTCGTTACGACGCGCGATGGCAGGCTCACGGCCGAGCGCCTGATTGGCGCGGTCCCTTTCGCGATCCGGCAAGCCGATTTGTGGTTCTGCGGCCCAACCGGTCTGAAGGACGGGATTCTCAAGGGCTTGAAAGCACAAGGCCAAACGCCTCGCCGTGTCCGCTTCGAGCAGTTCGAATTCACCTGAACGCGGGGCAGGGCGCATAGCCATGCCAGCCCTGTAGCCTGCGCTCGCATCTTTTTTTGGCCCCGCCCTCATCGGCGGGGCCATTTTCCTGACGGCAAGCTGAAGCAGGAATCGCTGGGGCGTCAGGATGCCCTCAGGTCGGGGTGCCAGATTGGTCTCATCAAACGAAAGGACCCCTTGCCATGAAAAAGACCCTGACCGCCCTTGCCCTGATCGCACTTTTGCCCGCCGGCGCTGCGCTGGCCGACGACGATGATTGCAATGCGCCCCGTGACCAGTGGCAGCCGCGCGAGGCCGCCATGCAGATGGCCGAACAGAACGGTTGGACGGTGCGCGACTTCGAGATCGACGACGGCTGCTACGAAATCGAAGGCCAAGACCAGGGTGGCCGCGAGATCGAGGTGAAGCTCGATCCGGCGACGCTGCAGATCGTCGAGATGGACTACGAGGATGATGACGACGACCGCGGTGGCGCCCGCAATCCCGCGCCCGCTGGAACGGTCGCTCCTCCGCAGAACGGCCTCTTCGGAAACGGCGCCCCTCCGCAGGTTCAGGTGAACTGAACAGCTCCGAAGCACCCTGAACAAGGATCATTCCCATGAAATCACTTCTCGCAACGCTCGCGCTTACCACCGCACTCACGCTTCCCGGCCTCGCTATGGCACGGCCCGTGACGCTCACAACCACCCTTAACAACTATGGCGGCGACGGCGCTTACCTCGCGCTTTACGTAACCGACGCCTCGGGCGCCTATGTCGGCAGTCTCTGGATGGCCGGCGACAAGTCCAAGTACTACGAGCATCTTAGCGACTGGTACCGTGCCACGGGCGGCGATACCGCGGAGGTAAACGGCATCACCGGCGCCAGCGTCGGCGCGGGCCGCAGTCTCGAAATCACGCTTGATCTGGCCGATGCGCTGTTCGATGCGGGCTACACGCTGCACATCGACGCGGCGGTCGAGGATATGCGCGACAGCCCGAACGAGGTGGCCGTGCCGCTGACGACGGCGGGCGCGGGCACTCCGGTGACCGGGCGGCGCTACATCGCCAACTTCTCCTACGACATGTGAGGGGCAGGGCCATGATCCGTATACTCCATCGCTGGCCGGGTCTTCTGGCACTCGCGCTCGTCACGATCCTGAGCCTGAGCGGCGCTGCGCTCTCGGTCTTTCCGGCAGTCGAGCGCATCACCGCGCCGCAGGTGGAGACTGGCCTGACAGTCGCCACCCTCGCGGACCGCATCCAGGTCGTCTATCCGGGCGTCGAGCAGATCCGGCGGTCGCCCTCCGGTCGGATCACCGCCTATTGGTTCGATCAGGGCGCGCCGGGTGCTGCCGTGATCGACCCGGCGACGGGCGCGGGCGTGGCCTCGGCCGACCCGAACCAGGCCCTTCGCTGGCTCACCAACTTTCATCGCTCGCTCTTCCTCGGAGATGGCGGGCGCATCGCCATGGCCGCCGGGGCCGCGGCGATGCTGGTCCTCTCGCTCTCGGGTGCTATGCTGGTCGCGCGACGGGCGGGCGGATGGCGGCACTGGTTCGCGTCCTTGCGCGGTCCGTTCGCGGGCAGGCTGCATGTCGAGATCGCCCGGATCGCCGTCATCGGCCTCGTTCTGTCCTCCACCACCGCCCTCTGGATGACAGCCTCCACCTTCGATCTTCTGCCGGACGGTAGCGTCCTGCCGGCTGATCCCACCGAAGTGAGCGGAGAAATTGGGTTCGCTCTCGATCAGATGGCCACGCTGCTGCAGGCCCCCGTCGCCGAGCTGCGCGAACTGAGCTTTCCCTATCCCGGCGACGCGACGGACGTGTTCACACTGAAGACCGACCGGGGCACCGGCTATCTTGACCAGGGAACCGGCGCGCTCGTGGCATGGGCCGACCTGACCGGGTGGGAGCGCGTCTCGGAAACCATTTACATGCTGCACACGGGGCAGGGGGCCGCGACGCTCGGCCTTGTGCTCGGGATGATGGCGCTCGGAGTGCCGGCGATGGGCGTGACCGGCGTCTTGATCTGGCTTGCCGGGCGGCGCGGGCGGCCGCGCATCCGGGGCAACCAGCCCGCGGGCCGTGCCGAGACGATCATTCTTGTCGGCAGCGAGGGTGGCAGCACCTGGGGCTTCGCCGCGACCCTGCATGCCGCGCTGACGGCAGCGGGGCAGGGCGTCCATGTTGGCCCGATGTCGGGCTTCGCGCCAGAGCGCTACGCCCGTGCCGAGCGCATCATCCTGCTCGCCGCGACCTATGGCGATGGTGCCGCTCCGGCCTCGGCGAAGGGCTTCCTCGACCGGTTGAACGCCCTCGACGGAGCGCCGGATATTCCCATGGCTGTGCTTGGTTTCGGAGATCGGAGTTTTCCGGCCTATTGCGCCTTTGCCAAGGACGTTGCGGCAGCAGCGCAAGCGAAGGACTGGCCGGAGCTTCTGCCGCTTGACGCAATCGACCGCCAGTCCCCGCAGGATTTCGCGCGCTGGGGCCGCGCTCTTGGCGAGGCGCTTAGCATCTCTCTCGAGCTTTCTCACCAGCCCGTCTCGCCGCGCACCGAAACATTGACCCTCGTCTCGCGGCGCAACTACAGGGCCGAGATGCAGGCGGGGGCCGCGATCCTGCGCTTCGCCCTGCCGCGCGCGACGCTGTGGCAGCGGCTGACCGGGGCGGGTTTCGCACGGTTTCAGGCGGGCGACCTGATCGGTGTCCTGCCGCAGGGCAGCGCCGTGCCACGTCTCTACTCGCTGGCCTCGGGTCGCCGCGACGGCTTCGTGGAGATCGTTGTGCGCAAGCATCCGGGCGGGCTGGCCTCGGGCCAGCTGACCGCCTTGGAGCCGGGCGCTAGGGTCACGGCCTTCCTGCGCCGCAATCCCGGCTTTCACGCCGACCGCGGTCGCACCCCGCTGATCCTGATCGGGGCGGGCACCGGCATCGGGCCGCTGGCGGGCTTCATCCGCGGCAATGCGCGGCACAGGCCCGTGCACCTGTTTTTCGGGATGCGGCATGCGGACAGCGATTTCTTCTATGGCGAAGAGATGCCCGGCTGGCAGGCTGAGGGGCGGTTGACCCGGCTTGTCACCGCCGTCTCGCGCGGCGCGCGGCGCAGTTATGTGCAGGACGCCCTGCGCGCCGACGCGGCGCAGGTGGCTCGGCTTATCCGCGACGGGGCGCGTGTGATGGTCTGCGGCGGGCGCGACATGGCCACGGGCGTGAGCGATGCGTTGGCCGAGATCCTCGCACCTGCCGGGCTTACGCCCGCAGTCCTAAAGGCAGAGGGGCGGTATGTCGAAGATGTCTACTGAGCGCGCGCGCATCGCCCTGAACGGCCCCACCATGGGCACGCGCTGGTCGGTGCTGTTCTTCGCGGATCGGGGTCGCGACACGGATGCAATCCGTGCCGCCCTTCAGGCGGCTGTCGACGAGGTGGACACGCAGATGTCGACGTGGAACGCGGAGAGCGCGCTCATGCGGATCAATGCGGCGCCGGTGGGCGATTGGGTGGTGGTGCCGGAGCAACTGCGGGCGGTCCTGAGCCTCGGGCTCGAGATCGGGCGCGCCTCGGGCGGGGCCTTCGATATCGGAATGGGCGATGCGGTGACGGCCTGGGGCTTCGGGCCAGAGGCCGCCGCGCCCGAGGGTATCCGCGCCGCGATGGACGCCCCCCGCCGCCCGGCGCAGGAGGTGCTGGAGATCGAGGGGATGCAGTTGCGCAAGACCGCGCCCATTGCGCTGGATCTGAACGGCATCGCCAAGGGCTATGGCGTCGACCGGCTCGCCGAGACCTTGCGCGATCATGGGATTGCCGACGCCCTTGTCGGCATCGACGGTGAGATGCGTGCCATGGGCCTGCGCCCCGATGGCGAGGCATGGATCATCGCGGTAGAAGCGCCGGACCCTGATCGCCGGACGCCGCATTCGGTTCTGGCGCTGCAGGACGCCGCCGTCGCGACCTCCGGTGACTACCGCCATTGGGTCGAGGTGCAGGGGCGCCGCCTGTCGCATACTATGGATCCGAGACGTGGCGCGCCGCTGATCGCGTCGCCGGCCTCCGTCACCGTGGTGGCCCGCACCTGTGCCGAGGCCGATGCTTGGGCGACGGCGCTCATGGTGCTCGGTGCGGAGAGGGGTGCGGACCTCGCAAGACAACGTGGACTCGACGCCCTGTTTCTTCTGCGCGATGATGAAGGCAATGCAAGGGGCGTGGGAGTCGGGCGTCTTTTTTCCGAAGAACCAGCGGCAATCGCTTCAGCAGGGGGAAGATGAGCCGCATGGAACAAACCCGTACCGATCGCTTCAAGACCGCACTCCTGCTGATGGCCGCAACCGGGCTGATCGTAGGACTCGCATTATACCTTGCGGGCCAACCAGAGATTGCGAACCTGATCTGGATTGCAGGAGTTGTTCCCGCGCTCGCAGCGCTTGTGGTCGAAATCGTCCGGAGCATTGGGCGCGGCGAGGTGGGCCTCGATATCGTTGCCGCGCTGTCGATGTCGGCGGCGCTTGTCTTCGGCGAGACCTTGGCTGCGGCTGTCGTCGCAGTCATGTATTCTGGAGGCACCTTCCTCGAAGCCTTCGCTGAGGGCCGTGCACGTCGTTCGATGAAGGATCTTCTATCTCGCGTACCCCGGACCGCGACGCGGCACCGGAACGGCGGTCTTGAGGATGTGCCTCTCGAGGAGATCGCACCGGGCGATCGCCTGCTGATCCGGCAGGGCGATGTCGTTCCCGTGGACGGTACGGTTACGTCCGACACCGCCTTCCTCGATACCGCGGCGCTGACCGGCGAGTCCCTCCCAGTCCGGCTGGCGCGCGGGGCCGACGCCATGAGCGGATCGACCAACGCGGGCGAGGCCTTCGACCTGACGGCGACGCGCGAGGCCAAGGACAGCACCTATGCCGGGATCGTTCGCCTAGTCGAGGAAGCGCAGGCGTCCAAAGCGCCGATGTCCCGGCTGGCCGACCGCTGGTCGCTGGGCTTTCTGGTCGTCACCGTCAGTATCGCCTTCGCGGCGTGGTGGTTCACAGGCGATCCGATCCGCGCGGTCGCCGTGCTGGTCGTCGCCACGCCCTGTCCGCTGATCCTTGCCGTGCCGGTTGCGCTCGTGGCCGGCCTGTCGCGTGCGGCGCATTTTGGCGTGCTGATCAAGGGCTCAGGGCCGCTCGAGACGATGGCGCGGATCCGCACGCTAATCCTCGACAAAACGGGGACGCTGACGGATGGCCGTCCGCAGATCATCTCGATCGACAGCCACGATGGCATGACCGAGGACGACATCCTCCGCCTTGCCGCCGCGCTCGATCAGGCATCGAAACACCCCGTGGCGCAGGCGATCGTCGCTGCCGCAAAGGCGCGGGGCTTCACACTGCCCGTTCCGACAGAAGTGGCTGAGATCCCGGGCGAAGGGGTCTTGGGCCGTGTGGAGGGTCGCGAGGTGATCGTCGGCGGCGACGGCTTCGTAGCGTCCCGGATCGGGCGGGCGGTGGGCGATCACCCCGCCAAGGGCGCCGGATCGGTCCTTGTCGCAGTGGCAGTTGACGGTCACATGGCCGGGCACCTCGTCATGTCCGACCCGCTGCGCGAGGGGGCGGGCACCATGCTGGACGGTCTGCGCCGCCAAGGGATCGCGCGCATCCTTCTGGCCACTGGCGACCGCGCGGACGTGGCCGAGCGCGTGACCGAGGGGCTGGGCCTCGACGGGCTACGGGCCGGTCTGACGCCGGACCAAAAGGTGTTGCTGGTGCTCTCCGAGCGTAAACACGGGCCGGTGATGATGGTGGGTGACGGCGTAAACGACGCGCCCGCCCTGGCCGCGGCCGATGTAGGCGTGGCGATGGGGGCACGGGGCGCCGCGGCCTCGGCCGAGGCCGCCGACGTGGTGCTGCTCGTCGACCGGATCGACCGGCTTGGGCCCGGCATCGAGATCGCGCGCGCCTCGCGCCGGATCGCAGTCGAAAGCGTCGTCGCCGGGATCGGCCTGTCTGTCATGGGCATGATCGCCGCCGCTTTCGGCTACCTCACCCCGGTTCAGGGTGCGCTTCTGCAAGAAGTGATCGACGTTGCCGTGATCCTGAATGCCCTGCGCGCGCTGCGCATCGCGCCGCAGGAGCCAGCTACGGGCACACCACAGGCCATCATGTCAGAGCAAGCTGACATCGTTCAAGGAGCCACGACATGAGCCGTCTATCACATTCTGAAATCCATATGGTGCATCGCATCGGCTGGCTGAGAGCCGCCGTTCTCGGCGCCAACGACGGTCTCGTCTCGACCGCGAGCCTCGTAGTCGGCGTCGCCGCAGCGGGCTCCGGCAAGCCCGAGGTCATGATCGCCGGGCTAGCCGGTCTCGTGGCTGGCGCGATGTCTATGGCGGCGGGGGAGTATGTCTCGGTCAGCTCGCAAACAGACGCCGAACAGGCCGACCTCGCCCGTGAGACCCGTGAACTCGAGGAAACGCCCGAGGCCGAGCTGGAGGAACTGACCCGGATTTATGTTGAAAGGGGATTGGACCGCGACCTAGCGGAAAAAGTGGCTGTCCAACTGACCGAACGCGACGCGCTTGGATCGCATGCGCGCGACGAGCTCGGCATTTCGGAAACCGTGACGGCCCGCCCTATCCAGGCGGCTCTGGTGTCCGCGCTGACCTTCGCCGTTGGGGCGGTGCTGCCTTTGATCGTCGTGCTGCTTGTCCCGGAGGCGGAGATCGCTCTCTTGGTGGCGGGATCGACGATCCTCGGCCTTGCGGTTCTTGGCGGATTGGGTGCTTCTGTCGGCGGAGCAAGCCTCGTCCGTGGGGCGGCAAGGGTCACGCTCTGGGGCGCACTCGCAATGGCCGCGACAGCTGGGGTCGGTGCACTCTTCGGGGTCGCCGTAGGCTAAGAGACAATGGGGTGTAAACGTGTTGCGAGGCCACGACACTCCCGGTGTGCAACAAGGTCAACAAAGCAACTGGTCCTAGTTCGGGTTTGGAAACAGCCCCGAAAATGGCAGCGCCGTGCTGGCTTTCACCTGTTCCAGTGCGAAAACCGAGCTCACGCTGCGTAACCTGATGCTTGATGTCAGGGTTTCGTAGAAAGCGTCGAGGGCCGGCATGTCCGCCACCACCACCCGCAACATGAAGTCATGGCTTCCGGCCAGACGATGGATGTCGCGAACCGGCTCCAGCGCTTCAACAATGGAGAGGAACTCTGCGCGCCATTCTGCGGTGTGCTCCACTGCTTCCACCATCACGAAGGCGGTTAGCGACAGGCCGAATGCGTCGAGGTCCAGCAGCGCCACGCGGGCGCGGATCACGCCAGACTCCTCATTCTTCTGTATGCGCTTCCAGCAGGGCGTCTGTGACAGCCCGACCTGCTCGGCGATGCCGACAACGCCGACGCCCAAGGCATGATGCGGGATTTTGACGATCCTCAAGTCTAAGCTGGTGTGTCATCGCGCCTCCTTCCATCAATTGGCGATCATCTTTATCGTATTTATGGGTTTGCACTCGCTTTTCGTGGCAACCTTGATAAAAACGACCAAATAACTCGCATTTTTCGGGACCACGTTGAGCGGATGATCACACAAAAGACCAAGTACGCGCTCAAGTCACTCATGGTGCTTGCTGACGAGAAGGCAGGAGACGCTGAGGCGTTGCGAATCGAGGATATCGCCGGGCGGTCGGGAGCACCAAAGCGGTTCCTCGAGCACATCCTTCTTGATCTTAAGCGGGGCGGAATGATTGGCAGCCGACGAGGTCGGAAGGGTGGCTACGAACTGATCAAGGATCCCCGGCAGGTGTCGCTGGCGGCGGTTCTGCGTCTGATAGATGGACCTATGGCGCCGCTACCGTGCTTGTCTCGCAAGGCCTACAGGCGTTGCGATGACTGCAAAGACGAGGAGACCTGCAGGGTACGTGCCGTGTTCGGAGGCTTCTACGCCACCTACATCCTGATGATTGAGTCTCTGACGCTCGCTGATTTGCAGGAAGATGCGCGAGCCCTGGAGCGTTTCGCTGTTCCCAAGGCGGCCGCCGGAGAATAATCTTCCCTAATCACGACTGAAAAGAACGTGATTTTTCTTTTGCTAAACACGATTAACTCTGTCGTAATAAGCGTGTCAGGCGGCGCTGGCGGTGCGGCTCGGGCGGGAATGACCGCCTCTGTCCGCTGCCCCGCCGACCTGACACCAGAGTTTGACAGGGATCAGCAAAGGACAGGCCATGTATCACACCATCCAGATTGGCGGGCATACGCTCGCCCAAGGCACCTTCATTCGAAGTCTTGGCGACGGCCGAATCGAGATCGACGCAGGCCACGCGCGCCTGTCCAGTCGCCCGATTGCGACCCGCAAGACGAGCGAGACGGTCAGTATTCAAAGCGCGTTCCGCAAGGCCTTAGCCGGTGGGCGCCTGCGCGGCGGCATGATGGCGGCGGTCTCGGCATTCGCCCTGAGCTTTGCGGGGCCAGCTCCCGCGGTCGCACAGGAGAGCGTCGAGATCCTCAATGTCTCCTATGATCCGACCCGCGAGTTCTATCGCGAATACAACGCGCTGTTCAACGAATGGTGGACCGCTCAGGGCAATAGCCCGGTCTCCATCCAGCAGTCCCACGGTGGCGCAGGCGCACAAGCACGCGCCGTGATCGACGGCTTGTCGGCCACTGTGGTGACGTTGGCGTTGTCGGCTGACATCGATGCGATTTCCGAGCGCACCGGCCTGTTCCCAGCAGACTGGCAATCGCGCTTGCCGCACAATTCCTCGCCCTACACCTCGACCATTGTGTTCCTAGTGCGTGAGGGCAATCCGCGCGGAATCGAAGACTGGGACGACCTTGTCGCCGACGGCGTGCAGGTCATAACCCCCAACCCCAAGACCTCCGGTGGCGCACGCTGGAACTTCCTCGCCGCCTGGGCTTATGCCGAGCGGAACGGGATCGATCCGGCCGAGTTCGTCCGCGCGATGTATCGTAACGTGCCGGTGCTCGACACCGGGGCGCGTGGCTCGACCACTACTTTCACCCAGCGTGGCGTGGGCGATGTGCTGCTCGCCTGGGAGAACGAGGCCTTCCTCGCTCTGGCAAGTCTCGGAGAGGACGCCTTCGACATCGTCGTGCCATCCGTCTCTATCCTCGCCGAGCCGCCGGTGACGCTTGTCGATGGCAACATCACCTCCGAAGCGCAGCGCGCGGCGGCCGAGGCCTATCTCCAGCATCTCTACAGCCCCGAGGCGCAGGCGCTCGCGCTTAGCCACTACTACCGCGCCTGGGACACGTCGCAGGCCGCCCCCGAGGACGTGGCGCGGTTTCCCGAGGTCGAGCTGGTCACCATCGCGGATTTCGGCGGCTGGCCAGTCGTCCAGCCCGAGTATTTCGGCGAAGGCGGCATCTTCGATCAGATCTACGAGGAGTAAGACATGAGGGCGGGTATTCTCCGCTCGCCCTCACCCCTTCCGGGGTTTGGGCTGAGCTTCGGGATCATGATGACGGTGCTGTCGATCGTGGTCCTGCTTCCCATCGGCGCGTTGCTGGGGCGTGGCTTGATGATCGGCCCAGGTGAATTGTGGGACATGGTCAATTCCCGCCGGATCTGGTCGGCGTTGGCGTTGTCCTTCCGTGCGGCGCTGATCGCATCGCTGTTCAATCTGGTGTTTGGGCTGTTGCTGGCCTGGGTGCTGGTGCGCTACCGCTTCTGGGCACGTCGCTTCATCGACGCAGCGGTGGACCTGCCCTTCGCGCTGCCCACGGCGGTGGCGGGCATCGCTCTGACCGCACTCTACGCGCCGAACGGCGTCTTCGGCCAGGCGCTGGCGCCGCTCGGGATCAATGTCGCCTATACCGAACTCGGCATCTGGGTCGCGCTCGTCTTCATCGGCCTGCCCTTCGTGGTGCGCACAGTCCAGCCCGTGATCGAGGAGCTGGAAACCGACGTCGAAGAAGTGTCCGCCACGCTGGGCGCCCGCCGCATATACACCCTGCGCCGAGTGATCCTGCCCACGCTGACACCCGCGTTGCTGACCGGCTTTGCACTCGCGCTCGCGCGGTCGGTCGGGGAATACGGCTCGGTTATCTTCATCGCGGGCAACATCCCGAACCTGACCGAGATCGCGCCGCTGCTGATCGTGATCCGGCTCGAGGAATACAACTACGACGCGGCTGCCGCGATCGGGATCGCCATGCTGGTCATCTCCTTTGCCATGCTGCTTGTCATCAACGCCATCCAGACCTGGAGCAGACGGAGGATTGGTCATGCTTGATAGAGAAACACGTCGCTGCACCTGCGCGGACGAACAGCGCCCGCCTCCGGGATCAGGCATTGCCCTTGGCTCTCTCTTCGGGCTGGGCGGCGTCGCCCTTGCCATCCTCGTCTGGGCTCTCAGCGGAGCTTGGGTGTGGACGCTGCTCACTTGGCTCTTTGCAGGCCCTGCCTTTCTCTTAGGTTTGCTGATCTGGGAAGCCGGCGCGGCAGCGAAACAACCTTCAGGTTGCGAAGACCGGAGGTGTCACTTTCGCCTCTGGCCATCCTCTTACAACGGAGCCGTGAATGTCTGACATCGTCCTCTCGCGCCCGGTGCCCGTCACCACGGAGCCGCCGCTGATCCGCAGCCTGCTGATCGGCCTCGCACTGACCTTCGTGGCACTGTTCCTCTTTGCGCCGCTCGTAACCGTGTTCGTCGAGGCACTAAAGCAAGGCTGGGCCGGTGCCTTGGACGCGCTGCGCATGCCCGACGCGCAGGCCGCGATCCGCATGACACTGACCATTGCCGCCATCGCCGTGCCGATCAACGCGATCTTCGGCATCGCGGCCGCCTGGGCGATCACCAAGTTCGACTTTCGGGGGAAAGCGTTCCTCATCACCCTGATCGACCTGCCCTTCGCGGTGTCTCCGGTCGTCGCGGGCCTGATGCTGGTGCTCCTCTTCGGAGCGAACTCCACGCTCGGGGGGTGGTTAATCGCCAACGACATGCCCATCGTCTTCGCCTTTCCCGGGATCATCATGGCCACGTTGTTCGTGACTTTCCCCTTCGTCGCCCGCGAGTTGATCCCGGTGATGATCGAGCAGGGCCGGGCCGAGGAAGAGGCCGCGCTGACGCTGGGGGCGAGCGGATGGCGCACCTTCTTTACGGTGACCCTGCCCAACATCCGCTGGGCGCTGCTCTACGGCGTGCTTCTGTGCAACGCGCGCGCCATGGGCGAATTCGGCGCCGTCGCCGTCGTCTCGGGCAAGATCCGCGGTGAGACAGCGACGATGCCCACCATGGTCGAGATGTTCTACAACGAATACCTCGCGGTCGCGGCCTTCACGCTGGCCGCCGTGCTGGCGATGCTGGCGCTTCTCACACTTCTACTGAAATCCCTGCTCGAATGGCGCCATGCGGACCTGCTGGCAGCCACGCGGCGTCATTGAGAAAGGAAACGACATGAATATCGAGATCGAAGAACTGGCCAAGGAATTCGGCACCACGCGCGCGCTGCACCCGGTGTCGCTGTCTATCCCGTCGGGGGCATTGGTGGCTCTGCTCGGGCCGTCGGGGTCGGGCAAGACCACGCTATTGCGCATCCTCGGGGGCCTCGAATTCCCGACCTCGGGCCGTGTGCTCTTCGGCGGGCAGGACGCGACGGGTCTGTCGGTGCAGGAACGCCGCGCGGGCTTCGTCTTCCAGTCCTATGCGCTCTTCAAGCACATGACGGTGTTCGAGAACATCGCCTATGGCTTGCGTGCCCGGAAAAGGCGCGAACGCCCGGCAGAGGCGGAAGTCGGGCGCCGGGTCAACAAGCTGCTGGACCTGATCCAGTTGCCCGATATCGGCACCCGCTATCCCAATCAGCTCTCAGGCGGGCAGAGGCAGCGCGTTGCGCTTGCCCGAGCGCTCGCGATCGAGCCGCGGATGCTGCTGCTCGACGAGCCCTTCGGCGCGCTTGACGCCAAGGTCCGCAAGGAGTTGCGTCAGGGCCTCCGCGAAATCCATGACCGCACCGGCCTGACCACCGTCTTCGTGACCCATGATCAGGAGGAAGCGATGGAACTGGCCGACCTCGTCGTCGTCATGTCGATGGGCCGCATCGAGCAGGTGGGCAAACCCGACGAAATTCGCGCGAAGCCTGCAACCGACTTCGTGCGCGATTTCACCGCGGCGTGATGGCGCGCGGGCATGAGACACGATGCTGATCAGCAGGTTTCATTCTATCTACAGGCTGTGCTGCTGCTCACGACCCGGCCCATGCGGTCATATGCGTCGGTCATGGGGCCGCCCCTGCCACAAGGCTGGAAGATGAGGGCGGCCTCCCTGCGGTGGTTCACCGTTTGGCGGAACCATACCGACGCCTTGCGACGGCTGCGTACGATCGTCCTCCCGGAGCCCTGGACGAACGACACCTGGGCATGGGATGCGCTCCGCCTTCGCCAGCTTCACGCGCTCGGGATCGTGGATGAAGAGCCCGAGGCATGGACGCAGATGTTGGCAGAACGGCTGCTGTTCGATCGCCTCGCGTCGCCTTGGGGTGACGCCTTGTCTGGAGAAAAATGATGAGCAAGCCGGATCTCGACAGGATCGACAGGAAGATCCTGCATGAACTCATGCGGGACGCCACTTTGCCCGTCGCGCAGCTCGC
This sequence comes from Actibacterium sp., assembly GCA_016278285.1. Taxonomy (GTDB): domain Bacteria; phylum Pseudomonadota; class Alphaproteobacteria; order Rhodobacterales; family Rhodobacteraceae; genus JADQCB01. The sequence goes on from JADQCD010000196.1 coordinate 23,889, forward strand.
GGAGCGGGTTGGCTTGTCACAGACGCCATGCTGGAAGCGTGTCCAGAAGCTCGAAGCTGCGGGCATCATCCAGCGCCGGGTGGCCATCGTCGATCCCGACAAGATCGGGCTTGGCCTTGCCGTGTTCGTCGAAATCGAAGCCCTGGACCACACGCCCGACTGGCGTGCGGCCTTTCGCGATGCGATCACGACATTTCCCTGCATCGTCGAGGTGCATCGTATGGCCGGAGACGTGGATTACCTGATCAAGGTGCGCGTGCCAGACATGGCTGCCTTTGACGAATTCTACCTGCAGCTGACCCGCGCGCTGCCCTGCCGAAACGTGACGTCCAAATTCTCGATGGAAGTGATTCTGCGCACGACCGCCTGGCCGATCTCGACGGACTAGAAGCCCGACAGGGCGGCCGGACTCCTACTCAGAACGGGAAAAAGATCGGGATGATCAACACCGCAACCACGGCAAAGATGATGTTAAGCGGCAGTCCCACCTTGATGAAATCTACAAACTTATAGCCCCCCGCGCTGTAAACGAAGGTGTTGGTCTGGTATCCGATGGGTGTGGCGAAGCTGGCTGAGGCTGCGAACATCACCGCCATGATGAAGGGGCGCGGGTCGTAGCCGAGCTCGATGGCGAGCGCGATGACGATCGGGCCGATCACTACCGCAACCGCGTTGTTCGAAACCATTTCGGTCAGCGCGCTGGTCAGGACATAGACGGCGGCGAGGATAGCAATTGGCCCGATCCCGCCCACGGCACCCACCACCATCTCGACGATGAGGCGCGCGGTGCCCGTCTCCTCCATGCCCATGGAAAGGCCAAGCATCCCGAAGATCAGGAACAGGATGCGCCAGTCGATGGCGTCAAACGCTTCCTCGGGATCGACGCAGCGGGTCATCATCACCACGACCGCGCCGATCACCGCAAGACCCGCGATGGGCATCACGTTCAGCGCCGCCAGCCCCATTACGCCAAAGATCGTCGCGATGGCGATCGGGGCCTTTGTGCGCCGTTGCGGGCGTTCGGTGGGGGTCGAGAGGTTGACGATACCGCCATCCTCCATCATCCGCTGCAAGCCTTCGGGCGGCCCTTCCAGCAAAAGCGTGTCGGCAAATTGCAGGCGTACATCCTGCAATTCCTGGCTGATATTCTGTTCCTGGCGGTGAACTGCCATGAGGTAAACGCCGTATTTCCGGCGCAGTTTCAGGTCCTTGATCGGTCGTCCGCGCAGGTGCGAATTGGGGCCGACGCTGGCCTCCATCGTGATGGTCTGATCGGCGGTAACAGGCTCGACGTCGTGATCTTCGCGGTCGCGAAAGGCGATCTGCCCGTCCTCCTTCAGCCCGAGGATCTCGCCCGTGCCGGTCTTCAGGACCAGCCGGTCGCCGACTTCCAGCACCAGATCCGTCATCGTGCGCCGCATCGAGACTTCGCCACGGACCACGTCGAGGATGCGCGTCTCGGATGTGTTGAATGGCAACTCTGTCAGGTTCTTGCCCACATAATTCGACCCGTTCGGGATCAGCAGGCGCGCGAGGAACCGGCGCTTGCTCTCCTGTCCGAGAAGGCTGGACAGGGAGGCGCGGTCTGGCAGCAGGAACCGGCCCGCGAACACCATATAAAGCATGCCCACGGTCGCGAAGATCAGCCCCGGCAGCGTCATTTCGAACATTGTGATCGGCGGCTGTCCAGTCTCCTGCGCCACGCCGCTCATCAGGATGTTGGTGGAGGTGCCGACGAGTGTCAGCGTGCCACCGAAGATCGCCGAGAATGACAGCGGAATCAGAAGGCGCGACGGCGCCACACCGACAGAAGCCGCGACCGAAATCATGATCGGCGTCAGCAGGATCACCACCGGCGTGTTGTTCATGAAGGCCGAGGCCCCCATCGTGCCGACCATCATCAGCAGCATCGCGCGCAGGAACGAGCCCCGCGCCTGCCGTTTCAGCAGATCGCCGATGATCGTCAGCACGCCAGTGCGCTCCAGCGCCGCCGAGATGATGAACATCATCGCGATGGTGATGGGCGCGGATGAGCTGAACACTGTCAGAAAGTCCCGCGTCTCGATGATTCCCGTCGCCAACAGCGCTGCCGATGCCGCCAGAGCGGTGACCTCAGGCGGATAAATTTCTTTGAAAAAACTTAGGAAAACGACGCCGACAAGCGCGAGGACAAAGATCTGGTCAAGACTCATGGGCGATACTCTCGTGGACAACGATATTTTTCCTCAATAAACGATAAAGGAAGTCGTGTTTTCAATCGAAAATCGCCAGTCGCGCCGAAACCCCTGCGGCATGTCCGTTTCAATTCGAAGGGTGAACCGCCATGATGCGCAAGCTCGGCACCGTTTCCGGCCTGACACTGGTTAGCCGTATCCTCGGCTTCCTGCGCGATGTCGTGCTGGCAGCGACGCTTGGCGCCGGGCCGGTGGCGGACGCCTTCATGCTGGCCTTTCGCCTCCCAAACCATTTTCGTGCGATCCTGGCCGAGGGCGCCTTCAACGCCGCCTTCCTGCCGACATGGGCCGCCGCCGATGCAAGTGGGCGCGACAGTTCGCGCCTCGGTGCGGAGACTCTCGGCTGGCTCACGCTCGCCAATCTTGTGCTTCTGGCGCTGGCACTTGGGGCCACTGGTTGGATGCTGGCCGTGCTTGCGCCCGGCCTGTCGCCCGCCGACGAGGCCTGGCCGCTGGTGGTAACGCTCACGCGGATCACCTTTCCCTACTTGCTATGTATGTCGCTGGTCGCCTTCCTCGCGGCCCTGTTGAACGGGCGCGACCGCTTCGCCGCACCGGCGGCGGCCCCGATCCTGCTCAACCTGTTCATGATCGCCGCGCTGTTGATGGCGGCATCCTTCCCAAGCGCCGCCCACGCCGCCGCCTGGGGCGTAATGACGTCGGGCTTGGCGCAGGTCGTGTTGTTGGTGGTGGCCGCATGGCGTGCGGGCCTGCCCCTGCCGCGTCCCCGGCTGGGCCTGTCGCCTGATACAAGGCTGGTGTTCCGCCGCCTCGGGCCCGCGATCCTGACGTCGGGCGCGCTGCAGGTCGCGATCTTCGCCGACACGATCATCGCCACGTTCCTGCCTGCCGGATCGCTCTCGCATCTCTACTATGCCGACCGGCTCTACCAATTGCCGATCGGCCTACTCGGCGTCGCGCTCGGCACCGTCATCCTGCCGGACATCGGGCGCCGCGCGGGCCTCGGCGACGAGGGAGGCATGCGCCGCGTGCTCGACCGGGCGCTGCTGATCTGTCTTGTCGTTGGGGTGCCGGTCGCGGTGATCATGGCGACGCTGGGCGACTGGGCCATCCGCATCCTGTTCGTTCGCGGCGCCTTCGACCTTGCGGCGGCCGAGGCCTCGGCGGCGATCCTCGCGGCCTACGCGCTCGGCCTGGTCCCCGCCCTCGCGCTGCGCTCCCTCGTCGCCGGGTTTCACGGCCGCGGGGATACTCGAACCCCGCTCCGGCTGCTTGTTGCGGCAACGCTCGTCAACATCGCGCTGAAGATCGTCCTTGCCCCGATGCTCGGCGCGGTCGGGCTTGCCCTTGCGACATCAGTGGGCATCACGCTTTATGCGACGTTGCTCTACCGGGAAAACCGAAGACGCCGTTTCCTCTCTGGTCCCGCGCCAATCCCGGCGGGTGTACTCGTTGCAACGGGGGTCGGAGTGGGGCTGCTTGTCTTTTGGTTACGCGATGCCGTCCTGCGCGCCATCGAAAACCTGACGCCAGGTCTGGGATTGCCGGTCGCGTTGCTGATGCTGGTGATCGCGATTCTGGCTGTTCAGGGATCGGTGAGCGCTCTGGTTATCGGGCGCCGCACGATTGAAAAAATGGGCGCACCGGAGGAATAGCTCCAATATCCACGCTTCTGCCGGGACGAATCCGCATCTGGCGCTGCAAGGCGTCCTTGCCAAGGCACTTGTTGATGGCGATTTCCTCTGCCTGAGTGCGCAGGGCTGTTGCTATCCTGCTTGGTCCAATCTGGCTGGTATTGGCGCTGTCCATGAAATGTCACGTTTTGCGCTATCAATTACTATTACCAAATGCAGAGGCGGTTTGGCCGGTCTGTCATCGTCAGTGCTCTGTTGTCGATCGTCGCCAACCCTAGGCGGGGAATAGTGCAGGGTTTGTCCAACAGAAAGTGAAAGTGTTCTTCGGGTTTTGTGACTGACGGATGAGGGCCTTTGGGGTCCCTCAGATGGGTCCAGGCCGGGTTTCGGTCTGTCTTTCCTGATGAAGGGCGTTCCCATGCAAACAGGTGTCTTGCGCGTGCTCCGCGCGACCGCCGCCTCCTGGTGGCGGCATAGAGAGTTGTGCCGAACCGGCGAGATAGAGCTGGCGACGGAGCTCGAACGCGAGACGGTCCTGCGCGATCTCGGCTATCTCAGGCAAGCGGCAGCATTGCCACACGCGCATGTGCTTTGCGGAGAGGGTGGGACTTTCCTCCACCTCGGTTGGACCACCGTTTCGACCCTCGCGCCGATCGAGCGCTTTCCCTTGGCCGCCCTCGCGGTCGCACGAGGAACCCCGTTCATCGATATCCGACCCATCAGTGACGTCATCGCCTTCGCGAACTTGCCGTGCGTGGCGCGGGACGGATCGGTTGACTCTGAACCTTCGGGTTCCGGCAAGTCCGTCTTGCTGACCACCTACATCGACATGGTCGAAGGGCTCGGCGCGAGGATCCTCAACGATCCGCGGTCCCATCAGTCAGCCTGATCACCACTTACTCTCACCAAAACTCGAAAGGAGGCCAGCCATGGCCCGATCCCGCACGCCCAAATTCGATGCCTCCGAGGCCATCACAAACGAAATCATCCGCATCATCGAGCGCGGCGTGTTGCCGTGGCGAAAGCCCTGGACCGCAGGCGGCAGCTCTCGCCCCCTGCGCGTGGGCGGAGAACCCTACCAGGGAGTGAACAACTTCCTGCTGACGATTCGGACCGTGATGGCGGGCCACAGCTCTCCCTTCTGGATGACGTTGCCGCAAGCCAATGCGTTGGACGCAAAGGTTCGCAAGGGCGAAAAGTCCTCTGTCGTCGTTTATTACGGTCAAAGCCGGAGAGACGCCGGCGATGAGCATGATCACAGCGACGGGGATGATCGCTCCGAGGAGGCCCGCGTCTTCCGCTTCCAGAAATCCTACCGCGTGTTCAATGCCTGCCAGATCGAGGGTCTGCCCGAGAGCTTCTTCCCCGACCCGGAGCCAGCGCCCGAGCATCCGCCCTCCGAGCCCATCCCGCACATGCAGGCGTTTTTCGATGCCATCGACATCACGACCG
>JADQCD010000008.1 GCA_016278285.1 Actibacterium sp.
CATATAGGGCGTCTGCGCCTCGAACTCGGCGGCGCAGGTGTCGATCCGCTTGAATACGGGCAGCACGCCAAGGTTTTGCCGGGCCCGGCGCACCTGCGCCTCGTCGCGGCCGGTCAGCGCGGCCAGCCGCATGTCGGTAAAGCCCATCATCTTGATCTTGCGCAGTCCCTCATCGCTCACCGGCAGGCCAGTTCTGCGCAACTCCTCCTCGGTCTCGACGATCTCGCGGATCCGGGCCAGGAACCACGGATCATAGGCCGTGGCCTGCTGAATCTCGTCATCGCTCAGCCCGTGCCGCATGGCCTGTGCGATTGTACGCAAGCGGTCAGGCGTGGCTCTGGAAAGCGCGGCAATGACCGCAGCCTTGTCCGGGGCGCCCTCGATCGCGACCTCGTCGAAACCGCACAGGCCCGTTTCCATCGACGCCAGCGCCTTTTGCAGCGATTCGTGGATCGTGCGGCCGATCGACATCGCCTCGCCCACGGATTTCATCGCGGTGGACAGCAGCGGCTCGGAGCCGGGAAACTTCTCGAACGCGAATCGCGGAATCTTGGTCACGACATAGTCGATGGTCGGCTCGAAACTGGCGGGCGTCACCCTGGTGATGTCATTGTCCAGCTCGTCCAGCGTGTAACCGACCGCCAATTTCGCCGCGATCTTGGCGATCGGAAACCCCGTCGCCTTGGACGCCAGCGCCGAAGAACGCGACACACGCGGGTTCATCTCGATCACCACCATGCGGCCATCCTCGGGGTTCACGGCCCACTGCACGTTGGAGCCGCCGGTCTCCACGCCGATCTCGCGCAGCACTGCGATCGAGCCGTTGCGCATGATCTGGTATTCCTTGTCGGTCAGCGTCAGGGCCGGCGCCACCGTGATCGAATCACCGGTGTGCACCCCCATCGGATCGACGTTCTCGATCGAACAGACGATGATCGCGTTATCCGCGCGGTCGCGGACGACCTCCATCTCGTATTCCTTCCAGCCCAGCAGGCTTTCGTCGATCAGGATCTGGCTTACCGGCGAGGCATCCAGCCCGGACCGGCAGAAATGCACATAATCGTCGCGGTTATAGGCCACGCCACCGCCGGTGCCGCCCAGCGTATAGGCGGGGCGGATGATCGCGGGCAGGCCCACATGCTCCAGCGCGGCCATGCATTCGTCCATCGTCTCGGCAATCGTCGCCTTGGGATTCTCCAGCCCGATGCGGTCCATCGCCTCGCGGAACAGCTTGCGGTCCTCGGCCATCTCGATGGCCGCGCGATTGGCACCGATCAGTTCAACACCGAACCTGTGCAGCACGCCCATGTCTGCCAGCTTGAGCGAGGTGTTCAGCCCGGTCTGCCCGCCCATCGTCGGCAGCAGCGCGTCTGGCCGTTCCTTCTCGATGATCCTGGCGACGACCTCGGGGGTGATCGGCTCGATATAGGTGGCATCGGCCAGCCCCGGATCGGTCATGATCGTGGCGGGGTTCGAGTTGACCAGGATTACCCTGTATCCTTCCTCGCGCAGCGCCTTGCAGGCCTGTGCGCCGGAATAGTCGAACTCGCAGGCCTGCCCGATGATGATGGGTCCGGCGCCGATGATCATGATCGAGCTGATATCGGTTCTCTTCGGCATGGCCCGTCCTCCGGAGTGGCGAAAATCTCGGGGGTTATAGCCAAGCGCCGAACAGGCGCAAGCCCCCGCCGGCCGGCAGAAGATGTGAATGTCGTGGTCTGCGCCTATATGCACGGGAAAACGCCGCGCAAGAAGGAGACCGGCAATGCAGGACAGTCCCGCCGCTCGGCGTTCGTCGGTCGGGAAGCTTCGGGCCGAGTTCGTCACGTTTTACATCGTCGCGCCGGTCTTGATGGCCGTTGCGCTGCCGCCAGCCTGGATGTTTCCCGCCCTTCTCACGATCACTTTTCTGGGTGTGTCGCTATTGCATGCCACGCGGGGCTTTCGCTGGCGCGACCTGGTCCGCCCGGCCGCCCCGTTGAACTGGCGTGTCGTAGCGATCTTCACGGCGATCACGCTGGCCGTGTCCGCCACGGTGATGATGGCCACCGCGCCCGACAGGTTTTTTGCGCTGGCGCATCAGCGTCCGCTGTTTCTGCTGCTGATCGCGCTGCTCTATCCCGTGCTGTCCGCCCTGCCGCAGGAACTGGTGTTCCGCGCCTTGTTTTTTCGCCGTTACGGTGCGTTGTTGCCCGGGCCGGTCCCCGCGATCGTTCTGAACGCCGCGTTGTTCTCGCTGGCGCATCTGATGTACTGGAGCTGGATCGTCGCCGCCATGACCTTCTTCGGCGGCCTTGCCTTCGCCTGGGCCTATGAGGCACGGCGCAATTTCGTCCTGGCGTTGTTGCTGCACAGCATCGCCGGCTGGATCATCTTCGCGCTCGGCCTGGGCATCTTTTTCTACTCCGGCAATGTCACACGCCCGTTCTGAGCGCCCCGCCCGGCTTCAGCTTGCGCCAAATACTCCGGGGAGTTTGAGGGGGGACCCCTCAACACGCCCGCAGGGCACGCAATCCTGTGCGCCCCGCGCGCGCAACCGGATCGCGACAAGCAGGGTTATTCCGCGGCCTGCTGCAATGCCCGGTGCCGCGCCGCGCGGGGATAGAGATAATCGCGGGTCAGCGGCACGGCGGTCTGCTTTCGACTCAGCTGGAACTGGAACACCACCTGGCGGTTATGGCGAAAGGTCATTTCGCTCGCCGTCAGATAATAGCGCCACATCCGGCAGAAACGCTCATCGTAAAGCGCGCGCGCCTCGTCGATATTGATCATGAAACGCTCATACCAATGGCGCAGCGTTTCGGCGTAATGCATGCGCCAGACCTCGACATCGGTCGAGACCAGATCCGCCTTTTCGACCGCCGCCATCGCCTCGGACATGGCCGGCACATAGCCGCCGGGAAAGATGTATTTCTGG
>JADQCD010000100.1 GCA_016278285.1 Actibacterium sp.
CGTCTCGAAATTCAGCAGGCTGTCGATCGCCTTCTGGTTGGCGTCGGTGTCCTGGTCGTTCATCTGGCGGCGGATCTTGACCCGCCACTCGGTCACCTTGAACGTGAACTGCACATAAAGGGCGATGGTCCCGATCACCACGGCCAGATAGCGCACGTCGAAGACGGTGTAGAATATGATCGCGACCAGCAGCAGCTCAAGCATCAGCGGCGCGATCGAGAACAGCAGGAAGCGCAGCAGGAACGCCACGCCCTTCACCCCGCGCTCGATTATGCGTGAAAGCCCCCCGGTCTTGCGCCCGATGTGATAGCGCAACGAAAGCCTGTGAATATGGGTGAAGGTTTCCAATGCCAGCTGACGCAGGGCGCGCTGACTGACGCGGGCAAAGATGGCGTCGCGCGCTTCCTGAAAGCCGACCGTCATCAGCCGTGCCATCCCGTAGGCCACCGTCAACCCGACCGTCCCGGCCCCCAGCATCCATGCGGCACTGGGCGTGTCACCGGCCAGCGCATCCACCGCGCCCTTGTAGAGGAACGGCGTGCCCACCGAGATCAGCTTGCCCAGCACCAGCACCAGCATCGCCAGCACGACACGGCGCTTCACCCAGGGCTGATCGGTCGGCCAGAGATAGGGCCCGACCCGCAGGATCGTGCGCAAGGCGCGGCCACGCTCTTGCCGCGCCACGTCGGCGGCGCTGAGGTGGTCCTGCGTCATCGTGATGCCTTCCTTCGCACGTCGCGGGATTGACTCACTCCGGCCCTTCGGGCCCGGACAGGATGCGCCGTGCCTCGTCATCGACCTTGTCCGGGGCGACCTGCGGCATGGAGAAAACCTGGCCCGGATAGATCAGGTCGGGGTCGCGGATCCGGTCGCGATTGGCCTGAAAGACCTTCACGTAAAGGATGCCTCGGCCATAGCTGCGGCGCGAGATTCCCCAAAGCGTGAACCCCGGCTGCACCGTGACCACCCGGGCCGATGTCGCCCGCGTCTTGTCCGCGGCCCGCGAATCGTCCGAAGAGGATACGACTGCGGCGAGGTCTTGGGGAGCCTCGCGTTTGAAAGGGGTTTCAAACCGCGACGTCACCGCGCCATCGGCATTGACCTGGTCCACCCGAAGCGTGTGGATCCCCGGCGGAATATCGGCGCCGCTGTGCCGCCATTGACCGGCCGGGCCGATCCTGGCGGTGCCAACCAGGCGGTTATCCAGGTAAAGTCGTGCGAATTGTCCGGGCACACCTTTTCCCGACAGCCGCACGCTGCCGTCCGAACCGTAGGAGATCGTCTCGATCACCACTGCGGTCGGCGGCGCCGACGGCGCACTGCCCGATTGCAGGACCCGAACCCCACTGTCGTCGGCCAGGAGTATGGCGGGCGCTTTCGGCGCCGCGTCCGGGGCGCGCACCGCGGCTGTGCTGGTTGCGACGCCGGGTGCCGCGCCCGGTTCGGTTCGGGCGCCAGCATCGGGCTGGACGGCCGGTTGGACATCACCGGGTGCCGGCGGCACGGCATTGCCGCCGGTGGTTCCGGTCGGCGCCATCGCGAGGTCGGGCGCGCTGCCTTGCGGCGGCACGTCGCCTGGCACCACCCCGCGCGCAACGGTTTCCGGCGGCAGGGAAGATGTATCGGCGGACGGGGCTGGCGCCGCCCCCTCACCGTCAGGCGGCGGCGGGGCCGTGTCGGCGGGCGATGCGCCCCCGGCCTGCGGCAGCCGCATCGGTGGCGTCGTCTCGCCGGGCGGCGACACCGCAGTCACCCTCTGCGTCGGGACAGCCGGCGGTGTGGTCCGATCTGCTTGCGTCGGCGCCGCGGCCGATGCGGTCTGCCCCGCGACGGTCATCGCTTCGGGTTCGGCACCCGCCTCTGTCTTCGGGGTCTCCTGGCCGCCGGAATCGGCCTTCTCAGCGGCTTGTCCCGCCTGCGGAGCGGCCTCGACGCGCGCAGCCGCCGGACGGTCCGTGCCCGGCCCCGCGGGACCGACGGGCAGGCCGGGTCCGGATTCAGGCGTCGCATCGGCGAGCGTGACCGGGGGCGGTGCATCGGGGGCCAGAATCACTGTTTCGCCCGAGACGACCTGCGTTCCGTCGGGCATTTCCATCGCCAATTCGACGACACGCGGCCGCGCCGCCGGCGGCACATCGAACAAGGCCACGAATTGCCCCGCCATATCGGCGTTCGCCGTTGTCACCGGCTGTCCATCGATCATGATCCGCACTTTCGCGCCGGGCGTCGCGGTTCCGGCCACCAGCGCATTGCCCTGCGCGTCCACACGCACCACGTCGAACGCTGGCAGTGGCGGCGCGTCCGGCCCGGCGCCGCTGTCCGCCGGTCGCGTCGGCGCGGCCAAGTCGGGGGCGGTCGCCTGCGCCTGCGGGGCGGGTATTTCCGGCGCACCGCCCTCATCGGCAGGCTCCGCCTGCTGGGGCGCTTCAGAGCTTTCGACAGGCGGATTCGCGTCGGGTTTGCCTGGCGCTGTTTTTGAGGTTCCGGGGCCGGTTTCCGTCGCCACCGCGGTATCCGGAGTCGCCGAGGCATTCCGCCGCGGCCCGGATCGATCCTTGTCCAGGGCCAGGTATCCCAGGGCCAGCACCACCAGCAGCGCTGCCCCGGCTGAGGCCCCGCGCCCGAGCGCGCCCAGTTTCATCCAGTTCGACATGTCCGTTTTCCCCTTGCCCGGGCCCTTCCGCCAGGCGCGCTTGCGAGACCATATCAACCCCGCTATCAGGGGTCCAGAACCGCCGGGACGAGGCTGCACATGACCATGACCCACCTTTCCATCTGTGTCTTTTGCGGCTCACGCGACGGCAACCGCCCGGAATATGCCCAGGCGGCAGAACAGACCGGCCGCGCCCTGGCGCTGGAAGGCTGGCGGCTGGTCTACGGGGCCGGCGATATCGGCCTGATGGGCCGGGC
>JADQCD010000137.1 GCA_016278285.1 Actibacterium sp.
GTGCGCGCAGCGGACGGCCGGCATGCGATCCTGCGCACGTCCTGGGTGTTCTCGGCGCATGGCGCGAATTTCGTCAAGACGATGCTCCGGCTGGGCGCGGCACGCGATCGCCTGTCCATCGTCGCCGATCAACTGGGCGGGCCGACCCCCGCCGCCGATATTGCCGCTGCCTGTCTGTCCATCGCGGCAAGGCTGCGCAACGATCCGACGCTTTCCGGCACCTATCATTTCGCCGGCGCACCCGATGTCAGCCGGGCCGATTTCACACGCGCGATCCTTGCCCGGGCCGGGCTGTCCTGTCCGGTGACGGACATTGCAACAGCCGATTATCCGACCCCGGCGCAACGACCGCTGAATTCCCGCCTGGATTGCGCGACGACCGAGGCGATGTTCGGCATCCCGCGACCCGATTGGCAAGCGGGGCTCGCCCTGGTGCTGGATGAATTGCACGCCACCAAAGCGAAAAGGACCTGAAGACATGACGCGCAAGGGCATCGTTCTGGCCGGCGGATCGGGCACGCGCCTTCATCCCGTCACGCTCGGCCTGTCGAAACAGTTGCTGCCCGTTTATGACAAGCCGATGGTCTATTACCCCCTGTCGGTGCTGATGCTGGCGGGTATCCGCGAGATCGCGGTGATCACCACGCCGCAGGACCAGGACCAGTTCCGTCGCACCCTCGGGGACGGCAGCCAGTGGGGTATCTCGCTGACCTATATCGAACAGCCAAGCCCGGACGGATTGGCGCAGGCCTATATCCTGGCCGAGGATTTCCTGGATGGTGCGGCGTCGGCCATGGTGCTGGGCGACAACATATTTTTCGGCCACGGATTGACCGATCTGATGCGCGCGGCGCCCGACGCGGGCGGCACCGTATTCGGATATCGTGTCGCCGATCCTCAGCGTTACGGCGTTATCGATTTCGACGCGGACGGCCATGTGCGCGCCATCGTCGAAAAGCCGGACCGCCCGGCGTCAAGCTATGCCGTGACCGGGCTCTATTTCCTGGACGACACCGCGCCGGAAAAGGCCCGCGCGGTGTGTCCCTCGGCGCGGGGAGAACTGGAAATCACCTCGTTGCTGGAAATCTATCTCGGGGCGGGCACATTGCGGGTTGAAACCATGGGACGCGGCTATGCCTGGCTGGATACAGGCACGCATGCCAGCCTGCTCGACGCGGGCAATTTCGTGCGTACCCTGACAGAACGCCAGGGTCAGCAGATCGGGTGTCTCGAAGAGATCGCCTTTGTCAACGAATGGATCGACGCGGCCACCCTGCGCGCCCGGGCCGCGAAGTTCGCGAAGAACGATTACGGAAAATACATCGAGGACTTGCTGCAGTCATCCCGATAACACGAGACGATGTTCGACCGCCCCGGGGTCCGCTGGGCGAACCGGGAAACGCGCATCGAAACTGACATGCCACATGACCCCTTGCGGGGCCGTGCTTTGCCCGTTCCCCAGCGGGTGAAACAAGCAAGACGGGAATCTGCCGGGTCAAGCTCACCCGATCCACGTTCATGTCCCGACCCTAAAGCAACTCGACGTCGCCGCTTTCGTTTCCGGCGGGATGCGGTGTGCCGGAAAGACGATGGGCCAGGGCACGCAACTGCAGGCCTTCGATCGCCGAGTCCGCATTGGCGGTGATGTCTTCCGGAACGGATGGCGACAATACGCGCAAGAACCGCGCCAGGTCTTCGGCATGTTGCCGCAGGTGGTCCGCCTGTTGCAGATGCGCGGTTTGCCCTCGTTCCCGGCCATTGGCGTGCCCCAGCCCCATCGCGATCGTCCGGTCCAGTTTGCCGGCTTCGGCCGCCAACAACTCCAGTTCGCCCGTTATGCGCTTCAGAATGTCGGGAAGCGGAATGCGTGACATGGGCATCCTCCGGTCAGGGCGCTCAGGCCGCCTGAGGCGAGGTGGACCGGGCGGCGGCGGCCTTGATCTGATGGCTTGCATGTTCGATCTCGACCAGTTCTCGACTTATCGCTGCCTGGATCTTTTCCAGATACGCGATGATCTCGCCAAGCCCGTCTGCATTGTCGTTCAGGCGGGACTGCTCGATCTTGCACATGATGCGAGTGACGTCGAGCCCTGCCACATGGCGTTTCAATCCCGCGGTGACCTCGTGAAAATGCCGCCCCTGCGCAGCGATCGCCGCGAATTCCTCCTGCGCCATTGCGAAATAGCTATCGCATCGCAACTGCTGCGTTCGCATTTCCTCGACCGGATCGAAACAATCCGGCAGCAGTTCGATCTCATGCGTCAGCGCCTGCAACACCTCTCGCATCAGCGCGGCGCCATAGGCTATGAACAGCGTGCGGCGGATCTGAGCCTCGGTTTCCTTCGCGGCGGCACGAAACGCCTCGACCCCTTCGAGCATTTCATTGCTGAGAACGCCATGATTGTTTGAAATGACACTGATCGGTCCCGACCCCTGTTCAAGCTGTGCGGCCAGGATTCGGATATTGGTGGGCACGTTTCGAATTCCCTCGAAAAGCACGGAAATCTCGCGCGCATGATCGCGGGCGGACCGAATCGCCGACAGCATGCTCATGCTCTGCGCGACCAGACGGTCGGTCGGACGATCTATATGCTGGGCCCTTTCGGCGACCTCGGCAGCGATCGCATTGGCCATGAAGTCGCCGAGATCCTCGAACCCCTGCTCCCGGATCGCGGCAAGCAGGCGATCGCGGCTTTCCTCGGGCGAAAGTTTCTCGGCCTGTTCAGCGGCGCGAAGATCCTGATAGATTTGCGTGACCTTGTTAAAAAGCGCGCTGGACGGCTTGATCCGGACCGAGACATATCCGTCCTCGATCGGGGTGGCAAAGGCCAGAACCCAATAGGCGCGTCCCTCTGCGGTGCGGTTCTTGACATAGGCCACCACCGGGTCATCGGCCTTCAGCATATCCCAGAAAAGTTGAAAGACCCCGCGGGGCATATCGGCATGACGGACCAGCTTGTGCGGGGCGCCGACCAGGTCGTCCCATTCGAAAGCCGAGATGCGCTGGAACACGGTATTTGCGAACTCGATGACGCCGCGCTTGTCCGTGCGCGACCAGAATATGTCCTGCGGCGAGAAGTCGACCTCGAGGGCGGAACCGGAAACGGTTGTCAGGTTGGGCATCGGAAGCTCCAAATGGCACATGATCTGACGGTTCAATGCACCGAGTTCGTGAACATCCCGTCAATGCCCGGACGCGGCGGTACCGGCCTCTTGTCCGCATTTAGAACAAATCGGCGATACTCTCGTGACGGCATTTACGAAACATTCAGATGCCGCGCCGATGCTCCGACCCCGAAAGCTTGTCCCGGTTCGGGACTGCAAGGTGAAGGAGGGTCGGCCCGTGAAAAACCTGAGCATACCAACGAAACTTTTCGTTTTTTCCGCCGCGCAACTGGCGGTTCTCGTGGCGGTGGCGGCTCTTGCCCTCTACGAGAACCGACAACTTACGAAAAGCGTGCACAGCTTTCACGAAACTTTTGAGCGATACAGCCTGATACGCGAAGTGCAGGAGGATTTTGACAGGGCCCGCCTGTCCGCCCTGGCGTTCAAAAGCAGTGGAAACAGCGAAGATGTTCGGGATGCCGTCGCAGAGCTGGAAAAGATCCAGTCGCTTCGCGACAGGGCCAGGAATACGCCGATGCCGGCGGAAACCCATGACGCACTGGTTCAAATCCTGAACCGGATCGATGGCTATCGGAACACGCTTGGCGCTGTCGGGCAGGCGGGCACCATGTCGCGGGCCGCCACATTCGAGGAAAATCTCGGCCCGCAGGGCCGGCAGATCTCGGCGCTTCTGGACACGCTCAAACAAAATGCGCGGGCGGATGCGGCGACCGAGGAAGCGGTTCAGGACCAGACCACCGCCTTCATCCCGAAAGTGCTTTTGGCGGGAACGGTCCTTGGTGTCCTGCTCGGCCTTTTCATCGCATATGTCTTCGGCCGCTCCCTGGGAAAACCGATCTCCAGGCTGCTGGATTCGATCCAGAAGATCCAGGCCAGGGACTATGATGTGGCGATTTCCGACAGCGACCGCGGCGACGAGCTTGGGCAAATCGCGCGCAACCTGACCGATCTTCGTGATCAGCTGTCCCAGGCCGACGAGGCCCGCAAGGCCGACGATCACAAGGTCGCACGTCAGCGCGTGCTTTTCGACAAGCTGCGCCAGGGGCTGGGCCTGATGTCGCAGGGCGATCTGGCGACGCGGATCGACGCCGGAGAATTCACGGATCTCGATGACACCTATGTCGTGCTTTGCCATGATTTCAACGCGCTTGCCGACAGCTTCGTGGAGCTTATTTCCTCAGTGCGAAACAGCTCTGACACGGTCAGGGGTGGCGCGGCCGAGATTGCCCAGGTGGCACAGGACCTGTCCAAGCGGACCGAAACCCAGGCGGCGACCCTGGAACAATCGGCGGCCGCACTGGAGCAGCTTACGTCGTCGGTCAAGTCGGCGGCCGAGAAGGCCGGGGAAGCCGACAAGGCCGTCGCCGACAACCGGCGTGAGGCCGAAGCCAGCGGCGAAATCGTCAACAGCGCGATCGAGGCGATGCACCATATCGAGGAATCCTCGAGCCAGATCACCCAGATCATCGGCGTGATCGACGATATCGCCTTCCAGACCAATCTTCTTGCACTCAATGCCGGGGTCGAGGCCGCGCGGGCCGGCGAGGCCGGGCGAGGCTTCGCCGTCGTCGCCTCAGAGGTGCGGGCGCTGGCGCAACGGGCCTCGGAATCGGCGCGCGAAATCAAGGAACTGATCTCCAAGAGCGTGAACCAGGTCGAGGAGGGCGGCCGCCTGGTCGGAAAGACCGGAACCGCGCTTGAAGAAATCGTGCAGCGTGTCGGACAGGTCGCCGGGCTGGTCACGGAAATCGCCTCATCCGCGAAAGAACAATCGATCGGCCTGCAGGAGATCAACGCCGGCGTGAATGAGCTGGACCAGGTGGCACAGCACAACGCCGCCATGGTCGAGGAGACGACGGCCTCAAGCCAGCAACTCAGCACCGAAGCGCAGAAACTTGCCGAAGTGCTCGCACGGTTCTCGGGCATCGGGGCGGGTTCGGCCGAGGTCGTACCGCTGAGCGTGCCGGACGCCAGGCCAGAGGCTGTAGCGGCCCCTGCCCGGAAAATCGTCGCCGCTGGTGGTGGCGATACCTCGGCCGAGGGCTGGCACGAATTCTGATCCTTTGCGTTATCGCCAACACCTGCCGGGCGCCGGGGCCATTTCGCGAAATGGCCCGGCAAAAGCGTTTCGAACCCCGGTTGGCCGTTTCAGGCGCGGCATGCGGCTTGGCGGTCCATGTTGACGGCGATCCGGAAATGGCGCAGGCGATGGAATCGGGGCACCACGAGGGCCCCGCCGCGATCAGGGCTGGCGCGTTTTCCGGAGGGCGCCTGCGAGTGCGGCCCAGCGAACGAACCGAAAGCGCGTCGATGATCACCTATGTCGCGGAATGGACGAAGGCCAAGGATCGCGTATTCGCGGCGATGGGCAATGCGCTTGGCGGGGCGCGGCGCCTGCCTTTCATCGGACTGTCACTGCGCGATTTCCCCGAAAGCGCCGACCAGGCGCGCGCCGCACTGACCGCGGCCAAAAAGCAGCCCAAAGGCAGGCTGGCGCGTTTTCTGAAGTTCCAGCTGATCCGGATGCAATACAATTGGTCGCGGCGTCATTTCAGACGCCATCCCGACCGCATCGCGGTCTGCTGGAATGGAATCACCGGCTCTCGCAGCGCGTTCATGCAGGGTGCGCGGGACGCGGGGGCAAGGCACCTCTATGTAGAGCTTGCCCCTTTCCCCGGTCGGGTAACGATCGACCCCAAGGGGATCAACGCCTTGAATTCCGTGCCTCGCGACCCGGCGTTCTTTACCCGCTGGGCGGCGGGCGCGCCGGCCCGGCAGGGGTCCGGCTGGCGTCGTCTGGGCCAGAAACTGAGCGCCCGCGCTTCACGCAGGGGCGATGTGGCACAGGGCGGCGCCGATGCGCTGGCATCGCAGGGCAAATTCCTGTTTTGCCCGCTGCAGGTTCCCGACGACAGCCAGATCAGGCTTTTCTCGGGCTGGGTGGGCTCGGTGCCGGGGATGCTGGACATTCTGGCCGATGCGGCCGGGGCGCTGCCCGATGACTGGCATATCCGAGTGAAAGAGCATCCCTCGGCCAGGGTGCGGCTGGGCGGGGCGGTCGATGCGGCGGTCAACCGTGCCGGCGGGCGGCTGGTCATCGACAACGAAACCGACACCTTCGCCCAGGTCGCAGGATCGGGCGGCGTCGTCACCATCAATTCCTCGGTCGGACTTCAGGCGTTTTTCCATGACCGGCCGGTGATCGTGCTGGGCGAAGCCTTCTATGCGCTGCCCGGCCTTGTCCATCTTGCAGACGGGCCCGGCGCGCTGCATCGCCTGTTGGCCACCCCCGAAGCCCTGACCTTCGACCCGGCACTTCGCGCGGCCTTCATGAACTATCTCGACCAGGTCTACTATCCCCGGCTTGAGATCGCGGCGGATGGCTCTGCCCGGCTGGACCCTGCAGCGGTCCTCGCGAAGCTGACCGTCGAAAGCCCCCTTTAACAACAAATACCTTTGCGATAAACCTGCGCGCCAATGTCATCAGACAGCAGGAGAGCCAATATGGGCTACAAGATCGCCGTTGTCGGCGCCACGGGCAATGTGGGCCGCGAAATGCTGAACATTCTGGCCGAACGCCAGTTCCCGGTGGACGAGATCGCCGCGCTTGCCTCGCGCCGCAGCCTCGGGACCGAGGTAAGCTTTGGCGACAAGACGCTCAAGACCCAGGATCTGGACAAGTTCGATTTCACCGGATGGGACATCGCGCTGTTCGCCATCGGCTCGGACGCGACCAGGGAATACGCGCCGAAGGCCGCCAAGGCCGGATGCGTCGTGATCGACAACTCTTCGCTCTATCGATACGATCCGGACGTTCCGCTGATCGTGCCCGAGGTGAACGCCGATGCGATCACCGGCTATTCGAAAAAGAACATCATCGCCAACCCGAATTGCTCGACCGCGCAGATGGTCGTCGCGCTCAAGCCACTGCACGACCGGGCGACGATCAAGCGGGTGGTCGTTTCGACCTATCAATCGGTGTCGGGCTCGGGCAAGGACGGCATCGACGAGCTGTGGGACCAGACCAAGGGCATGTATGTGCCGGGCCAGGAGGTCGAGCCGCATGTCTATCCCAAGCAGATCGCCTTCAACGTGATCCCGCATATCGACGTGTTCCTCGACGACGGCTCCACCAAGGAAGAGTGGAAGATGGTCGCCGAGACCAAGAAGATAGTGGACCCGGGGATCAAGCTGACCGCGACCTGCGTGCGCGTGCCGGTCTTCGTCGGCCACGCCGAGGCGATCAACATCGAGTTCGAGGATTTCCTTGACGAGGACGAGGCGCGCGACATCCTGCGCGAAAGCCCTGGCCTGATGGTTGTCGACAAGCGCGAGGATGGCGGATACATCACCCCGGTCGAATGCGTGGGCGATTTCGCCACCTTCATCAGCCGGATCCGCCAGGACAGCACCGTAGAGAACGGGCTCAATCTTTGGTGCGTCAGCGACAACCTGCGCAAAGGCGCGGCACTGAACGCGGTGCAGATCGCCGAGGTTCTGGCCAATCGGGTTCTGAAGAAGGGCTGACGGCCCGGATGAAGGTTACAGTGCAGGCAGCGCCCAGTCCGGGCGTTGCCTGATTTTCGTATGCCGGCGAACCGTTCGACCGCGGCCACGCGGGCAGGCGTATTCAGACCGCGAGGAACCTGTCCTCGGACGGGTCGTAATATTCCAATGTGCCTTCGGCGATATCGGTCCACAGCCCGTGAATCATCAGCTCATCGGCATCGACGGCGGATTTCACGAAAGGGAAGGTCATGAGGTTGCCCAGGGACAGGACAACGGCATCCTTTTCCATCGCACGCAGCCGCGCCGCCTGGTCCGACACCTCGGCCCGTCGCGTGTAGCTCGGGCGCAGCAGATCCATCCAGCGGCCGACAAAGCTGGACTTTTCCTCCAGGTCCGGGGCGTCGCCCGCGCACATGTCGTGACAGCCACGCACCCCGCCACAATTGGAATGCCCCAGCACGATCAGATGCGGCACGCGCAACGCGGTCACCGCAAATTCCACCGTGGCCGATGTGCCGTGCAGATCGCCGTCCGGATTGTAGGGGGGGACCAGGTTGGCGATGTTGCGGTGGATGAAAAACTCGCCCTGGTCGGCACCGAAGATCGACGTCACATGCACCCGGCTATCGCAGCATGAAACGACCATCGCGCGCGGATGCTGACCCTCTTCGGCAAGCCGGCGGTACCAGACGTGATTTTCTGCATGAGTTGTGGCGCGCCAGCCCTGGTATCGTTGAACCAGATAGGCGGGCAACGGTCGGGCAGCCGGCCGAGAAGGCGTGGAATTCTCGCTCATGGGAGAGTCTGTAAGACGCCTTCGCATGAAATTCTATGGAAATCTTTTCGCATGGGACAACCGTTTCTTGACGCTGAAGTGACAGCTTGTCGATGCGTGGGGGTGCGCGTGGTGCGGAGGATGCGGGGTGACCAAGATCATGGAACTTTGGCACGAGGAATCGTTGTGCATGGATCCCGAACGGCTGGCGGGAATCTATGTGGAGATGGGGGAAAGCCGGGCGAAAACGGTAATTGCAGGCGCGACCGAGGAACTGGCCCTGGAGATGGAGCGGCTGAAGGGCCTGATGCTGGCCGGGCACCCGCGCGCGATGCCGCAAACCGCAAGGCGCCTGCGTGACATCGCCGAGCCTCTGGGTCTGTGCAGCCTGACGCAGGTTGCCGAAGACCTGGCGAAGACCGCCGCCACGGAAAACCGGGTCGCAATGGCCGCGATCCTGGCGCGTCTGGACCGGTTGGCCAACCAGTCGCTCAAGATGGTATGGGATCTTCAGGACATGTCGGGCTGATCGCTGCTTGCAGGTCGCGGCATTCGCTCTACTCTGGCTGCGGACATGCAACACACGAGGGTTCCGATGCCGTTTGAATTTGCCCCTGCCGATGTCGAATCGCTGCCGGTTCATGTGGTTGACAAGGACGGGCTGACGGCGTTCCGGGAAACGCTTTCACCGCGACAGGTCCAATGGCTGTCGGCGAACGGATTCGACGCCGGTTTGGGTGAGGTCCAACTGCTGCCCGGGCCGGATGGCGCGCCGGTGGCAGCGGTGGCCGGATATGGCACGGCGCAGAAACGCGCGCGCGGCCGCTTTCACCTTGCCGGGGCGGCTGCCCGTCTGCCCGAAGGGGTTTATCATTTGCAAAGCGATCTGGATGGCCCGGCCCTGAACCAAGAGGCTCTGGGCTGGTTGCTGGCCGGCTATGGCTTCAGCCGTTATCGTGATCAACCCGGCGCCAGGGCCCGGCTCAAGGCGCCTGCCGGCGTCGATTCCCGGCGGTTGGAGGCGATCGCGGCGGGCGAAGCTTTGACGCGCGACTTGATCAACACGCCTGCCGCCGACATGGGGCCAGAGGCGCTTGAAGATGCATTCTTCCGTCTCGCCGGCGATCACGGCGCAAAGGCCAGCGCGGTTCGCGGCGCCGACCTTCTGAGGCAGAACTTTCCGATGATCCACGCCGTCGGCCGAGCCGCCGACCAGGCACCGCGGCTGCTGGAACTGACATGGGGCGAAAGCGGCCCGGCCCTGACGCTGGTGGGCAAGGGCGTGTGTTTCGACACCGGCGGGCTGGACATCAAGCCGGCCGCCTCCATGGGTCTGATGAAAAAGGACATGGGGGGCGCGGCCACGGTGCTGGGGCTTGCGCACATGATCATGGCACTGAGCCTGCCGCTGCGGTTGCGCGTGCTGGTGCCAGCCGTGGAAAACGCCATCGCGGGAAATGCGTTCCGGCCCGGCGATATCCTGACCGCGCGCAATGGCAAGACGGTCGAGATCAACAATACCGATGCCGAAGGGCGGCTGGTTCTGGCCGATGCCCTGGCACTGGCCGATGAGCGGCCATCGGACTGTATCGTGTCGATGGCCACCCTGACCGGCGCGGCGCGGGTGGCGCTGGGGCCCGACATCGCCCCCTTTTATTCCACCGCGGAAGGGGCCGCTGCGGCCCTGGCGGCAGCTGGCGACCGGGTTGCCGATCCGGTCTGGCGCATGCCGTTCCACGAGCCTTACGAGACCATGATCGAACCGGGGATCGCCGATCTGGACAATGCCCCCACGGGTGGCTTCGCGGGCTCGATCACGGCCGCTCTTTTCCTGCGCCGTTTCGTCGAAACCGCGCCCTACCTTCATTTCGACATCTTCGGATGGCAAGCCAGCGCCGCGCCTGGGCGGCCAAAGGGCGGGGCGGGCCAGGGCGCGCGCGCCCTGCTGGATGCATTGCCCGAGATCCTGGGCCTGTAATGGATCGACGGCTTACACCCGCCAATGGCCGCGTGGCAGCGGCCGAGCTGAAGGACCAGGTTTCGGCCGAACGGTTCGTCGCCGGGACCTGGAAGGCCGTCGCGCGGCCAGTCGCCGACCTTCTGGACGCGCCCGGCGGGCGACGAGACCGGCAGTTGCTTTACGGGGAAACCTTTCGGGTTCTGGAAGAGCACGATGGCCATGCCTTCGGGCAGGCGCGGCGCGACGGGTATGTGGGCTATCTTTCATCCGCGGATCTGAAGCCGGTGATCGATTGCACACATTTCGTCGTCTCACCGGCAACCCATGCCTATCCCGCTCCCGACATCAAGGTGCATGAAACCATGGCGCTGCCTTTCGGGGCACGGTTCCGGGTCGTGTCGGCATCGGGGCCGTTTTTCGAAACCGAAGAGGGTCTGTTCGTGCCCAAACCGCATTTGCGCCCGCTGAACGCCGCCATGCGCGATCCGGCGACGGTGGCGCAACTGTTTTTTGGCGCTCCATATTTGTGGGGCGGAAACTCCACCCGGGGGATCGACTGTTCGGGGTTGGTGCAGGCGGCACATCTGGCGTGCCATATCGATTGCCCCGGCGACAGCGACTTGCAACGGGCGGCCCTTGGCACCGATCTGCCGCAGGGAACGTCGCCTCGTCGCGGCGATCTTTTCTTCTGGCAGGGTCATGTCGCGATTGCCGTGGATGCGGACGTTCTGCTTCATGCAAACGTGCATCGAATGGCCGTCACCTATGAGCCGATTACCGATGCCGTCGCGCGGATCCTGGCGCAGGGCGACGGACCAGTCACCGCCCACAAAAGGCTGTAAAGCGCCGCCCCAGGCGTCAGTCCACCGCGCGGATCAGTTTTTTCTCAAGCACCCGCAGGACGGTTTTCAGATCGTGGCCGCGCTTCAGGATCTGCCCGTTCATCCCGATCACCGCATAAATCCCTTGCCGATTGCGTTGCATGGGGCGTTTCTCGATCCGGTAAAGCGGATGCTCGGCCGTCCGGCGGAAGATCGAAAACACCGCCACTTCCTTCAGGCAGGAAATCCCGTAGTCCCGCCATTCCCCGGCCGCGACCATCCGGCCGTAAAGCGTCAGGATCACCCCCAGTTCCCGGCGATCGAAACTGACCTGCGCCGGGACGGCAGCGGACGAAAACGGCGAGGGCGTCTGAAGCGTCATGTGAAAAATCTGACCCGGATCGGGGCGTAAATCAAGCGTCGCCCCGATTTTGCCGCGATATCACCCCGCATTTTCCCATCGAATCCCCAATCTCGGCCGGGTTTTTCGGTCAGAAAACGGGTGTTGCGCAAGATGCGGGCGTGGCAGGCATATCCAGCCCCCACCCAGTCCGTCACGGCCGGACCTTGCGATCAGGCGGCCCTCGTCACCTTGTGGCGGGGGCCGACCAATTTTGCGGATTTCCGACCTGGTGGCATGTCAGTATCCGCCTGAACAAAAAACCCGGCACGATGGCCGGGTTTTACACGCGCTGCATTGCGGTATCGCCTAATGCATCTTCTTTTGCACCTGCGCGATGGCATCCTCGATCAGCTTGTCGCGTGATTCCGCGGTCATTTGTCGGGCGATCACGTCACCGGCCGCCGCGGTAGACACCGCAATGGCACGGTCGCGGACTTCGCGCACGGCATTCGCCTGGGCTGAAGCGATCTGCTCTTCCGCCGCTTTCAGCCGCCGGGCGATTGATGCTTCCAGATCCTTTCTGGATTGCTGCGCGGCAATTTCGGCTTCCTCGCGGGCGTGGGCGATGATGCGCTCGGACTGCTCCTGCACTTCCTTTTGCTTGCGCTCATAGGATGCCAGAACCGCCTGCGCCTCATCGCGCAGGGCACGGGCTTCCTGCAATTCGCCGCGGATGCTTTCGGCCCGCTTGTCCAGCATGTCGCCCAGCAATTTCGGCACGTTGAAATAAACCAGGACAGCGATGAACAGCAGGAATGCCAACAGCACGATGAAGTTGGTATTCCCGAGCGAAAAGAACGGGCCGGTCGCAGCCAGCGCCGGGCTGGCGAAGAGGGCGAAAAGAACCGTGAGTTTCTTCATGTCGCTCACCCTTTCAGCCGGTTGTCGACGGCATCGGCCACCGCGTCGGCGTCGGCCTTGTGGCCCAGTGCTGAAACGATTTCCAGCGTGGTGTCCCGGGCCACTTCGGTGACGCTTTCCAACGCGCTTTCGCGGATCTCGTTGATCGCCTTCTCCGATTCCGCCGATTTCGCGGCAATCTCGGCATCGGCCTTTTCAATGGCATCGTTCAGATCGGCCTGAATCTCTTCCTTGGCCTTGGCGATGATCTTCTGCGCTTCGGCGCGGGCATCAGCCAGAGCCTGATTATAGGCCTCTTCGGCTTCCTTCGCCTTCAGCTTCAGCTCTTCCGCCTTGGCAATATCGTTGGTGATCGAACCCTGGCGATCGGCAAGAACACCGGCGATGCGCGGCAGCGCAACGCGCGACAGGATCAGGTAGATGACCACCAGTGCAATCACCAGCCAGAAAACCTGGTTGGGGAAAGTCGTGAAATCGAGCTGCGGCATGCCCGGCGCTTCGGTCGCTGCATGCGCCGCGTCTGCTGCCCCCTGGGCGGCTTCGGTCGCGTCTGTTGCCATGTCGTACCTCCGGGAACCTCGGAATACACCGGGCGGGCACCTGGCGGGCCCACCCGGCCGTAAGGATCGGGTCGGTCCGGATTACACGGCGAACATCAGCAGAAGCGCGACGAGGAACGAGAAGATCCCCAGAGCTTCCGCAAACGCGATACCGATGAAGAGGGTCGCGGTCTGGCCGGCGGCGGCCGACGGGTTGCGCAGCGCGCCCGACAGGAAGTTGCCTGCCACATGACCCACGCCGATCGCCGAAGCGCCCGAGCCGATGCCCGCGAGGCCGGCACCGATGTATTGACCCAGTTGTGCGATATCGCCTTCCATGTCGTTTTCTCCTTACGTTTGGAACTGGCTGTGATTGATTGGTTCGATCCGACCGTCAGTGCGACGGATGCAGCGCGTCGCGCAAATAGACGCAGGTCAGAATTGTGAAGACATAGGCCTGGATGAAGGCGACCAGCACCTCCAGCCCGTACATGGCGGTCACGGCAAGCACCGAAACCGGCGAGATCACGGCGACGGCGGCAAAGCCGGCGAACACCTTGATCACCGCGTGACCTGCCATCATGTTGCCCATCAGTCGGACGGAATGGCTGACCGGACGCACGAAGTAGGAAATCAGCTCGATCACGGCAAGGATCGGGCGCAGCGCCAGCGGCGCCGACGAAACCCAGAAAAGCCCCAGGAACGCGGCACCGTTCTTGACGAAACCCAGAATCGTCACGCTGAGAAACACCGCGAGCGCCAGCGTCGCCGTCACGGCGATATGGCTGGTCGTGGTGAACGCCAGCGGCAGCAGACCCAGGAAGTTCGAGAACACGATGAACATGAACAGCGTCATGATGTAGGGGAAATATTTCAGCGCGTCCTTGCCCGTCACGTCCTCGACCATCTTGTGGACAAAACCATAGGCCAGCTCTGCGATCGACTGAACGCGGGACGGGATCGTCGCCCGGCCGCGCGTGCCGACAACCAGAAGCAGGAAGATGACGAGAACGGTAATCGCCATCCACAGCGTCACGTTGGTCGGGGTATACCAATGCACCGTGTCGCCGCCGAACAGCGGCTTGACGATGAACTGATCCATCGGGTGAAATGCCAGACCCGCGCCTTCACTGTGCTCTTCGGTCGCCACGTTCAGTCCCTCTCGTCCTTTTCGGCCTCGGCCGTCATCCGGTTCTGGATCTCGGCGGCGGATCGAAGCATCGTCTTTACCCCGGCCGCAAAGCCCAGCAATGTGAACAGCACCAGAAGGAAGGGCATTGTGCCAAGCAGCACGTCCAACCCGTATCCGATGCCAAAGCCGATCCCCAGACCGGCCACAAGCTCTGTCACCATCCGCCAGGCAAGCTGTGCCTGCGAATGATGTTCTTCCTGGTGGGCCTTCTTCGGCTCAAGCGTCTTCTTGGCCGCCTCGATCCGCTTTTCGAGCCGCGCAAGCCGCTCTTCCTTGACCGGATCCACCATGGCGAAGGCCCCCTCGGACAGTCGCGGCGAACCTAGATAGGGGGGTGCCATGAGTCAAGCCGGATAAATGCGGGGTGCTAAAATCGTAAATATCTGGAATATCACGAAAATTATTCCGCCCTGACCGGCACGGCCGGCACGGCGTTGGCGGGTCGGGGCTGCAGTGCGGCATGCGGCCATATTCAACCGAAAGGTTGACGATATGGCGGCATGGGCGCATAGCCACGGCATGGACGATCATCTGGATATCGTGTTCGCCGCCCTTGCCGACCCGACGCGGCGCGCGATCCTGGCCATGCTGCTTGAGGACGACATGGCCGTGACCGACGTAGCCGAGCCGTTCGAGATGTCGCTGGCGGCGATTTCCAAGCATCTCGGAATTCTCACGCGCGCCGGGCTGATCAGCCAGGAGCGGCATGGCCGGGTCAAGTGGTGCAGGCTGGAGCCCGACGCCCTGCGCGATGCGTCGGTCTGGATGCAGAGTTTCGGACAATTCGAGGCCGTGAACCTGGATGCGTTCGAAAAATTCCTCGAACGCGAACTGCGCGACGCCCCCGCCGATTAGGTCGCACGGAACAGGCGCCCATCGCCACCCACCCGTTCACGCAGCGCACCACGAGGCACGGGTGTCAGCGCGCGGCCCGGGCGGGCGCAGGTGCCGGTTTTTCCTCGTCCTTCAGCAAAAGCCACAGCGCGCCCATGGTCATCGCCACCCCCACCAGGACCAGTCCGTTGGGCACCTCGTGCCCCAGAACCATCTCCCATCCGATCACCCATGTCGGCGTGAGATAGGTATAGGCCATGACCTTGGCCGCCGGCAGATGCTGCGAGGAATAGCGCAACAGAAGAAAGGTCGTCGCGCTGGCAAAGACCGCAAGATAGGTCACGATCATCCAGCCACGCAGACCCAGCGCCGACCAGTCCGACGACAGGATCGTCGGCCCGCCATAGGCGCACAGCAGGGCCACCACTGCCAGCATCGTGCCAAAGTTGAACACCAGCGGCGGCTCGCCACGGTTCAGGAGTTTCAGCAGCGGGGTAAAGGCCGCATGCGCGATACAGCCGACGAAATAGATCGCCTCGCCCCGGCCAATGCCGAAAGCCAGCAGGTTTCCGAGATCCGCGCGGAATATGACCCAAAGGGCGCCGGCCCCGCCAACGACCAGGGCAAGGGCCATGCGCGGCGTCGTGATCTGGCGCAGCAGCAGCCAGCCGAACAGCGCGCTCATGACCGGGGTCAGCGTGAACACCGCCGCCGAGGATACCGGCGGTGCAGTCTTGAGCCCCTCGAACATCAACACGAAATAGGTCCCGAAAAGCCCACCCAGCAGCAGATAGCGCCATGGCGCGGCGAAATGTGCACGACGCAGCCCCGGCCCCAGCGCGGCCGCCATGCCGATCAGCGCGCTGGCAATCGCAAAGCGCACCGCCGTAAGGGCGACCGGGTCGATCCTGTTGGCGATCAGGCTGCCGAAGCTGAACGATCCCGCCACCAGGGCCGAGAAAACAAGCATCGCCAGATGGCCGCGTGCAGTCGGGCCCAGCGCGGTCAGGGCCATTTCTTCGCGGCCTCCTTCAGCGCGGCGGTGAATGTCTGCACCTTCGTGGTCCGATGCAGGTCGACATGGGTGACCAGCCACATCGGCACGCTCCATTCTTCGCGCGCGGGGCGTATCTCGACGATGTCGGGCGTCTGTCCTGCCAACCACACCGGCAGAAAGCCGACGCCCGCCCCCGCCACGACCGCGACGAACCCGTCACGCATGTCCGACACGCGCATGGTGATCCGCTCGGACGGCACATTTTCCCGCAGCCAGCGGAAGAAACCGGCCCGATGATTTTCGTCATCCGGGCCGACAAAGCGGTGTTCGGCGAAATCGGCGTCCGTTTCCGGGATGCCATGTGCCGCGACATAGTCCTTGTGCGCGTATAGGGCGGCCTTGTGGGCGGCCAGAGACTGGACGATATTGTCGGGGTCGTCGGGCTTGGTCCCGGCGCGTATTGCCACATGCGCCTCGCCGTATTCCAGCCGGAACAGACGCGCGTCCGAGATAAGGCGCATCTGAAGATCGGCATGATCCTTCTGGAAATCGGCCATCACCGGCACGATCAGCGGCGCGAACGTGTCCACCGAAGTGACCACCAATTCGCCTGTCATCGCCGCACCGGCGCCGTGGATCCGCCCGGCGAGCTGGTCGAACTGATCGGCGGTGGTCTGGGCCACCTGCAAAAGATCCACCCCGGCCTCGGTGGGCGTATAGCCCCGGGCGTGGCGTTGGAACAGCTTGACGCCCAGCCGGCCCTCAAGTGAATCGATGTGTCGGATTACCGTCGCGTGATGCACGCCCAGCACGTCGGCCGCGCCGCTGACAGTGCCCATTCGCGCGACCTGATAGGCAGTCCGGATTTCATCCCAATTGTCGAAACTCATGGCATCTGTGCGGCAAGGAACATTTCGACCCCATGTTGGGACTTTCTGTTCTCGGCTGCAACGGATTATTCGAACCGCCCGGCCGAAGCCGGCATTATTTCAATGATTGAAGACCCGCGATGGGTGCAATTCACCGGCCCGGTATATGCCGACCGCCACGGCCTTGCCGTCAAGCGACGCCCAGGCTTCGTCGCCGTATTCGGCGTCCGAGGTCAGAACCATCGCCGGATTGCCATGGCGTAGGCGCGCGGCGTTCTCGGGGGTGGCGCGCAGTTCGGGCAGGTCCGCCAACCCCTCTTCCACCGGGCGCAGATAATCATCCAGTTCCGGCGTTTTGGCCAGTTTCTCGATCAGCTCCATGCCGACCCCGTCCGCGGCGTCGAACGGACCGGACCAGACGCGGCGCAGCAGGGTCACGTGACCGTGGCAGCCCAGCGCCTCGCCCAGATCGCGGGCGATGGCCCGGACATAGCCGCCCTTGCCGCAGACCATTTCCAGAACGATGTGATCGGCATCGGGACGCGCGACCATCTCCAGGCTTTCGACATACAGCGGACGCGCGGCTATCTGGAATTCTTGGTCGTCGCGGGCCCGCTTGTAGGCACGTTCCCCCTCGATCTTCACGGCGGAAAATTTCGGCGGCACCTGCATGATATCCCCGGTGAATTGCGAAAGTGCGGCGCGGATCGTGCCGTCGTCCGGGCGCGCGTCGCTTTGCGCGATGACCTCGCCCTCGGCGTCGTCGGTATTGGTCGCCTGCCCCAGCCGCACGGTAAAGCGATACGCCTTCAGCGCTTCGGTGACGTAAGGCACGGTCTTGGTCGCCTCGCCCAACGCAATGGCCAGAACGCCCGTCGCTTCGGGATCCAGTGTACCGGCATGACCGGCTTTTTTCGCACCGAAAGCCCAGCGTACCTTGTTGACCACCGCGCTGGATGTCAGCCCGGCGGGTTTGTCCACCACCAGCCAGCCCGAAATGTCGCGTCCCTTGCGGCTGCGGCCCATGCAATGCCTCCGAATTCGTGTGAAGGTCGCCTGCTAGCGAAGCCGCAGCGCGGCGTCAACGGTCCAGCGGCGCGACGGTGGCCACGATCGGCCCCATCGGCCAGCCGCCATCATTGCGCCCAAGGTCGGGCGCGTACAAACGCGACACGTCACCGTCCAGAAAAAGGGCGTTCGGCGTGTTCAGCCGGTCGCGGAAAAGCCGGGCAAATTCGTGAAAATTGACCGGCGCGTCGGATATGGCGAACCACACCTTGCCCGCGTCATCGACCCCGACGCCGTTGCGGATCTTGCGTGACGTGCCGTCTGGCAGGAACCGCGGATGCAGCGCCCCGTCGATCACCAGCATCGGACCGGATTGCGTCGCGAAGCTGCAATCGGCCCGGTTGGCCTGATAGGCCAGCGTCTCGATCACGCGCGCGGAATGTTCGGCGATGCAGAACACCCCGTTGGGCAGCAGCCCGAAATTACCTGGACCGTCCGATGCGATCTCTCGCTGTTGTTGTTGGCCGTTTTCGATATACAGACCCACCGGGTCGCGGTCGAGATGATACATGCCGGCATTCATCGCGAAGGTCGGGCGCAGGTCCCGGTCGGCAAGCATCGCCTCAAGCCGCTCGAAACTGCCGAGGATCGCGCCATCAGGGTCGAGGCGAAACAGCCGCAGATCCTTCTGCCCCGGATCCACGGAGCACACGGTAAAGGGAATGTCGTCGAACGTCGTTTCCGAACATGCGGCCTTGGCCGGGCCGGGCACCAGCATGAAGGCAATGACGGCAACCAGGCTCTCAGCCCGCATCATCCCCGTCATCCTCGATGTCGCGGCGCACGTTTTCCTGGGCGAATAGCCGGCGCGTTTCATCCATCCGGTCGAAGGTCTCGTCCATCTCGAACCGCAGGTCCGGCGCGAATTTCAGCGTCAGGGCCTTCGACACCAGGTGGCGCAGCTCACCCTTGTTGCGACGCAGCGCTGCCAGCGCCACATCGGCGCCTTCGCCGCCCAGTGGCAGCACGAAAGCGGTGGCCACCTTCAGATCGGGCGAAACACTGACCTCGCCGACCGTGATCGACAGGCCCGTCAGGTCCGGGTCGTGCACATCGCCACGCGCCAGGACATCCGACAGGGTGCGTCGGATAAGCTCTCCCACGCGAAGTTGTCGTTGCGACGGGCCGGAACCGGCGTTGAACCTGCTTTTTGCCATGGGCTGCATCTAGGGGATGCGTCGGCGCGGTGCAAGCGGGCTTTGCCAACGCGCCACGCAGGGGGTAAACGGGGCCTGAACAGCACAGGGAGTGACCGCAATGAGCGACCGTCCGGGAATCGTGATCGCAGGTGCCTCGGGCCGGATGGGCCGGATGCTCGTCCGAACCGTCCTGGAAAGCGGCGAGGCCCGGCTGGCCGGTGCACTCGAACGACCCGGCAACCCATGGATCGGGCGCGATGCGGGCGGCCTGGTGGGCGCGGAGGAAACCGGCATCATCGTGTCCGACGACCCGGCGGAGACAATAGCCCGGGCACATGCGGTGATCGATTTCACCACGCCCGAGGCGACGGTCGAACTGGCCGCGCTGGCCGGCCAGGCCCGCGTGGTGCATGTCATCGGCACCACCGGGCTGACAGCGGAAGATCAGAACAGCATTTCGGCCGCCGCGCGCCAAGCCATCGTGATCCGGGCCGGCAATATGAGCCTCGGGGTCAACCTGCTGGTTCAATTGACCCGCAAGGTCGCCGCCGCGCTGGATGCGGATTTCGACATCGAGGTGGTCGAGGCGCACCACCGCCACAAGGTCGATGTGCCCTCGGGCACCGCGCTGATGCTGGGCCACGCGGCGGCCGAGGGGCGGGGCGTGGATCATGACTTGGTCGCCGACCGGGGACGTGACGGTATCACAGGTGCGCGGGAACGGGGCCATATAGGGTATTCCGCGATCCGGGGCGGCGATATCGTGGGAGAGCATGACGTGATCTTCGCCGGCGACGGAGAGCGGATCGTTCTGCGCCATGTCGCCACCGACCGGCGAATTTTCGCGCGCGGCGCCCTGAAAGCCGCGCTGTGGGGCCAGGGGCGCAAGCCCGGCGAATACGACATGACGGACGTGCTGGGCCTCTGACCGGGCATTGGCCCCGCAATCGGGTAGTACTGCGGACCGAATGGCGCGCAATCCGGGTGTCGGACGGCAGAAGGCGCATTCGCCGTTCAAAGAAAAGTGACATCCCCACTGCCCGAAGCCGCTGGCCTCGGCGCGGGTTTTGGGACCACCTCCGGCAGCACGGTCTCGGCCGCCCTGTCGGTCATGAACATCTGGCTCACCCGGCCGCTTTCCGGCCAGAATTTCAGCTTGCGCCCACGGGTCCCGCCGATACTGCGGCTGACGCACGCGATTCCTTCATTGTCCAGGAACCATATCGCGAATTCTGCATTCGACAGGCCGATATTGTTTCCCTTGGCCGTCATCCGGGCACCGCCGAACACCTTGGCCGTCAGCCGGGATTTTTCCGCACCACGCCGAATCAGGGAATTGATCAGAAGTTCCATGGCATTGATTCCGAAGCGTAACTCCTCGCCGTGATCGCTGTCGCAGCCGGGAACCAGAAAATGGTTCGCGCCACCTATCCGCGCCACCGGATCGTGCAGGCAGGTCGCGATGCACGAGCCTAGAATCGTGGTAATCACGTCGTTCGGACGGTCTGAAATGCGGAATTCGCCCTGGATCAAGGGAAGGATTCGGCCCTGTTCGCCGGTCATCGGTCGGCCCCGGTTTTCTGCAATTTGCCGGTGGACAGATTGAACAGCATCGCGCCGATCAGGCGCAGCGGAACCACATAGTCGACGGCGCCGATTTCAACCGCTGCCCGGGGCATTCCATAGACCGTGCAGCTGTCTTCATCCTGGGCAATCGTCTGACCGCCGGCACGACGTATCGCTCCCAACCCTTCGGCACCGTCGCGCCCCATCCCGGTCAGCAGCGCAGCGGTCACGCGAAGACCGCTTTTCGCCGCGGATTCGAAAAGCATGTCGACCGACGGGATATGACCGCTCCGCGGCGGACCTTCCTGCAGGCGGCAATGGCGCCGCTCGCGGCCTGCCACCACCAGATGTGCGGCATTTCCCGGCGCGACGAGAACCAAACCGGGTTCAAGCAATGCGCCATTCTCGGCCATCCGGATTCGCGCCGGGCACATCCGATCTATCCGGTCGACCAGGCCGGGCAGGAATTCACCCCGAATGTGCTGCACGACCAATGTCGGCGGGCAATCGGCGGGAAGGCCGGGAAGAATCTTTTCCAGCGCGGTGATTCCTCCGGTGGATGCGCCGATGCAAATCAGGGATTCCGTCTCAGGTCCGCGCCGTACGCCGTCATGCCCGGGCGACTGGCCGATTCCACCCCGTTCGGCCCGGGACCGCGCCGAATTCAAAGGGGCCCCACGACACGTTCGACACACTGCTTCATGTCCTGTGTGCTGAACGGTTTCTTGATGTAATTGTTCATGCCGAGCTTGATGCCACGATCGAGCACGTCCTTGTCTGCCCGCCCGGTGACAAGGATGAAACCAATCTTCTGGGTTGCCTGGGTCTGGCGCAACGCATCAAGCAGTTGGAGCCCGTCCAGCCCTGGCATGTTGAAGTCGGACAACACCAGATGGACCGGCTTTGCTGCGAGACGCTTCAGCGCGGCCGCACCGTCATTTTCTGTCAGGTAGTTTCGAATGCCCAGCTCGTCGAGAGCCTGGGTAATCAGACCGCGGCTGGTTGACATGTCATCGACGACCATGATGTGCAGGTTGTCCTTCAGGCTCATTTCGAGATGCTCCTTCCCCCGCCAGGGGGCGGGGTTTCCGTTCTGGTGTAGGCGGTTATTCCGCTTGGGGCGTAAAGCGCGCCAACCTCGCCGGCGATGCGTTCGGAATGGCCGACATAGATTCGGGCGCCCGACGGCTGCATGGCCGCAAATCGGGTCCACAGCCGGTCCCGGGTTTCGGCATCGAAATAGATCACGACGTTGCGGCACATGATCACGTCGAACCGGCCGTGAAATGGCCAATCGTGCAGCAGGTTCAGCACACGGAAACTGATCAACTTGCGGGCGGAATCGCAGATCCGGGCAAATCCGGGATCGGCCTTGTCCGGCGTGGTTGCACCCGCGGCGACATCTTCCGGAAGATTGGCCAACGCGGACGCCGGATAACGACCCGCCTCGGCTGTCGCGACAACCACCGGATCCAGGTCGGTCGCAAGAATCCGGACGTCCAGCCGGGGCGCCTCCGGACAAAGCGCGAGGACCGACAACGCCATGCTGTAGGGCTCTTCACCCGTCGAACAACCCGCCGACCACATCCGCACCCGTCCCCCCGCCCGCGCGCGGTCCAGCAATCCGGGAAGAACGTTTTCGCGCAGATCGTCGAAATGCTGCGCTTCGCGGAAAAATCGGGTAATGTTGGTGGTGAGGGCGGAAATCATCAGTCCGATCTCGTCGGGTTCCGACCGGCTTTCGACGAGTTCGCGATATTCCCGAAAGTCTTTGAGCCCGCGTGCGGCAAGACGCTTGGCGAGCCGCGACTGCATCAGTGCGCGTTTGCCCGCCGGCATGAAGATCCCGGTCTCGACATGAATCACCTTGGCCAGCGCCTCGAAATCCTGTTCGGACAGAAGCAGACCGGCCGCCGCCGGCGGTGCCTGCACAGCCGGGGCATTCATTCCGAGACCTCGGCTTCGCTGGGAAGAACCCGCGCGAGGTCGATCATTCGCACAAGGCTTTCGCGGATCACGAAAACCCCTTCGACCACTTCGCGGGCGGCGCTGGAGGTAAGCGAGGGCGGATGTTTCATCTCGGCGCAATCCACCGTGACGATATCCGATACAGCCTCGACCAGAAGGCCCGCAATACGCTCCTCGCAGACTGTGATCACGATCACATGGCGCTCGCCAGGATCTGTGTGCCCCAGCCCGAGACGGTGGGCCAAGTCAATCACGGGGATCACATTGCCGCGCAGATTGACCAGTCCTTTCACATATTCGGGTGTATGCGGCAGTGGCGTCGTTTCGCTCCAGCCGCGGATCTCGCGGACATGGCCAATGTCGATGCAGAAATCCTGGTCCGCGACGCGGAACGAAACGATTTCACGCTGGTTGGGCTCTTCGAGAACGGATGCGTCCTGCATGGTTTCAACTCCATTTCCTGGTGGGCGGGTCAGGCCGTCAGCCGGGCTGCGCTGTCCTCCAGCGCGATTCCGGCGTTCTGCGCCAGTTGATCGACATCTACGATGAGCGCGATTCGTCCGTCGCCCAGAACCGTGGCCGCCGCGATGCCCCTTACGAGACCGTAGTTTTCCGAGAGCCCTTTTATGACGACCTCCCGTTGCCCGAGGATCCGATCGACGGTCAGGGCGATCATCATCCCGGCCGCAGTTTCGACCATGAGAACGGGCATCCCATTGATATCAAGAGGCATTTTCCGCTCACCGATACTGGCGCCAAGATCGAACACCGGGATCAGCGTGCCCCGCATCGACAGGACCAGGTCGCAGGGGCCCAGCCGATGGATCATGCCGGCTTCGGCTCGCATGGTTTCGCGCAACGCCGAGGACGGGACGACAAGGGTCTCACCGGCCACTTCGACCAGCATCCCCTCGACCACGGCGAGCGTCAGGGGCAGGCTGATGGTCACGGTCGTTCCCTGCCCGAGGGTCGAATCGATGCTGACCCGCCCGCCGAGCGACTGGATCTCGCTTCGCACGACATCCATTCCAACACCCCGCCCCGAGAGGTTGGAGACATTCTGGGCCGTGGAAAACCCCGGCTCGAAGAGCAGGTTGTAGATTTCCTGGGTCGTCAGGCTGGCCTCGGGCGACACCAGGCCACGTTCAATCGCCCGCGAAAGCACGGCGTCGCAATCGATTCCACCGCCATCGTCCGCGATTTCCATGATCACCTGGCCGGATCTGTGGCCCGCCGTCATGCGAACCATGCCCTGCGGCGATTTTCCGGCAACCCTGCGCGTTTCCGGGGTTTCGATCCCGTGGTCGATGGCATTGCGAAGCATGTGCGTCAACGGATCGGCCAGGCGTTCAATAACGGTTTTGTCGACCTCCGTCGCTTCGCCATCGGTCACCAGGCGCACTTCCTTGCCGGTGGCGTGCCCCGCCTCCCGGACAATGCGCGACATTCTCTGGAACAGCGATTTCACAGATTGGGCGCGGATTGCCATGATCCGCTCTTGCAGTTCGGACGCGAGCTGCTTGAGTTGTCCCAGGGCACCTTCCACGGCCGGATCACGAAACTTTCCGCCTTCGCTGAGGGATTGGCTGAGCATGGCTTCGCTGATCACCAGCTCCCCTACCAGATTGATCAGACGATCGACCCTGTCCAGATCGACCCGGATCGATTGCCTTGGCGCCTGTTGCCCGGAGGCCCCGCGCACGCCGCGTGACGTGGCCGCATCGCCAGGGGCCTGGACAACAAGAGCCTCGGTCGCGGGTGAGGCCTGGATTTGTTCGGACGGGTTTTCCTTCTCCGACGGCCGATCCGGCGTTTGCGCATTCCCGCGATCGAGCTCAAGCACGCAATCATCGACAACAAATTCGAAGATTTCGCGGATCTCTTCCGCCGAGCAGTCGTCCCCGGGGGTGATTTCCCAGCTCAAATAGGCCTCGTCCCACGTCATTTCGCCCAATGGCGGAAGGCCTGAAAGGTCGGCTTTCACATCCAGGGGGCAAAGTGTGGAAAGGGCCCGAATCAGCGGCAGAGGGTCATTGCCGAGCACATACAGGGACTTGAGCGGCTTGAAAGTGATCCTCCACCTGTCATCACCGTCATGGCCGCCCGACGAATCGTCATCCGCGGGCGCGTCCAGCGCCGGAAGGCCCGGCATTTCGATCGCCAGCGGCATCGGAACGAATCCCTCCTCCGCAGCCTGTTCGGATCCGGTATCGTCGTGGCCGGTCCTGGCGCAGGCTTCGGAAATCGCATCCAGCAAGGCCGCATGCTCGCCATCCTGCTGCTGCCACTGGGTCGGATCCTGCTCGTTCTGTTCGGATTCGACGAGATCGTGCATCCGGTCTCCCGCGCGATACAGAAGCTGCATGACCTCGCCCCGTGCTGCGACGCGGTCTTCGCGGATATCGTCGAGAAGGTTTTCGAACGCGTGCGAAAAGGTCACCAAAGCGTCGAGGCCGAAAGCCCCGGCGCCGCCCTTTATCGAGTGCACGGCCCGGAACAGGGCGTTCACGGCGTCATGGTCGGCCGCATCAAGTTCGACCCGCGCCAGCGAGTCCGACATCGTTTCAAGGAGATCCTCGCATTCCTGAAAGAAGCCGGCCTTGAGGGATTCGCGGTTCGTCATGTCATATCTCCCGCGCCGCGACACGACGGATCGCGGCGACCAGCTTTTCTTCGTCGAACGGTTTGACAATCCAGCCGGTGGCGCCGGCCTTGCGCGCTCGGTCTTTCAGGGTTTCGGCGCTTTCGGTGGTCAGAACCAGGATGGGCAGGCCCCTGTGCTTGCGATCTGCCCGCACCGCCTCGATGAAGCCGAACCCGTCGAGCCGCGGCATGTTGATGTCCGTAATCACGACGTCCGGGTCGGATTCGGGAAGCCTCTCAAGCCCGTGCTGACCATCTTCCGCGAGATCGACATCGAATCCGGCCTCGTGCAGGGCCTGTTCGAGCAGACCGCGCATCGTGAATGAATCGTCTACGGCAAGGATCTTGAGTGTCATGATATCCCCTCGTCCCGGATGAGATCATCCTCGACCCCCAGGACGCGCAGGGCATCGCGGAAGGTCGATGAAGGATTTTCGAGCCGCAGGAGCTGATCGTCTCGGTCCCATTGCCGACGCGCGCCCAGAAGCACCTGAACACAAAGCGTGCTGATCTGCTCCACCGCGCTGGCGTCAACGATCAGCGGTGTGTCGCGCAAATGCTCCAGCGCCTCGCCGATCTCCTCGGCGACGTTCATGTCCAGGCGGGCAGGAAGGTCGACGCGGCGCGCCGGCGAAACGGGGCGCGCCGAAACGTCCGGTGCGGGTCTGTCCACCATCACCTCGTTTGTGTCCTTGGGTTCCACAACGGACCTCCTCTGCCTGCCCCGAATCCCGGGGCGTTTGCGTCAACTCGGCACAGCGCACCCGGGTCACCGGGCGGGCGCGTTCCTGCTTCGGATCGACCAATCCGCACCGGTGAATGCCTGCCGTTCGGGATGCGCAGGCATGCTGCCTCTGCCGTCTGAAATGCAGGCTTCACTGAAAAACCCTGCCGATTCGTTAAATGGCGGATTTTAGGAATGAATTGCCGCGGGCCCGGCCGACCGAGGGGCGCGGCGCATGATGGCGGGCTGCTTCACGCCCGGCCAGCATGTCCGCGATGCAGGCAAGTGGCCCCATTCGCGCGCCGGATTGCGCCTGTCGCCTTGTTCCCGCATGCAGCACACTCTACATGCAGACCATGAACCGATTTTTGCCTTTCGTGAATGCCGGGCCGCTGGTCGGCGTGATCCGACTGTCCGGGCAGATCGCCGCCACCAGTCGCGGCACGGCCCTGAACGATAACGGGCTCGCAACGCTGATCGAAAAGGCTTTTTCCAAGGGCAAGCCCAAGGCCGTCGCGCTGGCGATAAACTCGCCCGGCGGTTCACCGGCGCAAAGTTCGCTCATTGCGGCGCGGATTCGCAGGCTTGCCGACGAACGGGAAATTCCGGTCTATGCCTTTGTCGAGGATATGGCCGCTTCGGGCGGGTATTGGCTGGCGACAGCGGCGGACGAAATCTGGGTCGACGGCAATTCGATCGTCGGTTCGATCGGCGTTATCTCGGCCGGATTCGGGTTTCACGACCTGCTGACACGCCACGGGGTCGAACGACGGTTGCACACATCCGGCCGTTCGAAAAGCCTTCTGGATCCGTTCCTGCCCGAAAAGGCAGAGGATGTGGCACGGCTCCGGCGGATACAGGATCTTGTGCACCAGGGGTTTATCGCGCAGGTCACCCGACGGCGCGGCCCCCGGTTGCGCGGCGATCGGGACCTGTTCAACGGCGATGTCTGGGTCGGGCAGGAAGCGGTCGAGACCGGCCTTGCCGACGGCATCGGCCATCTGGTGCCAAGAATGAAAGAGGTTTTCGGCGACAAGGTGCGATTCGCCTCTTACGGGCCGCGGCGGTCGCTGTTCCAACGCCTGGGGGCAGAGGCCGCGGGCGGTCTTGGCGCAGAGATCGAGGAACGGACCCTCTGGGCACGGTACGGGCTCTGACGTGATCATCAAGTTCGTCAGCCTGTTCCTGATAGGAATGCTCGCCCTGGCCATGTTCGGCCGGCTGCGCCTGCCCGGCAAGGGCAAGGCCGGCAAACTGCCGAAACCACGAAAATGCCCTGACTGCGGGCGCTTCACGATTGGCAAGGGGCCCTGCCCCTGCCGAAAGGGGTAACGTCGCGGCATGATATCCGATCTTCTTTTCGCGCTTCTGGGCCTTGTCATCCTCTTGCTGGCGGGGGATTCGCTGGTAAGGGGCGCCGTCAACCTCAGCCTGCGCCTTGGCGTGCCGGCGCTCATCGTCGGGCTGACGATCGTCGCCTTCGGCACCTCGGCACCCGAGCTTCTGGTCTCGGTCAAGGCGGTGCTCGATGGGGTGCCGGGCATCGCGCTGGGCAATGTGGTCGGGTCCAACATAGCGAACATATTGCTGGTTCTCGGTATTCCGGCGATCCTGTCCGGCCTGCGGACCGACGAATGCGACACCCGGCGGTCCTATGTCACGATGATCGCGGCCAGCGCCCTGTTCTATGCGCTGATCTGGTTCGGACCGCTCAGCTGGTGGCATGGCCTCATCCTGCTGGGAATGCTCACGCTGATCCTCGGCGACAATTTCATCGAGGTCAGGAACCACCGCCAGCGCAGCCGCGACAGGGCCGATGCGGCCCGAGCAGAAGCCGACGATGCCGATCCCGACGCCGAACTGGAAGACCTGGAGGGTGCGGACCCCTCCATGCCGGTGTGGAAGATCGCGATATTCCTGGTGCTGGGTCTGATCGGCCTGCCGCTTGGTGCCGATCTTCTGGTCGACAGCTCGGTGAACATCGCCCGCGTGATGGGGATCAGCGAAACGGTGATCGGTTTGACCCTGATCGCCGTCGGCACATCGCTGCCCGAACTGGCCACGACGGTGATGGCCGCGATCAGGCGCCAGGCCGACGTGGCGCTGGGCAATGTCATTGGATCCAACTTCTTCAACCTTCTTGCAATCATGGGGATCACCGGCCTGGTCGGTGACGTGCATATCCCGGCCGAGATGCTGTATGTGGATGTCCCCGTGATGCTTGGCGCCTCGCTCTTGCTGGCGCCGTTCGTTTTTCGCGGTTGGTTCATGGGAAAAGCGGTCGGCACCCTGTTCATCCTGTTTTACGCGACCTATGTCGTCAGCCTGATCTCATGAGGAAGTGAAGTATGGGTGAAGGCAGGGCTCTGGTGACCGGAGCGGGCAAACGACTGGGGCGCGCCATGGCGCTTTCGCTGGCGCGGCGTGGTCTGGACGTGGCCATCCATTACAACGGCTCGGCGGCCGCTGCCCGGGACGTTGCCGCGGAAATCGGCGCGATGGGACGCAAGGCGGCGGTGCTTCAGGCCGATCTTCTTGACGAGAATGCCTGCGAGACGCTGATCGACCGCAGCGCCGATGCGCTGGACGGACCGCTGGACGTGCTGGTCAACAATGCCTCGATCTTCGAATATGACACGATAAGCAGCGCCACGCGGGAAAGCTGGGACCGGCATGTCGGGTCAAATCTGCGCGCGCCCTTCGTGCTGACCCAGACCTTCGCCGCCCAGGCGCCGAAAGCCGCCACGGACGATAGCGGAGAGCTTGTCGCGACCTCC
Organism: Actibacterium sp.; assembly: GCA_016278285.1. Classification (GTDB taxonomy): domain Bacteria; phylum Pseudomonadota; class Alphaproteobacteria; order Rhodobacterales; family Rhodobacteraceae; genus JADQCB01. The sequence continues at coordinate 28,772 of JADQCD010000137.1, forward strand.
AACGTCGTGAACATGATCGATCAGCGTGTCTTGAAGCTGACGCCGGAATTCATGACCTACACGATCGCCAAGATGGGCTTGTGGGCTTTTACCCGGACAGCGGCGCAGGCACTGGCCCCCCACATCCGGGTCAATGCCATCGGTCCGGGCCCGACACTGCGGGCCGAACGCCAGAGCGAGGCGCATTTCCGCGCCCAACGCGCGGCCACCACCCTGAAGCGGGGGGCGAATACCGGGGATGTCGCGGCGACACTTGACTACCTGCTGTCCGCGTCATCCGTGACCGGTCAGTTGA
>JADQCD010000124.1 GCA_016278285.1 Actibacterium sp.
CACCTGGTGGCAGATGCCGGTGCCCGGCGGCACGACGCGGAAATTCTCGAACGCTTTCTGGCCCCATTTCAGGAACTGGTAGCGCTCCATGTTCCGCTCATACTCGCGGTCCACGTTCATCTGGAACGCGCGGGGATTGCCGAACTCGTCGATCATCACGCTGTGGTCGATGACCAGATCGACGGCGTTCAGCGGGTTGATCTTCTGCGCGTCGCCGCCCAGCTCCACGATGCCGTCGCGCATCGCCGCCAGGTCCACCACGGCCGGGACGCCGGTGAAATCCTGCATCAGAACCCGCGCCGGGCGATAGGCGATCTCGCGCGGGTTGCGCCCGCCATTCCTCGCCCATTCCGCGAAGGCCTTGATGTCGTCCACGCTGACAGTCTTGCCGTCCTCGTAGCGCAGCATGTTCTCTAGCACGACTTTCAGCGCGGCAGGCAGCCGCGAAAAATCGCCAAGCCCCGCTTCCTCGGCCGCGGGGATCGAGTAATAGGCAAGGCTGGCGCCCCCGGCGCGCAGCTTGCGACGCGTCCGGGATGTATCTTGTCCGACGGTAATGGGCATGGGGTGGCTCCCTCGATCAATTCAGGGTTCAGGCTTGCCCTGCATTTGCCGCATTGCGGGGAGTCGTTCAAGGGGGAGGGCGCAAAATTTGTATACCATTGCACACCAATTGTCGCGGATCACGGCTCCGGTTCGGTGCGGCCCTCGCTAAACCTTGATTGGCCCGGACCGTAAAGCTGGAATAGGAACGTCAGCGGAATAGCGAAAAGGGAACGCCGGAACCATGGGCCGCATCATCAGCTTGTTCGCCGTCGTCTGGATCGGAATCTCCGCTGCGGCGACGGCAGACGAAAGAAGTCCCGTCGTGGTCGAACTCTTTACATCCCAGGGCTGTTCGGCCTGCCCGCCGGCGGATGCCTTGCTCAGCAAGCTGGCCCGGCGCGACGATGTCATCGCCCTGTCATTGCATGTCGACTACTGGGACTACATCGGCTGGAAGGACATTTTCGGCGATCCGGCGCATACCCGGCGGCAAAAGGCCTATGCGCGCGAGGCTGGCAGCCACATGATCTATACACCCCAGATGGTGGTCGCAGGGGCCGAACAGCTGGCCGGCCATCAGCCGATGGAGCTGGCCGAGCTGATTCAGCAGCATCAGGCCGCGGAACCGCCCGTCAAAATGCAGATGTATCGCCGGGGCGGCAGTGTCGTCATCACCGCAAGGGCCGGGATGCCGCTGCCTGTCGGGGCGGTGCTGCAACTGGTGCGTTACGTTCCCCAGCAAACCGTCACGATAACACGAGGTGAGAATGCTGGCCGCACGATCACCTATTCAAATATCGTCACGAGCTGGAACCGCCTCGCCACATGGGACGGGACGGGCCCGTTCCGCATGAGCTTCGATATTTCCACGGACGGGCCCGTGGTCGCGATCATGCAGCAGCCCGGCCCGGGGCCGATCCTGGCCGCCGCACGCCTGCGCTAGGGGGTGATACGCGGCGAACAAGCCCCTGTTTCACTCTCGCGGGATGTCGAACCCGGCGGCGGCCATCTCGAACCCGTCAAAACGGAATCCGGGCGACACGGTGCAGCCCGCAAGCGTCCATTCGCCCAGCGGACGTGCCGATTGCCAGTGATGCGGCGGCACCAGAACCTGCGGCACCTGACCCGACAGCACATCCGGCCCCAGAACCACGTCGCGCGCCGGCCCGGCCGCGCTTTTGGCCAGTGACAGAACCAGCGGGTCACCGGCGTGGAAATGCCAGATCTCGGCCGCGTCCACTCGATGCCAGTGGCTGCGTTGCCCAGCCTCCAGCAGGTAATAGATCGCCGTTCCGGCCGGGCGCTCCCCATCAGGCGCTTCGGCAGCCCAGGTTTCGCGGTACCAGCCGCCCTCAGGATGCGGCCGCAGATCCAGATGATCGATTATGGCGCGCACCGTCATGCCATTGCTTCCCATGCCGTCCTTCATCTTGCCCCGAAACTCCCGCCGGAGGCCGCGCCGCCCGGAAAGGGCGGCGCCAGAAAAGGTGTCACGCGTCAGCGTGGCCTTCAGGTCAGACGCGGTTCATCCCTTCAGAATGGACCGGCCCGCGAATTCGGCGGCCTCGCCCAGCATTTCCTCGATCCGGATCAGCTGGTTGTATTTGGCAAGCCGGTCCGAGCGTGATAGCGAGCCGGTCTTGATCTGCCCGCAATTGGTGGCCACCGCCAGGTCGGCGATCGTGGCATCCTCGGTCTCGCCCGAGCGGTGCGACATCACGTTGTTGAATCCGGCACGGTGCGCCATTTCGACGGCCCTCAGCGTCTCGGTCAGGGTGCCGATCTGGTTGACCTTCACCAGCATCGCGTTCCCGCAGCCGCGCGCGATACCGTCGGCCAACCGGGTCGGGTTGGTGACGAACAGGTCGTCGCCCACCAGTTGCACCGTTTCGCCCAGGACCTCGGTCAGGCTGGCCCAGCCGTCCCAGTCGTCCTCGGACATGCCGTCTTCGATCGAAATGATCGGATAGTCGGCGACCAGCCCCTGCAAATAGGCCACGTTCTCGTCCGGGGTCAGGCTCTGGCCCTCGCCCTTCATCTCGTACTTGCCGCCCGAATAGTATTCGGTCGCTGCGCAATCCAGCGCCAGAAAAATGTCCTCGCCGGGCTTGTAGCCGGCCTTCTCGATGGATTTCAGAATGAAATCGAGTGCTTCCCTGGTGGAACGCAGCGCCGGCGCAAAGCCCCCCTCGTCGCCGATACCGGTGTTGTGGCCGGCGGCGGACAGCTCTTTCTTGAGGGTGTGGAACACTTCGGCGCCCATGCGTACGGCCTCGCGGATATCGCGGGCGGCGACGGGCATGATCATGAATTCCTGGATGTCGATCGGGTTGTCGGCATGTTCGCCGCCGT
>JADQCD010000318.1 GCA_016278285.1 Actibacterium sp.
CAACCGGCTGCGCGCCATGGCCTCGGCCGCCGGGATCGCCGCGCGCACCGATCGGGCGCTGGTGGTCCTCTGGCGGCCCGACCCTCACTGCGAGGCGCGGATCGGCGATCTGCTGCACTATCCCGGCCCGGTGATCGAGGAGAACGACGCCGCCGATCTGCTGCGCGCGCGCAGCACGCGGGTCTACAACTACATGGAGATCGAGCCCGGTGCCCGCTTCGAAGAGCCGATCCTGGCCGAGGGCGACGCGCCGGATGGGGATATCTATGTCCGCTCGGCTTATCCGCTGACCGGCCCGCACCGCGATTTCGAGGGCGAGCGGCACTTTCTGCGCGCGCTGGTCGCGGCCAAGCCGGTGCGCGCGTTGGTCGCGCAGGTCCGGCCCCGCAGCGACGTGACCGCCCATATCCGCATGGCAAGCGGCCCGGGTTTTGACCATCTGCCGCATGAATCGCCCGACAACTGGCCCGCGCATCGTCACCGGGAAATTATCGAATGGCGCCGCAAGAGCCATGCCGACCATTTCATCGCCCGGCTCGACGCATTGATCGCCGAGGGCGCGATCGGGACGATCTTTGCCGCCGCCGACATGGCCGAGACCTATACCCGCCTTGCCGGGCGCTACGGCGACCGCCTGGCCTGGCTGGAGCGCGACCTCTACGACCGCTCGGCCCGGCAGATTCAATACGCGCTGGCCGACCTGATCCTGCTGGCCCGTGCCCCGCGCCTGCTGGCCAGCACCTGGAGCTCGTTTTCCGAAGTGGCCGCGCGGATGGGTCCCGCGGGAATGCGCGTCGAACGCTCGGGCATCGATTTCTGACGCACGCGCCGGGCTGGCCCCGGCCCGGGGCTTTCGATACGCTGCGGCAAGACCCAGGGTGAACAGGCGAGGGCAGGCATGGCCGCTGACCAGACGAAACGGGTTCCCGGCACGCTGATCGTGGCCGGCATCGGCGCGACCGCGCCCTTCGAGGCGTTGCTGGCCGATCTGGGCGGAATCCCCGAGCGGCTGATTCTGATCGAGCCGACGGAGACGCCGGGCGGGGCGCAGGCGCAGGGTCTTGCCGGGCTGGACGGAGTCGAACTGATCGACGGCGTTCTGGCCGAAGCGGCCGGCCCGGTCGAGCTGGTGCGCTATAACCTGCCCGGGCTGCGCGGCCTGCAGGCGCCGACAGAGGCCCTGCGCACCCTGTTCCCCGGGCTGAAGGAACGCGCCCGCATCCCCACCCGCACCGTTGCCCCCGCCGAGGCGTTCGGCGATCCCGCCGCCCTGCCCGCCCCGCTGCGGCTGCGCATCGACCTGCCGGGGGCCGAGCCCGCGATCCTGCACGCGCTGGATGAGACTGGCGCGCTGGAGGCGGTCGAGATGGTGTCAATACGCTGCGCCGCCGAGACCCCGTTCGAGGGCGGCCAGGATCGCGCGCAGTTGCAATCCTGGCTCGGGGAACGGGATATCCGCCTCGATCACGCGAACGAGGATGACCCAGACTGGCCCGAACTGCGGCTGAGCGCCGACCCGGCCGCGCGCCGGATCGCCGCGCTGGAGGCTGAACTGGCCGAGGCGCAGACCGCCCGCGCGACGCTCGAATCAGACCTCGCCCGGGCGCGCGAAGAGGCCGCCGCCGAGATCGAAAAGCTGCGAAAGGATCTCGACGAGGCGCACGCGAAAGCCGAGGCGGAGGCCGAAAAGCTGCGCGATGAGCTGTCCCGGACCACCGCACAGCTGAAGGCCCGCGAGACCGAACTTTCGGAGACGGCCGGGAAGCTCAAGGCAGAGGCGGCGGGCCGCGCCGAGGCGGAACAGAGCCTGAAGGAAACCCGAACCGCGCTGGACGAGGCCCGCAAACAGGCCGAGGCCCGGCAGGCCGAACTGGCCGAGGCGCAGACCGCCCGCGCGACGCTCGAATCAGACCTCGCCCGGGCGCGCGAAGAGGCCGCCGCCGAGATCGAAAAGCTGCGAAAGGATCTCGACGAGGCGCACGCGAAAGCCGAGGCGGAGGCCGAAAAGCTGCGCGATGAGCTGTCCCGGACCACCGCACAGCTGAAGGCCCGCGAGACCGAACTTTCGGAGACGGCCGGGAAGCTCAAGGCAGAGGCGGCGGGCCGCGCCGAGGCGGAACAGAGCCTGAAGGAGACCCGAACCGCGCTGGAGGAGGCCCGCAAACAGGCCGAGGCCCGGCAGGCCGAACTGGCCGAGACCGAGGCCGCCCGCGCGACGCTCGAATCAGACCTCGCCCGGGCGCGCGAAGAGGCCGAGACGCAGGCCGCCCGCCTGAAGGAACAGGAAACCGCCTGCACACAGGCCTACAAGGAACGCGACAAGGCGTTTGCCGATCTCGGGCTGGCGATGCGGATGCAGGGCCTCATGCAATCCGATCTCGACGATCTGAGGGACCGCTACCGGCAGTCCGAGGAAACCCGCGCCACGCAGGAGGAGCTGCTGCGCAAGCTCACGCCGCGGCTGCAGGATGCGGCCCGGCAGCTGCGCCAGTTGCAGCTGGAAGCCGCCCCCGACGCGGCGCCGGAGGCGCTGCCCGCCACCAGGACCGCCACAAAGACGAAATCCCGGGCGACGGCGACACGCAAACGCACGACCAGGAAAAAGACCGCCAATGGCAAGTGACATGCCATCCCGCGCGCTGCTCCATTCCCTCGACGAGGCGCTGGAGATGCTGCACGCGTACAGCCATGACGCCGAGGCGGCGGACATGCCGGCCGAGCCGCTGCCCAGCCTGCTGGAACAGTGCGAGGCCGCCTGCGACGCGATCCAGGGGCCCCGGCCGCTGCGCAGCATCCACCATTTCGCCTGCACCGGCGGCACGTTGATGTCCAAGGCGCTGTTCGCCCTGCCCAACACCGTGGTGCTGAGCGAGATCG
>JADQCD010000313.1 GCA_016278285.1 Actibacterium sp.
CGGGCATGATCACCTCCTTGCCCGCGACCTTCGCCGCCGGGGCAGGGGCCGGGGGCTCGGACGCGGCGGCTAAGGTCGCCGTGCCCGCCCCCTCGCGGCTGTCGGAGATCAGCGCGATCACCTGGCCCACCGGAACATCCTCGCCCGCTGCCGCACCGACGTCGGTGAGGTAACCGTCAGCGGGGGCCTCGACCTCCATCGTGGACTTGTCGGTTTCCACCTCGAACAACGCATCACCTGCCTTCACCGCTTCGCCCGGCTGTTTCAGCCAGTTGACCAGCAGCCCGGTGTCCTGCGCCATGCCGAGCGCCGGCATGATGACCTCATGTGGCATCGAACATCTCCCCGCGCATCAGGCGACGCGCGTTCTCGGCCACGCGCTCGGGCGTCGGCACGGTGATGTCCTCCAGCGCGGGCGAGAACGGCACGGGCACGTCCATCGCCCCCATGCGGATCACCGGCCCGTCGAGGTGGTAGAACGCCTTCTCGCTGATCCGGCTGGCGATCTCGCCGGTGATGCCGTAGCTCTGGTGACCCTCGTCCACGACGATCGCGCGCGACGTCTTGCGCACCGATTCCAGGATCGTCTCCTCGTCCAGCGGGACGATGGTGCGCGGGTCGATCACCTCGGCGCTTATGCCTTCGGCGGCCAGCATCTCGGCGGCCTTCTGGCAGACCTGCACCATCGAGGAGGTGCCGACCAACGTGATATCCACGCCTTCGCGCAGGATATTGGCCTGACCGAAGGGGATAAGGTATTCCTCCTCGGGCACCGGGGCCTTGTCGTTGTACATCAGCTTGTCTTCGAAGATCACGACGGGGTTGTTGTCGCGGATCGCGGTCTTCATCAACCCCTTGGCCTCGTAGGCCGAGGAGGGCAGGGCAACCTTCAGCCCCGGAATATGCGCCACCAGTGCGTGCAGCGACTGGCTGTGCTGCGCGGCCGAGCGGCGCGTGGCGCCCAGGTTGGTGCGCAGCACCATCGGCACGTTCAGCTTGCCGCCGGACATGTAATAGGCCTTGGCCGCCTGGTTGCACAGCTGATCCATGACCAGGAACAGGAAGTCGCCGAACATCAGATCGACGACCGGGCGCGAGCCGGTCAGCGCCGCGCCCACCGCCAGCCCCATGAAGCCCGGCTCGGCGATCGGGGTGTCGATGACGCGCTCTGTGCCGAATTCCTCGACCAGGCCGGACAGGACCTTGAAGGGGGTGCCCGCCTCGGCCACGTCTTCGCCCATCAGGAACACCGTCGGGTCGCGGCGCATTTCCTCGGCGATGGCCTCGTTGACGGCCTTGGAAAGGGTGATCTGTCTCATTTCGTCTCTCCTCACGCCGCGTCGTCGGGGGCGTAGACGTGCATAGAAACCTCGCTCACGTCGGGGTATTTTGCGGCCAGCGCGTATTCCACGGCGGCCTCGGAGTCGGCTTTCACGTCGGCGCGGATCTTTTCCAGCTCCTCGTCACTCGCGATCCCCTCCTTCGTCAGCCAGGCGCCGAAATTGACGATCGGATCGCGCTGTTCCTTCCAGATCGTCTCTTCCTCCTTGGTGCGGTAGTAATCGCGGTTGATGTCTCCGACATGGTGGCCGTGATAGCGATAGGTCAGCAGTTCGATGAAGAACGGCCCCTCGCCCTTGCGCGCCCGCTGCACCAGCCTTGAAGTCAGGTCGTTGACCGCCAGCACGTCCTGCCCGTCCACCTGGAACGCCTCGATACCGAAGGCCTCGGGGCGGGCCTTGATCGAACCGGCGGCGATCTCGTCGGTCGCGGTGTATTCGGAATAGCCGTTATTCTCGCAGGCATAAATCACCGGCAGCTTCCAAAGCGCGGCCATGTTCATCACCTCGTAGAGCAGCCCCTGCGCGGTGGCGCCGTCGCCGAAGAAGCACACCGTCACGTCCTTGCTGCCCTGCAATCTGGAACGCAGCGCCGAGCCTGTGGCGATGCCCATTGAGCCGCCGACGATGGCGTTGGCGCCCAGGTTGCCGTGGCTCTGGTCGGCAATGTGCATCGAGCCGCCCTTGCCGCGGCAATAGCCCTCTTCCTTGCCCAGAAGCTCGCAGAACATCTGCTTGAAATCGGCGCCCTTGGCGACGCAATGGCCGTGGCCCCGGTGGGTCGAGGTGATCCTGTCGTCGTCGGTCAGCGCCTCGCAGATGCCGACCGCGACCGCTTCCTCGCCCGAATACATATGGGTCAGGCCGGGCATCTTGGCCGACAGGTAAAGCTGGTTGGCCTGGTCCTCGAAGGCGCGGATGCGCACCATCTGGGTATACATCCGCAGGTAGTCTTCGATATTCGTCTTTGTCTTCTTCTTCGCGGGGCTCATGATCCCGTCCTTTGCATGGCAGGGCGCGGCAATGATCCGCGCCCGGTTTCACTTTGCCTCAAATACTCCCGCCGGAGGCCCGGTTTTTCGCAGAAAAACCGGAAATCGCGGGAACAGGCGCGCCGCCGGACCGCAGGCTCAGTAACGGTTGGCAATCGGAAGGTCCTCGGCCGGGAACAGGCTGATCACGGTGCAGCCCTTGTCGGTCACCACCACCTCTTCCTCGATTCGCGCGGCGGAATAGCCGTCCGAGGCCGGGCAGTAGGTTTCCAGCGCGAAGACCATGCCGGTCTCGATCGTCATCGGGTTGTCCAGGCTGACCGCCCGGCTGATGATCGGACGTTCGTGCAGCGCCAGGCCCAGACCGTGACCGAATTGCAGGCCGAAGGCCGACAACTCGTCGGGGAACCCGAACTCTTCGCATTTCGGGAAGGCCTTGGCGACGACATCGGTCGTGACGCCCGGCTTGATCAGCGCGATCGCGTTGTCCAGCCATTCGCGGCAGCGGATATAGGCGTCGTTCTGCGA
>JADQCD010000053.1 GCA_016278285.1 Actibacterium sp.
CATGTGCTTATCGAGTTGATAAGCCTCGCCAGCGGAGCGAACGTCACTCCAACGAAGCGATGCAACTCACCAAGGAGCCACCCCGACGACCCGCCGCGCGACCGACAATTCCAAGGCCCTCGACGCCTTCCTCGCCGCCAAGACCGAGATCGACGCGATGCTGGAGCGGCTCGCCGCGCTCAGCACTGACCATTTCGAGACCCACCCCGACGAGATCAACTGGGGCCATGTCGGTACCCTGAACCACTACCGCGCCAAGCTGCGCGAGATCACCGACATGGCCTTCAGGGAAGGCGAACACGCCGAGTGAGACGACCCGCTCCCGGTTCCGCCCGCCGACTGGCGGGCTCGACCTCGTAGAAGGGCCCGCATCCTGCGCGCCCCGATACGGGAGACGACGATGACCAAGCTTTCCGACACCCAAGCCCTGATCCTGAGCGCCGCCGCACAGCGGCCCGAGCATATCGCCCTGCCGCTGCCCGAGAGCCTGCGGGGTGGCGCCGCCGCCAAGGTGGTCGGCACGATGCTCGCCAAGGGCTTCCTCGAAGAGGTCGACGCCGACACGCGCAAGGGCGAGCCCATATGGCGCGAGACCGGCAATGGCCACGGCGTCACGCTGGTCGCCACTGAAGTGGGCCTCGCCGCCATCGGCATCGAGCCCGAGGACGCGAACCCCGCGCCTGCGGGCGCGACGGACGCGCCGTCCGCGGAGGCCGCGCCGGACACTCCCGCCGAACCCGAGGCTGCGCCCAAGGCGCGCACACTGCGCACGGGCACGAAGCAGGCAAAGTTGATCGAGATGCTCCGCGCAGAGGGTGGTGCGACTATCGACGAGATCGTCGCCGCTTTGGACTGGAGGCCGCACACGGTGAGAGGTGCGCTTGCCGGCGCGCTCAAGAAAAAGCTCGGGCTGACCGTCACCTCCGAGAAAATCGACGGAAGGGGTCGCGTCTACACCATTTGCGACTGATGCCGCGCACGGCCTCCCACTGCATGCCGCCGCCCCACAAGGGCGGCGGCTCTCGTCTCAACGATGCGTCTTGCGAAACACGCTGTACTGGAAGCTCTGTCGGTTGCCCTTCGGGGTGATGTGCACGTGGCGCGTGGCTTCGAGCATCTCGAATCGACCCGGAAGCAATCTGTCGAGTTCCTGCGCCAGCGCCTCCGGCGCATAGCGCACCACGGGCAATCCCGAGCACATCTCGGGCCCATCATCGGCGAAGGTCGCGATGATCCCGATCCCACCCGGGCGCAGGGCATCGAACAAAGCGCGCGCGTAGCCGGCGCGATCGTCGGCGTCAGTCAGGAAATGGAACACTGCACGGTCATGCCACACCGCATAGGTTCGGTCGGGTTCCCAGGTGGTGATATCCGCCTCGATCCAGGTGACGCTTTCGCCCCGCGGTCCTAGGCGTTGCCTGCTGACGGCCAATGCCGCGCCGGAGACATCCAGCACCGTGATGGGTCCGAAACCCTCCTCAATCAGCACATCGACGAGCCGGGACGCGCCGGCCCCGATGTCGATGAACGGCTCGCCGGGTTGCAGATGGTCGCGCACCAGGTCGAGCGACACCGCAGGCGTTGCTTCGAACCATGTGAGTGCGTCTTCCGACCGTGCGCCGTAGACATCCTCCCAGTGCTGCTGTCCGCCGGCCATCGTTTGCATGCCTCCGCGCTCCAACCGTAACGCATCGTGGCATCACATGGGATCCTGTTATGCTTTGGCACAGGTGGACTCCGCGAAGGCGGCATCCACCGGTATCAGGCTGGACTCCACCCGGATTCCGGATCCACCGCGGAATCCACCACTTGAGCGCCTCGATCGCCAACAATCATTGGCCATGTGGCAAACACTCTGGACTCCGGCTTCCAGGGTGGCTTCCCAAAAAATCGGCCCTGACGCTGGCGATATTGCGCGCTTCGCCCGCCAGCATACGAATATCGCCTGGAAGGAACCGGAAACTGCCGTGGGCTGGACCCCGGCCGGACCCTCGCTGGATACCGGGGTCCAGGTGGCCCCCGTCAACGCAAAGGGGAGAGCGAGCTTTCCAGCGCACTCTCCCCATCTTGCCTTCGGAATAGCACGATCATGTTGCAGATGTCGAAGGAAAAAGTGTTGCAACACATTGGAGTCACTGCGCATTCAGGCGCGCGGCGATCTTGGTCAGCGCGAGCTGCCAACGCCGCCATGCGGTCGTGCGGTCGCAACCCATCTCGCCGCTGATCTGCTTCCACGGCACCCGGGCGGCGCGTGACCAAACCAGCTTGCGCTCCGCCTCCTCGATCCAGAGCACCCAGTCCGAGGTCTGCTCGAGCCGGCCGATCGCGGCGGCCGATGGCCAGACCCGCATCGGCTGCGGTTCCATTGCTGCGATCTCCTGCCGGGTCCGGACGACCTCGGGCCAGACGTTGAAGTAGCCCTGCGCCTTCACGGGCGGCAGCTTGCGCAGAGTGCGGAACGCCTCCTCGAAATGATCAGCGACGCAGTCGGCGGTCCATTCACGATCAGCCATGGTGCGCCTCCCTGTCGGAGGGACGCGGGCCGTAGAGCTTTTCGCCCAGCTGGCGGACCAGTTCACGTTCCGGCCAGGTGAGGCGGTCGTCATCGGCGGAGACCGCGAGGACGCCCTGATCCTGCCAACCCTCGCGCTTGACCTGTTCGGGATCCCGGCGCCGGCCACCGTAGCCGTGGGGGTGCCACCTCATGCAACACCCCCGTTCGTCTCGATCGCCCAGAGCAGGATCGCGATGGCGTCGGCTTCGTTGTCGTCAGCCGGGCTGAAGCCGCGGGCGCGGACGGCGGCGACCATGGCGGCCTTGTCGGCGTTGCCCTTGCCCGAGGCATGACGCTTGATC
>JADQCD010000290.1 GCA_016278285.1 Actibacterium sp.
CTGGCAGGTTCGAAAACCGCTCGGGAAAGGTCATGGGACCCGCTGTTCTGCCTCATCACTCGGGATCGTCATCGCCCCGTTCGGCCCGAGCATAGCCACATCCCCCGCCCCGGTCCAGAAAACCCCCGCAAATCCGCCCCTTGCAAAGCGAACTTGTGGCATTTAGGCCAGCGCCGCCTCGGCGGCCGTGCCCAGACGCAAAAGGCGCTCTTCGCCCCAGGGGGGGCCCAGGAACATGATCCCCGCGGACGGCACACCGGTGGGCAGGGTCAGCGACGCGCCGCCCATCAGGTTGCCGATACGCGTGTTGCGCAGCGTCAGCAGGTTCTCGACAACGTAATAGGAATCGTCGCGCATCAAGCGGTCGGCATCCGGCGGCATGTTTGGTGTCGTCGGCAGGATCACCGCGTCATACCCGGCGGCGCGATCCATCCAGACGGCGCGCAGCGCGTCCAGCTTCTGCCACGCCGCGACAAAGTCGGCTGCCATGTGCCGCGCCCCGCCGCGAAACCGCTCCAACACCTGCCGGAACATCTTTTCCGGCGCCGCCTCGATCGTGTCCTTCCATGTTCCATAAGCCTCTGAGGTATACAGGACCGAGGTCAAGGCCATGGCCTCTTCAACTTCCGGGGCTTGCGCCGGTTCGATCACCGCGCCGGCCCGTTGCAACCGCTCGACCGCGCGGTCGAACCCGGCCATCGGCGCCTCGCGCACATCCTCCAGCGCGGCAGTCCGCAACAGCAAAAGACGCGCGCCCTTGAGGTCCGCGCCATGCAAATCCGCGGGCCTGCCCCCTTCAAGCGCCGCCAGCATCAACGCCGCGTCTTCGACATTGCGGGTCAGCGGCCCGACCGTGTCGAACCGCGCGGCCAGCGGAACGACCCCGGTCAATGACAACCGCCCCACAGTGGTCTTCAGCCCCACCAGGTCGTTCCAGGCCGCCGGAACCCGAACCGACCCCCCGGTGTCCGATCCAACGCCAACCGGCGCCAATCCGAAGGCAACCGATGTTGCCGCCCCCGAGGACGAGCCACCGGGAACCGCATCGGCATCATTGACACAGGGCGGCGTCGCCATGACCGGGTTAAGCCCCAGCCCGGAAAACGCAAGTTCGGACATGTGCGTCTTGCCCAGGCAGACCGTCCCGGCCGCCGTGGCGTTGCGCAACACTTCGGCGTCGCGCGCAGGCACGCGCCCCGCCAGCAGGGCCGACCCGGCCTCAGTGGCCACGTCCGCAGTGTCAAACAGATCCTTCCAGCTGACCGGCACCCCGTCGAGCGGGCCCAGCCGCTGACCGGCCCGCGCGCGGGCCTCGGCGGCATGGGCCTCTGCCATCGCGCGCTCGGGGGTCGACCGGGCATAGATGCGCGTGCCCAGCGGATGTGCCTCGATCGCATCCAGAAAGCGCCGGGTCAGCGCCTCCGGGCCGATCTCGCCCGCCGCGATCCCGCGGCCCAGGGCCGCCGCGCCCATCCTCAACCAATCGTCGCTCATATTCTGCCTCCCGCGCCTTTGCGGTGACGGTAGCGGTCCGACGGCGGATGGACAATCCCGGCCACAAGCGCATATTACGGGGCATGACACATGATTTCGACGTGCTGATCGTGGGCGGCGGGCTGAACGGCCCGGCGTTGGCGCTGGCGCTGGCCGAAAACGGGCTGACGGTAGCAGTGGTCGATGCGCTGCCGCTCGATCTGCGGCAGGAGGCGCGTTTCGACGGCCGCGCCTATGCGCTTGCAATCAGTTCGCAAAGGCTTCTTTCGACGATCGGCATCTGGCCCGGAATCGCCGAAAAGGCGCAGCCGATCCGCGAGATCAAGGTCAGTGACGGCCACGCAGGGGCGGGGGCTTCGCCTTTCGTGCTGGAGTTCGACCACGCCGAGATCGAGGAAGGCCCGATGGGGTTCATGATCGAGGACCGCTTCCTGCGCCGCGCCTTTCTGGACGCGATGGCTCGGCAGTCGCGCATCACCCACCTGTCCAGCGAAACCGTGGTGGCACAGGATGTCCGGCCAAACGGGATCACGATCACGCTGGCCTCGGGCAAAACCCTTTCGGGCCGCGTTCTTGCCGGGTGTGACGGGCGGCGCAGCGGCACCGCAGTCCGTGCCGGCATCAAGCGCACCGGCCGGGATTACGGGCAGACCGCGCTGGTCTGCGCCATCGGGCACGAAAAACCGCATCACGGGATCGCGCATCAGTTCTTCATGCCGCCAGGGCCGCTCGCGATCCTGCCATTGCCGGGAAACCGCTCTTCAATCGTCTGGACCGAAAGCCACGACAATGCCGCACGGATCGAATCGCTCGACGATGCGGGCTATATCGCCGCACTGCGTCCGCGCTTTGGCGACTTCCTGGGTCAGATTCACCTGGCCGGCACACGCTTCAGCTATCCGCTGAAGCTGACCTTGGCCAATGCCTTCGTGAAGGACCGGCTTGCGCTCGTCGGTGACGCGGCACACGGAATCCATCCCATCGCCGGTCAGGGCCTGAACCTTGGCCTGCGCGACGTGGCCGCGCTGGCCGAGGTGCTCGTCGATGCACGACGCCGCGGCGAAGAGATCGGCGCAACCGATGTTCTGGAACGCTATCAGCGCTGGCGGCGCTGGGATACCGCCACGCTGGCGCTGGCCACGGACGGATTCAACCGGCTGTTCTCAAACGACAATCCAGTTCTGCGCGGCGCCCGCGACCTGGGCCTCGGCGTGGTCAACGCGGTCCCCGCCCTGCGCCGCGCGCTCATCCGCGAGGCCGCGGGATTGAATGGCGATCTTCCGCGGCTGATGACGGGGCGGCCGCTCTGACCAGGCTCTTTTCACCTTCG
>JADQCD010000091.1 GCA_016278285.1 Actibacterium sp.
GCAAGATGTCCAAGATGGGCGTGCGCAACATCGAGGGGTATAACGGCCGGGTGCGCGATGCCTTGGACCGCGGTGAGATGTTCAGCCGCACCGTGCAGACCGGATTTGACGACGAAACCGGCGAACCGGTCTTCGAGACCGAGGAATTCGCGCCCCGCACGATCCCCTATATCGTGGTGATCGTGGACGAGATGGCCGATCTGATGATGGTGGCCGGCAAGGAGATCGAGGCGTGCATCCAGCGTCTGGCCCAGATGGCGCGGGCCAGCGGCATTCATCTGATCATGGCCACGCAGCGCCCCTCGGTCGATGTCATAACCGGCACGATCAAGGCGAATTTCCCGACGCGGATCAGTTTTCAGGTCACATCCAAGATCGACAGCCGCACCATCCTGGGCGAACAGGGGGCCGAGCAGTTGCTGGGCATGGGCGACATGCTTTACATGGCCGGCGGCGCGCGCATCACCCGCGTTCACGGCCCCTTCGTCTCGGACGAGGAGGTCGAGGAAATCGTCAATTACCTCAAGGCGTATGGTCCGCCCGACTATGTCGGCGGCGTTCTGGACGGGCCCGACGAGGACAAGGAAAGCGATATCGATCTGGTGCTGGGCCTGGCCTCGGGGGGCAATTCGGATATGGAGGATGCTCTCTATGACACCGCCGTTGCCATCGTTCTGAAGGACCGCAAATGCTCGACCTCCTACATCCAGCGCAAGCTGGCCATCGGCTATAACAAGGCCGCCCGCCTGGTCGAGCAGATGGAGGAACAGGGCGTGGTCAGCCAGGCCAACCATGTCGGCAAGCGTGAAATCCTGGTGCCAGAGCAGCAATGACCTGCCCGTCGCCGTTTCGTGAGCGATCGACAGGTGCAAACCGCGCCGCGCATGCCTAGATTGGCGGTATGACCATGATACGCGCATTCGTTCTGGCCCTGGCTGCCACATTCACGGCACTTCCCGCCTTGGCAGCGGAAAAAATTCCGTTGACGCGGATTTCGTCCTATCTGAACAGCTTCACCACCGCGAAGGCCGACTTCACCCAGTTGAATGGCGACGGCACGATTTCCACCGGAACGCTTTTCATCAAGCGGCCGGGCCGGGCACGATTCGAATACGCCCCGCCCAGCGACGCGCTGGTGATTGCCGGGGGTAGCCAAGTGGCGATTTTCGACCCGAAGTCGAACCAGCCGCCGGAACAATACCCGCTGGGCCGAACCCCGCTGAACATCATTCTGGCGCGCAATGTCGATCTGACGGGCCAGAGGATGGTCGTCGGTCACAGCAGCGACGGCACGTCGACATCCGTCGTGGCGCAGGACCCGGAACATCCCGAATACGGCAATATCCGCCTGGTCTTTACCGACGACCCGGTGCAGTTGCGCCAATGGGTCATCACCGATGACGCCGGCGGTCAAACCACCGTGGTGCTTGGGGATATGACGACAGGGGTGGACCTGCCGCCGAGCCTGTTCAACATCGTCCAGGAAACACAGGAACGCCTCGACCAGTAAACCGCATGCCTTACCGGCAGCGGGCCAGTTGCACGCGATATGTATCCGCGCGGGCCGCGACCTCGTCGGCGACGCGCAACAGCCAGCCTTTCTGATTGTAGCTGCGGCTGGCGAAACCCGAATGACCTTCGTGATAAGCCAGATACTGGTTGCGGGCGTCATCCAGACGCACACCGTTGCGGCGACGCGTCTCGTTCATGTACCAGCCCATGAAATCCGTCGCGTCCCGGATGCGGTCCCGCTGCGCGCGGCGGTTTCCGGTGGATTTACGGTAATCGTCCCATGTGCCGTCCAGCGCCTGCGAATAACCGTAGGCAGAACTTTGCCGGCCCATCGGGATCACGCCCAACGCAAATCTCAGCGGGGTGCGCGCATCTCCGTCGAACCTGCTTTCCTGATAGATCGTCGCCATCTGCACATGCATCGGAACGTTCCAGCGCCGCTCGGTCGACCGGAAGGCACGCTCGTATTTCGGCCGCTGTTCCAGGATGCTGCAGGCATTGTCCAGATTGCGCGGCGGACTCATGTCCCCGCCGCCACACCCGGCCAGCACGAAGAAGATCGCCACGCGAAGGAGTCTGCTCATCTGCCTCTCGCATTCTTGTATTTTCCACGACGATACGAGAAACCGTGCTTTCGATCAAACAATCACGGGCGCGGTCAGATCAAAAATCCGAGGGTCAGCGGGATCGCCGCCACCGAAAGCAGCGTCGAGACCACGACCAGGCCGGCGACGGCATCGCCATCCGCCCCGTATTTTTCCGCCAACAGGTAGGATGTGACCGCGACCGGCGTGACAAGTTGCAGCACCAGCACCGCGAACGCCACCGGCGGCAGCGCGAACCACCGGCCGACCGCCCATCCCGCCGCGACGCAGATCACCGCCTTGACCAGCGACAGCCAGGCCGCCCGCCCAAGGCGCCCGGGATGCAGCCGCGCCACGGCCACGCCCAGCGTGATAAGCATGACCGGAATTGCCATCTGCCCGATCAGTTCAAGCGTGTTGGTCAGGAAAGTGGGAGTTTGCCAGCCCTGCCACAGAAACAGCCCGCCCAGCAGGGTGCCGGCGACCATCGGCTCTTTCAGCACCTTCAGCGGCGAACCGCCGCCGGAGACGAGCCAGATCCCGAAGGTGAAGGAATAGATCGCCATGACCGCGAAAACGACCACGGCATAGCCCAGCCCCTCATCCCCGAAAGCGAACAGCGCCAGCGGCAGGCCCATGTTCCCGGTATTGCCGAAGATCAGTGGCGCCAGATAGCTGCGCCGGTCCAGCCGCGCCACGGTGATCACCGCCAGGAAC
>JADQCD010000071.1 GCA_016278285.1 Actibacterium sp.
CGACGATCAGCGCGAGCAGAGCTATTCCGAGCGGCAGCTTTACGAAGCCGCGCTTGAACGTCTGACCCGCGAAGTCGCAGCCGTAAGCGGCATGGATGAAGGGCGCGCGCAGGAACAGGTGGATGAAGTTCTGATAACGCGTGCCGCCTGACCCGGTCCGCACGCCGATCTTTTGGAAAGCCGCGGCATACCAGCCGCGGCTTTTTTCGTGCATTTCCTATCGGTTGTTGTCGGGTTTCTCGGCTTCCTGCCGCACCAGGGCCGTTTCCAGATCCTTGTTCAACTCACGCGCGCGGGCCACATATTCCGGGTTCTGATGGATCGGAATGCCGGGTTTCCAGAGATCGGCAAGTTCGCGCAATGTGTGGCGGTCGTGCTTGTAGAAGGCGGTTTCCAGCTCGTTGGCCTCGAAATCGCTCAGGCCGAGATCTTCAAGGACATAGCGTGCGGCGCGCAGGCTGCTGTCGAACATCTCGCGCACGATGTGATCGGCACCCGCGCGATACAGCTCATAGACATGCACCCGGTCGCGGGCGCGGGCGACGATCTTCAGGTCGGGCCTCTGGTGACGGGCATAGGTCACCAGCCGCGTATTCGCCGCCGCATCGTCCAGCGCGGCCACCAGCACTTGCGCCTTGTCAAGCCCGGCTGCATGCAGCAGTTCGGGCCGCGTCGGGTCGCCAAAAAAGCTCTTGAAGCCGAATTTCCGCATCAGCTCGACCGTGGCAAGGTCGTGATCGAGAACCGTGGCGCGATAGCCCGACATTTGCAGCATCCGGTTGACCACCTGCCCGAACCGGCCAATCCCGGCGATGATGATCGACTGCTGTTCGTCGATCACGTCGGCGTCGCGCCCGGGGCCGGCTGTCTCGGACTGTCGTCGCGATAGCCAACCCTGCAGGATGAAGGCCAGCGGTGTCAGCAGCATCGTCATCGCAATGATAAGCAACAACGTCTGACCCAGCGACTCGGTCAGAACGCCGGTCTGCAGAGAAAAGCTGACCAGCACGAACCCGAATTCCCCGGCCTGCGCCAGCGCCAGCGTGAACAGCCATTTGTGCCGCGACTTCAGGCCGAAGAGCAGCGCCAGCACATAGAGGATCGCCCCCTTTCCGATCATCAGCGCAAGGGTCATGCCGACGATCGGGGCAAAATTTGCGAAAAGGACCTGGAAATTGATGCCCGCGCCCACGGTCATGAAGAAAAGGCCCAGCAGCAGCCCCTTGAAGGGTTCGATATTGCTTTCCAGTTCGTGCCGGAATTCCGAGTTCGCCAGCACCACGCCGGCCAGGAACGTGCCAAGCGCCGGTGACACGCCGACCATGATCATCAGCACGGCAATGCTCAGCACGATCAACAGAGCGACGACGGTGAACATCTCGTGCAGGTGCGAGCCATGGACGAACCTGAACAGCGGCCGTGTCAGATAGTGACCCACCAAGA
Source organism: Actibacterium sp. (assembly GCA_016278285.1). Lineage (GTDB taxonomy): Bacteria > Pseudomonadota > Alphaproteobacteria > Rhodobacterales > Rhodobacteraceae > JADQCB01. Next base: position 1,444 of record JADQCD010000071.1, read on the forward strand.
TGATCGCGGCGACCGCCGCAAGCGTGGCCAGCGTGATGCCCCATCCAGGCAATCCGGCCACCAGGCTAAGCGCGGGTTCATGCGCATCGGCCGCCGCCCCGCCCGCGGTGCGCTTGACCGAACCGTCCGCCGACAGGCTGGGTTCCTGCGCCACCGCCAGAAGCGGCACCAGGGCCAGCATCGGGATCACCGCGATGTCCTGGGTCAGTAGCACCGAAAAGGTCGCGCGCCCGCCCTCGGTCATCGTCAGGCGCTTTTCATTCAGGGTCTGCATCACGATCGCGGTGGAGGACAGCGACAGAACCAGCCCGACCGCCAGCGCTGTCTGCCAGACCAGCCCCATCAGCATGGCGCCTGCCGTCACCGCCGCAGCGGTCAGCACAACCTGTATCCCGCCCAGCCCCAGCAGGCGGTGGCGCATGTCCCACAGGGCGCGCGGTTCCATCTCGAGCCCGATCAGGAACAGCATCATGACAACGCCGAATTCGGCGAAATGCTGAAGATCGGCCATTTCCGATCCGGCCAGGCCCAGCACCGGCCCGATGGCAATTCCCGCAAGCAGATAGCCCAGCACCGATCCCAGGCCCAGCCGTGCCGCGATGGGGACAGCCACCAGCGCCGCGGTCAGATAGATCGTCGCCTGCAGCAACATGCCTTCCATGGGGCGGTCCTTACATTGGCAGCGGCGCGTCCGCCTTGAACTGGTTCATCACGATCTGGCTTTGCACCCGTGCGACCGCGCTATGTGGCAGCAGGATTTCGTGGATCAAACGATTCAGTGCGCTCAGATCGGCGCACGCCACCCGCAGCAGGTAATCGGCATCGCCGGTCAAGGTCCAGGCGCTGATAATCTCGGCATGGGTCTGGATCAGACGTTGAAAGCTCTTGGCCGCATCCGGCGCGTGGGTCGCCATCTGAACCTGCACGAAGGCCTGCACGCCCAGGCCCAGCTTGGCCGGGTCCAGACGGGCGCAATAGCCGGTAATCACGCCCGCGGCCTCCAGCCGCTGACGCCGCCGCCCGGCCTGGCTGGCCGACAGGTTGAGCCGTTCGCCAAGTTGATGCGCGGTAAGATGCGCATCGTTCTGCAACGCGGCCAGAAGGCGGGAATCGATTTCATCCAGCTGCATGCGGTTTTCCTGCGTCAATCATGGATTCGATGCGCGAATTATGCACAACACCGAGGTGGGCTGCAAATCTTTGCGCATTCATTGCAGGAAAGATCCCATAGGGTCACCCCAAGCGCACGAAAAACAGGAGGAAACGCTATGGGTCCGTTCCCGCACGACGCTCCGAAAGCCAGGATCACCGCAGATAACCCCGCCGGCACCGACGGGTTCGAGTTCGTCGAATTCGCGCATCCCGATCCG
>JADQCD010000252.1 GCA_016278285.1 Actibacterium sp.
CCCGAGCCTTCCTTCTGAGCGGCCTTGCCGCGCTGAGCCTTGCGGCCTGCCAGACGACGGCCGGACCGGGCACCGTCAGCCGCCTGAACCCGGCACCGGCGACCGGCGATCCGGACTCCGCCCCGCCCGATGCCGCGCCGGGCACCTGCTGGACCCGACAGATCATGCCGGCCACGGTCGAAACCATCACCCGGCACAAACTGGTGTCACCGGCGGAAACCGCGCCGGACGGCCGGATCGTAACGCCGGCGCGTTATCGCACCGAAAAGCACCAGCGCATCGTCGAGGAGCGCCGTGCAATCCGGTTTCAGACCCCCTGCCCGGTACGGCTCGACCGGGACTTCATCGCCTCGATGCAGCGCGCCTTGGCAGCGCGCGGTTTTTACCAAGGCGCCATCACCGGCCGGTACGACGCACCGACCCGGCGTTCGGTGCGTCGCTATCAGACCGAGCAGGGCCTCGAAAGCGGGATCCTGTCGCTGAAAACCGCGCGGCAATTGGGGCTGGCGTCATACCCGCCCCCGCCGACGGAAAGCTGACCTCATCGCGCCGCCGCCCGGCCATCGCGGGCCGGGCGCCGCAGCTGAGCGTCCCAAAGGGGCGCGAGGCAAAAGGAATGGCCCGAAACGGGCCGCAATCAGGTCAGCCCGCCGACATCGCGAACGCAAAACGGGGCGCCTGAAGGACGCCCCGTTTCATTCATGCCCCTTGGTGCGCGGGGCCGGTCACTCTTCCAGCGAAAGCGCCACGAAGCGCGGCTCTCCCTGGCGGCGGATCAGCAACAGGATCGATTTGCGCCCGGCCTCTTTCGCCGCCTCGATCCGCGCCTTCAGATCGGCCACGCTTGAAACCTTCTGCTGGCCGGCTTCCGTAATCACGTCGCCCGCGCGCAGGCCCTTTTCATAGGCGCCGCTCATCTCGTCGACATCGGTCACCGCCAGACCTTCCGTGCCCTCCTCGACTTGAAGTTGCGCACGCATCTCATCGGTCAGCGGCACAACCGTCAGGCCCAGCATCTGCATTTCCGTCGGTCCTTCCGATTGCGGCGCGGTGGCCGCCGGCACGACGCCCTGCGCGGTTTCCCGCCGACCAAGCGTGACCTGCAACGTCTTGCGCTCTCCGTTCCGGAAAACCACGACATCCACAGTCTTGCCAATCGGCGCATTGGCGACCATCCGGACCAGTTCGCGGGTATCGGGCACAGGCTTGCCGGCGAATTCCACGATCACGTCGCCCGCTTCGATTCCGGCGTCCTTCGCGGGGCCATCTGGAACCGAGGACACCAAGGCGCCCATCGCCTCATCCAGCCCGATCGCCTCGGCAACGTCCGGCGTCACATCCTGGATGCGCACACCCAGCCAGCCGCGGCGCGTTTCGCCGTATTCCTTCAACTGCTCGACAACGTTCTTGACCACGTTCGAGGCCATCGAAAAGCCGATACCGATCGAGCCGCCATTCGGGCTGAGGATCGCGGTATTCACCCCGATCACCTCGCCGTCCATGTTGAACAGTGGCCCGCCCGAATTGCCGCGATTGATCGCCGCGTCGGTCTGGATGAAATCATCATAGGTACCCGACAGCGCCCGGTTGCGGGCCGACACGATCCCGGCAGAGGCCGAAAAGCCCTGCCCCAACGGGTTGCCCATCGCCATCACCCACTCACCGACACGCATCTTGTCGCTGTTGCCGAAGGACACGAAATCCAGCGGTTCGTCGCTGTCGACCTTCAGCAGGGCGATATCGGTGTTCGGGTCGGTACCGACCACCTTGGCCTCCAGCACCTTGCCCGAAAAGAACTCGACGCTGATCTCATCGGCCTTTTCGATGACGTGATTGTTGGTCACGACATACCCGTCCGCGGAAATCACGAACCCCGATCCCAGCGCCTGGCCCCGCCGCTGCCGCGGCTGACCCTCACCGTTCGGGCCCATGAAATCGCGGAAGAGATCCTCGAAGGGAGAGCCTTCGGGGATGTTCGGCATCGGGCCGGTTCCGGTGGAAACGGTCGTCGTGGTGGTTATGTTGACAACCGCCGGGCTGACCTTCTCGGCCAGATCCGCGAAGCTTTCGGGCGCGCCACGCGCCTGCGCCGACATGGCCTGCGCAAGGAGCAGCGCGACCCCGAACACCAGAGCAAGAAATCCGCGCATGGGCGCGAGATCACGCCGCGCGCCAAGTTGCAACGCCTGAGGTTTCAATTGGAAGTCCTCCTCGTATGATACTGCCGACCGCACGCCGCGGTGCGGACCGGCCTTTGCGTTCTCTGTTTTCAGATAGGCGGGCGGGGACTGCAATTCAAAGCCCGTCGCGCTTTGTCACATGGACGTGACAGGCCCGCCGCGCGGACGCGCGGTTCACAATCCCATGCCGCGGGCAAGCCAGACCAGCAGGACACCGATGGCCAGTGCACCAAGACCGATCATGCGGCGCGTCTCGACCGGCTGGGCCCTCAGCGCATCCAGCATATCCTCCAGACGCGAAGGGGCCAGTGCGAACACCAGCCCCTCCACACACAAGACCAGCCCGATGGCCAGCAGCAGCATCGCCATCAGGGACGATCCGCGTTGCGCAGATAATCGAAGAATTCGCCCTGCGGCGTCATCACCATGGTCGACGTATCGCCCTGCAATGCCCGCTCATAGGCCTGCATCGACCGGTAGAAGGCAAAGAACTCGGGATTCACGCCATAGGCCTCGGCATAGATCCGGTTCGCTTTCGCATCGGCCTGACCACGGACGATCTGAGCCTCGCGTTCCGCCTCGGAGATGGTTTCGGTCACCGTCCGGTCGGCAAGGGCGCGCACCCGC
>JADQCD010000136.1 GCA_016278285.1 Actibacterium sp.
GTTATCCTGCGCAAACGCGGCGCCAGGAAGCGCGAAAATGCCAATTGCCAAAGCAGAAGATAGCTTTCTCATGTCGATCTCCATCGATTGTTTCAAGTCGGCCGGTGCGCCCGGCTCATTTTTACTTCGGATAGCTAACCATATTACCCCCCGCCCGGGGATTTCAACCCGTCGGAAGGGAAACACGGCTACCTGCCGAATTGACGTAGCGTTGCCCCGTCCGCCAAACTGTGCCAATAATCTGACTCTGTATCGGGCCAGATTGCTGGGAAAATTGTTATGTCACTTTTCAAACTTCGCTTCCACAAGGACGGCAGCATCAGAAGCTGGAAACAATACGGACGGTCACGCTGGGAAGAAACGGCAACCCCGAGGTTCGGAACCGACGATCCGTATTGGGACGTGAAACAGAAACCGATCATCTTCGAGGCGCATCACTGGAGTTCGATACTCGCCGGGCTCACCCAGATCGGAATTGACGGGATTCTGGTATTTCCTGACACGCGAACCGAGGTTCAGCATCAATATTGGGTCGGAAAACATCACCAGCACCATCAGCTCAGCACGATGACGCGGCCGAATTCACGCGAAATGGCCGAGGCGCGGAACCATTTTCACAAGATCCTGATAAAGGATCCCGTGATCAACACGCCGGGCCGCAGTTACACCACGCTCATCACCAAGACCTCGGCGATCGAGATTCCGGCGAACCATTTCGCGAACAACCTGCGGGCCAAGGGTGCGATGATCAACAAGGCCCCGGACGGGGTCGGCTCGACCCTTGACGAGATCGCGTCGACATGTGCCGGCATCGCCAAGGCATTACTGCCCCAGTAAATCCCGGACCGCACGACATGTCCTGACCGCCGCCCCCGGTTCACCCTTCCAGTGCGCCAAAGGCCGCGCGGATACCCCGCTGGGTGCCGGGGCCGAACTGCCCGTCGATCGGGCCCTCATAAAAGGCCCGGTCGCTCAACCGCCGTTGCAGCGCCTTGCGCGTCTCCAGCTTGAACATGGTCGGACGTTCCTGAAGGATGCGAAAAACGTCGCGGCTACCGCTGCGCAACGCCCGGTAAAGCAGGTCGCCGGCGTCCTTTGGGCCCTTTCCGGCGATCTCTCCATCGTCGATCATGGCGGCAAAGTTGAACATCGCCTCGGGGTGCCGCTGAATTGCCGCCCGTTCGAACAGCTTCAGCGCCCTGGGCACGTCACGCGGCACGCCCATATCGCCTTGGAAATAAAAGAAACCCAGGTCATTCAGCGCGTCGGGCATGTCCTGCGCGGCGGCCTTGTGCATCAGCTCCACCGCCTTGTCGATTTCCTGCGCGACGCCCAACCCCTTTTCATAGGCGAGCGCCAGTTCGTACTGCGCTTCGGCCGACCCCTTGTCGGCCGCCCGCTGCAACAGCTTTACCGCCTCGGACGGGGCATAGCGATGGTCGGCCGCATTCATACGCATATAAGCCAGCCCCAGCATCGATCTGGTGTCGCCCTTTTCGGCCAGGGCGGCCAGCCGCAACTCCTGAGCGGGCTGAATCTCGGACCAGGCCCGCTTGGGATCCTCGATCGGCAGGTCACCCTCCTCGGACCCGGCCAGATAGAACGGCGTGCCCGAGAGCGAGCCGTAGGTGTGCGGCTCCTGCTGGTTGTTCGTAAGTTCCAGCACCCGGTCACGGACCTGGCGGAACATCAGGCTGATCTCCAGCCCCTTCTTCGGCAAGGTTTCCATCAACGCTTTGGCAAAGGGGCTGTGCTTGCCTTGCCCGTCCAGCGCGGTCTTGCCGTCCTCGGCCGCATAGGCCACCAACGTGCCGCTATCCGGCGACGGCGGAGCAAGCCCTGACTGCCCGGTGCTCCGGGTGCCCGGGGCGGTGCTGCGCGGCACGGAGGTTCCGGTTTGTGCGGCCTGTTGCAGCGCCGGATCGAGACGCCCGCCGAACGGGTTGTCGCGACAGGAATCGAGTATCACGATGCGCATGGTGCGGGCCCCGTCCACGACCGCCAGCAACTGATCCAGCGATACCCCCTGCCGCTGGATGTCGGCATTGTTCTCGACCCGCGCATCGACCGGAATCAGGAAATTCCTGCCTTCGACCTCGACGCCGTGCCCGGCATAGTAGATCAGCGCGAGATCGGCGGTTTCGGCGCGAAAGGCGAAGGCGTCCAGCGTATCGCGCAACTCGGTGCCGCTGCCATCCATGACGCGGGTCACGTCAAAGCCGACCTCGGTCAGGGTATCGGCGATGCCGCGCGCATCGTTCAGCGTGTTTTCCAGATCGGGAACCGTGGCATAGTCGGCCATGCCGATCACAAGTGCCACCCGGTCGGACGCCGCCGCGGCCAGGGTTGGCGCGAAACTCAGGAAAAGGATGATCAGAAAGCGCATTCCCATTTCTCCCGCGTTTTGACGCAGCGATTTGCGCGTGGATTGGATCATATTACCTTTGCTCCGCATCACGCAACAGGGCCGAACCACCGACGCGCTCACAACCGACCTTGCCGGCGCCATTCCTCGAGCTGTTTCTGGCTGACCTCGAAATGCATCGAATCCTCGCGCGAAAAGCCCGCGCCCCAGACCCAGCCCTCTTCATTGAAGAAATCCGCCAGGATCGTCAGTCCCAATTGCGTTCGCCCGTCACCAAGCGTGTCCAGGTGCCCGTCGATGTTCAGGTCAACCGCCAGGCCGAAGGAATGGGTCGATGTCCGTCCGTTCGTGCCGCGGATCTGGCGAATGCAGAGCGAACCGGCCGTATTGATCCGATCATAGAGATCACGATCGGTCTGGCGCACGTTCTCGAAGACACGCCGGAGGCTTTCCACCGCCGGCTTCAGCATCCTGACCTTGATCGGGCCCACGGTCGCCTCCACCAGAAACTCGCGCAGATCGGGGTTGGTCATGGGTTGGCACTTGTCACTCAGGTCCTCGCGCGGGCGCCCGAGGAATCGCTCCAGAAAATCCGGACCGGCCACGGTGATGCCGTTGTTCACATTGCGTCTGTCCGCGATCTGGACCACCTGCGCATAGGCATCGATGATGGCGTTGGGACCGCTGGGCCGTTTCGCGCCGTCCAGCGGCTCGGCCGTCCGGGGACGCGACAGGTCGTTCCGGAGGCCCTGCACCGCGCCCTCAAGGCCGTCGATGCGCTGTTGCATGGCCTCGATCTGCTGGCGCAGCATTTCGATCTCGATCCGTGCGCCGCTGTCCACCGAGGGGCCGGTTTCGTTGACGAAATCGGTGTCCGGGCCACCCATCTCCCTCACCAGAAGCCAGATCAACGGCAGTGTCAGAAGGATGATCGCGGCGACAATGATGGGTATGACGCGCATGAACAGCAGAACCGGGTTGAAATCTGTCAAAGATTGCGCCGCGCCCGGTCGCAAGTCAACCGCTCCGCCGTCTTGCGCGGGATCATGACCCCATTGGCAGAAACAACGACTCGGGGTAATATCAACCCGTTCAAGTGAAATCCCGTTGACGAAGGCATACCCAATGATCCGAAGATCCATCCTTTCCGCGACCTGCGTCATCCTCGCGGCCTTGGGCTGTGCAATGCCGGGGGCGGCCCAATCGTCGGATGGGCTGAGCATGAGCCAGGAACAGATGCAGGGCGCGCTGGAACGGCAGCGGACGCGGGGCCTTGCAATTTCCCCGGCCAGCCAGGGCAGCACCCCCGAAGCGACGGAAAGCAGCGCAACGCAAGTCAGCCTTCCCACCGTTCCCAAGGAAGACCAGGTCAACATCAATATCCGTTTCGACTTCGATTCCGCCGCCCTGCGCGAGGACCAGAAGCCGAAGCTTCGGGTGCTTTGCAACGCGGTGAAGGGCGCCGAGGTTCAGATGCTGCGCATTCTGGGCCATACCGACGCCTCGGGCAGCGAAAGTTACAACCAGCGCCTTTCGAAGCTGCGCGCCGAAGAGGTCAAGCGCTTCCTGGTGGCCGATTGCGGGCTTTCCGCCGACCAACTGGAAGCGGTGGGCGTCGGAGAGCGCTTTCCCTATGACGAGGAGAACCCGCGCGCAGACGTGAACCGCCGGGTGGAATTCCAGGCGCTCGGCTGAACCGTGGCGCAGCGGCCCGACGCCCCCGAGCACTGCCCCGCCGGTGGCGCGCCATGACCGGAGACTCGCACCGCCGGGACACGTTCCAGCCCGGCGACCTGCTGAACAACACCTATCGCATCGAACGGATTCTGGGCCGCGGCGGCACGTCCGAAGTCTATCGCGCGCGCAGCGAAATCTCGGGCCGGGTCGTGGCGCTCAAGGCGTTGCGTGCCGAGTTTGCCCGCAATGAGGATTACCTCGTGCTGATGACGCGCGAGGAGGATATCCGCGAGATCCGCCACGACAGCATCGTGCGCTATTTCGACAATCAGCGCACCGACGATGGCACGGTCTTTCTGGTCATGGATTATATCGACGGGCCCGGGCTGGACGCCAAGCTGAAACAGGGCGGCATGTCGGCCGATGACCTGTTGATCATTGCGCGGCGCGTCGCCGAGGGGTTGCAGGCCGCCCATGCGAAGAAGATCGTCCATCGCGATCTGTCCCCCGACAACATCATCTTGCGCGGTGGCGACCCCGCTGACGCGGTGATAATCGACTTCGGCATTGCCAAGGATACCAACCCAGGTGCGCAGACCATTGTCGGCAACGATTTCGCCGGAAAATTCGCCTATGCCGCCCCCGAACAACTGAGCGGCGAGTCCGACGAACGTTCCGATATCTATGCGCTTGGGGCACTTCTCCTGGCCGGGTTCCGCGGCAAGCAACCCGACGTGGGCGGCAACCCTTCGGAGATCATCAAGGGAAAGGCCCACCCGTTGGATACTTCCGGTGTGCCGGAACCGCTGAAATCCCTGATCGACCGGATGACCCACCCCGACCGCGAAAAACGACTGCAAAGCGCCGCCGCCGTGGTCGCGGAAATCGACGCGGCAACTGCGACTTCGCCGGCACGGCCCGACGACACCGAGCAGACCGTCATCGCGCCGCGCCCGGTCGAAAGAACGGCGCCGACCTCTGCCACATCCAGCACGCCCGCATCAGGGCCGCCCCCTGTGGCTGACCATTCATCCCGAAAGGGCCGGGCGCCGCTTGTGGCCGGGTTGGCGCTTGTGCTCGCCGCCGCAGTTGCCGCGGGTCTATACCTTTCCGGCACGCTGGACGGGCTTCTGGGCCCGCGCCTGCCCCGGGCCGATCCCTATACGCTTACGCTGGAACGGGACGCCGACGGCATCCTGTCGGCCAGCGGCCATGTGCCCTCTGAAGACATGCAGGCCGCCCTGTCCCGGCGCATCTCTGCCGCCGGGGGCACCGCCCGGCTCACGCTTGCCGGCGGTGACATTGCCGAGAGTTGGGGCACGGACCTTCTGGCGCTGATCGAGCGGCTGAAGGGGCTGCCGGAATGGCGCATCGAAGCCTCCGGCAATACCGTGCAGGTCACCGCACTGAGCAAAGACCGGGCCGAACATGACCGTATCGCTGCACTTTTCGCGGACGAGGGGATGCCTGGCGCGCTACGGGGCGAGGCCGAGATCACGCTGGGGCCGCGCATCCTGTCACCTGCCACGCTGCGTCCGATCCTCGCTCAGCATGCCGATTGCGGGGCACTGCGGCTGGCCGATCCGCCCAGTGTCGGCTATGAGATGGGCGCGCGCATCGTCGTCACCGGGCGCGTAGCCCAACCGCAGACCCGCATCACGCTGGAAGACGCCATCGCCCGGGTCGCAGGCAATCGCGAGGTTGACGTGAACGCCGAAGTCCTGAACCCCACGCTTTGCAAGATCGATGCCGCGCTGCCGCAGGCGCCGTCAGGCGGTTTCGACATCGCCTTTGGCTTCGGCAGGTCACAGGACGACAACCCCACCGGCCGGTACCTGGTCGGCGAGAACCCGGTGATCGACGTGACCATCCCTGCCGATGTAACCCGGGGCTATCTTCTGGTCTCGGCACTCGACGTGTCGGGATCGGTGTTTCACATGTTACCGAATCTCAACCGGCCGGAAAACAGCATCGCGGCTCTGCGCGACGGGGCCGAAGGGCCGGTCACGGTGCGCGTCGCCTATTCCGAGGCCGAGGCAGCCGCGGCGAATGGCAAGAAACTGGCCTTCGTGGTCAATGACAGCTCGCTGGGCAAGACGCGGATCGTGGTCCTTCATGCCAGCGAACCGGTCTTCGACGGGTTGCGACCCACCACCGAATCCGCCAGCAGCTTTGTGCAGGCGCTGGAAAACCGACGTGGACAGATCGACACGATGGACAGCCGGATCCTGACAACCGCGCAACCCTGAGCGGGACCTGCCAGACCCCTTTGCTTTCGGCCGCGCGGGGCCGCCATCATGTTGGATAAGTATCTGGTTTCCGACAGGCCGGCTTCAGAACGGGCATTTGGCGCTGAAGCTCATGCCGTGGCCCCCATCCGGATGGCGCAGGCGCAGGTTCTCGGCGTGCAGCATCAGACGCGGCGCCGCGCGTGCCGGGCCGGTCGCATAGAACGGATCGCCCAGTATGGGATGACCCGTCGACTGCATATGGACCCGCAACTGGTGACTGCGCTTGGTCCGCGGATAGAGGCGCAGCCGCGTCGTCGCCCCTTCTTCGCGAACCTTGCGCCACTCGGTCAGGGCCGGTTTCCCGTTGGCGTGATCCACCTTCTGTTTCGGGCGGTTCGGCCAGTCCACGACAAGCGGCAGATCCACGCGGCCAGCCCTGCCCTCGACCCGCCCCCAGACCCGGGCGACGTAGGCCTTTTTGACATGGCGCCTTTCGAATTGCAGACCCAGATGGCGTTGCGCATGCGGCGACAGCGCAAAGACCATCACCCCCGACGTGTCGCGATCGAGCCGGTGGACCAGCAGCGCCTCTGGAAAGGCGCCCTGCACGCGGGCCAGCAGGCAATCGGCAAGATGCGCGCCGCGGCCGGGCACCGACAGCAGCCCTGCCGGCTTGTTGACCAGCAGCAGCGCGTGATCCTGGTAAAGAATGTCGAGCGGTGTATCCGGCGGGTTGTAGGCGGTATCGGTCATGCAGGGCTGTCTATCCCGGTTCGGGCCGGGCTGCCAATCATTCGCGGCACAGCCCTATGCGGGCCAGTCGCCGTGATACGCGTCACCCTCGACGTCAAGCCGGGCAAATCCATGTGCTCCGAAAAAGTCGCGTTGCGCCTGGATCAGGTTCGCGGTGCCGCGGGCCTGACGCATGGTGTCGAACCAGGCCAGCGCGGCGGACATCGCCGGGACGGGCTGGCCTTCCTGCACGGCGTGGGCCACGACCCGGCGCAGGGCCGGAACCGTTTGGTTCAGCCATTCGGCAAAGGCCGGGGCGAAGGCCAGCTGGCCATGTGGCGCGGTGCCGCGAAGCGCGCTGGCGATATCGTTCAGCAGGCCCGAACGGATGATGCATCCGGCGCGCCAGATCTCGGCCACGCGCGCCAGGTCGAGGGACCAGTCGAATTCCTCGGACGCCGCGGAAAGCAGCGCGAAGCCCTGCCCGTATGCGATGATCCGCGCGGCCAGCAGGGCGGATTCCAGATCCGCCTCAAGCGGACCGGCGCCGGGGACCGGGGCACCGAACAGATCTTGCCCGGTTTCGCGGGTCTCGCGCATTGCCGACCAGCTGCGTGCGGCGACGGCCGCCTCGATGGTCGAGGGCGACTGCCCCAGTTTCAGCGCCTCGATCACGGTCCAGCGTCCGGTGCCCTTCTGGCCGGCGGCATCCACGATGACATCCATCATCGGCTGGCCGGTCCGGGGATCGATGGCGGACAGGACCTTGGCCGTGATCTCGATCAGGTAGGAATTGAGCGGCCCGCCGTTCCAGTTCGCGAAGACCTCGGACAAACGGACCGCCGTCTGGTTTCCGCGCAAAAGGCCGAAAACCTCGGCGATCAGCTGCATATCGGCATATTCGATCCCGTTATGCACCGTCTTGACGAAATGCCCGGCCCCGTCGGGGCCAAGATGCGCCGCGCAAGGCTCGCCCCGGTATCTGGCGGCGATGGCCTCGATCACATCCCGGATCGCCTCGTAATTTCCGGCCGGACCGCCAACCATGATCGAGGGGCCGTGGCGCGCACCCTCTTCGCCGCCCGACACGCCCATGCCCACATATGCCAGGCCCTTTTCGCGCAGCGCCGCCTCGCGCCGGCGGGTGTCGTTGAAATCGGCATTTCCTGCGTCGATCAACATGTCGCCAGGCGACAGGTGCGGCAGCAGCGCTTCGATCGTCGCATCCACCGGGGCGCCGGCCTTGACCATCAGGATGATTGCGCGCGGCGGCTGAATCGCCGCGACCAGATCTTCAGGACTGGTGCAGGGGGTGATCGCCCCGGCCAGCGGGCCGGCATCGCTGACGAATTCGTCCACCCGCGCCGTCGTGCGGTTGTAGACCGCAATACCGAACCCCTTTTCCGCGATGTTGAGCGCCAGGTTCGCCCCCATCACCGCCAGGCCGACCAGACCGATCCGCGCCTTTTCGTCCGTCATCGCACTGCCTTTCCTTGCCGCTGTCGCTTTCCTATCATGCCGCGCCGTCCAGGCAAGACGCGGATGTCGCCGGTTTCCTCACGCGCCCTTCGCCGTCGATTGGCACGCACCAAGGATTGCCAGCGCCCGTTCAGCACAGTCCACGGGCACGAAGACATGATCGTGATGGAACGCCGCGACAATGTTGCAAGGGATGCCATCGGCGGCCAGGGCATGGGATACGGCCGCGGTCAGCCCGACACCGTCCAGCGCCGAATGCACCCGAAGCGTGATCCTGCGCATCGGCAGGTCCAGCGCGAAACCGAGGGCCGCGGCACGCCCGGCCTCCAGCACCAGTGACACCCCCTCTTCCTCATGAACGGTGGCAAACGCTTCTGCGGCAAGGGTTTCGTCATCCGTGGAGGCAAAGACATAGCATTCGGGCGACAGCACCGCGTCCATCGCCGCGATCATCGCCTGCGCATCGCGGATCGCCGGGCCGACAGGCTTCATATCCCGAGGCACCAGCGCATGATCGCCTTTTGAGCGTGCAGCCGGTTCTCGGCCTCGTCGAAGATCACCGAGTTGGGCCCGTCCATCACCGCGCTGGTCGCCTCGTCGTCGCGATGCGCGGGCAGGCAGTGCATGAACAGGGCGTCGGGCTTGGCCCTGGCCATCAGCGCCTCGTTCACCTGGTAGGGTCGCAGCTGGTTGTGGCGTCGCTCACGCGCCGATTGCGGATCGTGCATCGACACCCATGTATCCGTGACCACAAGATCGGCGCCGTCGACCGCCTTTGCCGGGTCGCGCTCGATCACCGCCGTGACGCCTTTCTGCCGGGCCTCTTCCATGAAGCCGGGCTCGGGGTCCAGCGTCGGTGGACCTGTAAAGGTGAAATCGAAACCGAACTGCCCGGCGGCATGGATGAACGAGGCGCAGACATTGTTGCCGTCGCCGGTCCAGACCACCTTGCGGCCGCGGATCGGCCCGCGATGCTCTTCATAGGTCAGCACGTCGGCCATGATCTGGCACGGATGGGTGCGGTTCGTCAGCCCGTTGATGACCGGAACGCTGGCATATTCGGCCATTTCCAGCAGCGTCGCCTCTTCGAAGGTGCGGATCATGATGAGGTCGACATAACGCGACAGCACACGGGCGGTGTCGGCGATCGTTTCGCCGTGACCCAACTGCATGTCGCTGCCCGACAACACCATCGTCTGCCCGCCCAGCTGGCGCGCGCCCACGTCGAATGAAACGCGGGTCCGCGTCGAGGGCTTTTCGAAGATCAGCGCGACCATGCGCCCCGCAAGCGGCTGATCGGCATCCGAGGCGCCCTTGGGCTGCCCGCGGCGCGCGTCTTTCATCGCGCGGGCCTGGTCGATCATGGCGCGCAGCGCGGCGGGATCGGTGGTGTTGATATCAAGGAAATGGCTCATTTTATCGCTCTTTCTGTCGGCCCTGGGATGACGGCCCCGATGCCCGGCTGAGTATTTAGGGCAAGATGAAGCTGATGGCGCGTTATCCCGCCTTGAGCTGCGCCGCGGCGCCGTCCAGCCGCGCGACCGCCTCGGCGATGTCACTGTCGGGGATGTTCAGCGCGGGCAGCAGACGCACGACATTGTCGGCAGCCCCTACAGTCAGGACATGCCGGGCATGGCCGGCCTTGACCAGGTCGGTATTGGGCACCTTGCATTTCAGACCCAACATGAGGCCCAGGCCGCGCACGCCCTCGAACAGGTCGGGATGGGTCGCCACCAACCCCTCCAGCCGCTGCCGAAGCAGGCCCGCCTTGCGGTTCACCGCGTCCAGGAAGTCAGGGTCGGCCACATGGCGCATCACCTCAAGCCCCACGGCGCAGCCAAGCGGATTTCCGCCATAGGTGGAGCCGTGGGTCCCCGCAACCATTCCTGCCGCGGCGGCTTCGGTCGCCAGAACCGCGCCCAGCGGAAAGCCGCCGCCAATGCCCTTGGCCACCATCATGATGTCGGGCGTGATGCCGGCCCATTCATGTGCAAAGAGTCGCCCGGTCCGGCCCATGCCGCATTGCACCTCGTCCAGTATCAACAGCGTTCCGGTTTTGTCGCAAAGGTCGCGCAAGCCCTTGAGGCACTGGTCCGGCACGACGCGGATGCCCCCCTCGCCCTGCACCGGCTCCAGCAGGACCGCGCCGACCTGCGGATCCTGCATCGCCGCGCGAAGCGCGTCGTGATCGCCGAATTCCAGATGCACGAAACCCGGCAGAAGCGGACCGAAGCCCTTGGTCATCTTCTCGCTGCCCGAGGCCGCTATCGCAGCTGTGGAACGGCCATGGAACGAACCGGAGAAGGTTATGATCTTCACCCGGTCGGGCTGTTCCTTCTCGTGCCAGTATTTCCGCGCCATCTTGACCGCCAGTTCGCAGGCCTCGGTGCCGGAATTGGTGAAGAACGCGGTATCGGCGAAGGTCTTGTCGACCAGCGCGTCGGCCAGGGCCTGCTGCTGCGGGATATCGTAGAGATTTGAAAGGTGCCAGATCCGGCCGGCCTGTTCGGTCAGAACCCGCACAAGGTCGGGATGCGCGTGGCCGAGCGCGTTCACCGCGATCCCCGAGGTCATGTCGAGATAGCGGGTACCGTCCCGTGCGATCAGCCATGAGCCTTCGCCCCGAGTGAAATGCAGGGGCGCCCGGTTGTAGGTCGGCAGGACGGAGGGGATCATGTTGTCATCCTCGAATATCTGAAGCCCGAATTGGTGTCGCAGGCACCGGCGCCAGTCAACGACAAGGGGAAGATGTGCGCAAGGGCGCACGAAGATCGATCTTCAGACGCGGCGGCGTCGAAGATGCGCGAAAACGCTATGCGGGCGCTTGACCATGATGCATCGCATAGAAACGGAATGCGGACCTGTCCACCCCTTATCGCGCAAATGTCGCGTCGAGGATCGACTGCAACGCCGCCGCGTCGGCGGCCGTGAAGGCAGCCGGCCGGTCGCTGTCGATGTCGAGCACGCCCAGAAGCGCGCCGCGCCCGTCACGCACGGGCAGCACCAGTTCCGAACGTGTCGAGGCAGCGCAGGCGATATGGCCGGGAAAGGCGTTCACGTCATCAACGATCTGCGCCGTGCAACGCCGTGCCGCCGCTCCGCAGACCCCGCGCGAGAACGGGATGACAAGGCAGCCATGCCTCCCCTGGTAAGGGCCGATCTTAAGCGTCTCGTTGCCGACATTGCGGTAGAACCCGGTCCAGTCGAAGCGTTCGTCGGAATGGTGTATTTCGCAGGCCAGTGTGGCCATAAGGGCAACGATGTCGGTTTCGCCGTCGGTCAGCGACGCGACGGCCTTCGAAAGGGTGGAATAATCAACGCGCATGTCGGTCTCGCTTTTCCATGCCAGCCGGGGGCTGTCTGCCCCCGGACCCCCGAGAGTATTTCGCGCAAAATGAAGATCAGGAACGCTCGATCGCGATGGCCGTGCCTTCGCCCCCGCCGATGCAGATTGCCGCGACGCCGCGCTTCAGCCCGCGCTTTTCGAGCGCGTTGAGAAGCGTGACCATGATCCGCGCCCCCGACGCGCCGATCGGGTGACCCAGCGCGCAGGCCCCGCCGTTGACATTCACCTTTTCGCGCGGCAGATCCATCTCGCGCATGAAGGCCATCGGGACGACGGCAAAAGCCTCGTTGATTTCCCACAGGTCAACGTCATCGGTCGTCCAGCCGATACGCGCCAGCAGTTTCCGCGCGGCGGGCACCGGGGCCGTGGTGAACCAGCCTGGCGCCTGGGCGTGCGAGGCGTGACCCGGAATGCGCGCCCGCACCGGCAGGCCCCTGGCCGAAACCGCATCCCCGGAGGCCAGCACAAGGGCGGCGGCCCCGTCGGAGATGGAAGACGAATTGGCCGGCGTCACCGTTCCATACTTGCGGAAGGCGGGTTTGAGCCGCGGGATTTTCTCAGGCCGGGCCTGGCCGGGTTGCTCATCCTCGGAGACGAGGATTTCGCCCTTTCGCGTGGACAGGGTAACCGGCACGATTTCATCGGCGAAGGTGCCCGATTTCTGCGCCGCGAGCGCGCTGGAGAGGGATTCCAGCGCATACGCGTCCTGTGCTTCGCGCGTGAACTGGAACGCCTCGGCGCAATCCTCGGCGAAGCTGCCCATCAGGCGGCCCTTGTCATAGGCATCTTCCAGCCCGTCGAGGAACATGTGATCGATCACCTGGCCGTGGCCCAGCCGCGCGCCCGACCGCATCTTTGGCAGCAGGTAGGGGGCGTTGGTCATGCTTTCCATGCCGCCCGCTGCGATCAGCGCCGAATGTCCCAACGCCAACTGATCGAAGGCCATCATCGCTGCGCGCATCCCCGACCCGCACATCTTGTTTAGCGTCGTGGCCGGCACATTCTCGTCCAGGCCGGCGTTGAAACCGGCCTGCCGCGCCGGGGCCTGCCCCTGCCCTGCCGACAGGACGCATCCCACGAGCAACTCGTCGACCGTCTGTACACCTGCGTCCTCCATCGCCGCGCGAATCGCTGCCCCGCCGAGGGTCGGCGCGTCGGTCCCGGCGAAAACCCCCTGAAAACCGCCCATCGCCGTGCGGGCCGCGCCACAAATGAATACGTCCTGCATTCTGGTTTCTCCTGTCCAGCGTCACGTCCCCGAAGGCCGCAGGGCTCATTTCCCGCGCGGATCGGGTCCGAGTTTGTGCCAGCCGGTCTTCGGCTGCAAGGGCGTGCTGTCGTCCGGTGCCGGTTGCGACACCATCCCGGGCGACACGGAAATCAGAGGGTCCGCACCAGGCCGGCCGGCCACCCACGCGCGGCCCGATACGTCCTTGAGCGCCAGCCAGGCCAATTCCAGCCGAGCAGCGATCAACCTTTGAAAAGGTTCGACTGTTCCGGCTTGACGGGCGCGGCCATGCCCAGATGTGTCCAGGCCTTCGCTGTCAGCAACCGGCCGCGCGGCGTGCGCTGGATCAAGCCCTGTTGCAACAAGAACGGCTCGATCACCTCTTCCAGTGCATCGCGGCTTTCGCTTAGCGCGGCGCTCATGGTCTCGATTCCGACCGGCCCGCCGGCATAGTTCTCGGCGACAAGCCGGAGATAGCGCCGATCGGCCCCGTCGAGGCCCAGGTGATCGACGCCAAGTCGAGTCAATGCGTTGTCGGCGATGGCCCGGGTCACGCGGCCGCCGCCCTCGACGACGGCGAAATCCACCACACGCCGCAACAGCCGCCCGGCGATGCGCGGTGTGCCGCGAGCCCGGCGGGCGATTTCGCGCGCGCCATCGGGTTCGGCCGGAACGCCCAACAGGCGCGCCCCGCGGGTGACGATCTCGTGCAGTTCCTCGACGGTGTAGAACTGCAATCGTGTCGGGATGCCGAACCGGTCGCGCAGCGGCGTAGTGAGCAGCCCCAGCCGAGTGGTCGCGCCGACCAGCGTGAAGGGTTGCAGTTCAATCCGCACGGTGCGGGCCGCCGGCCCCTCGCCGATCACCAGATCCAGCTCGAAATCCTCCAGCGCGGGATAAAGCACTTCCTCCACCACGGGGTTCAGGCGGTGGATCTCGTCGATGAACAGGACGTCGTTGCGCTCCAGATTGGTGAGGATCGCCGCCAGGTCGCCGGCCTTGGCAAGCACCGGCCCCGAAGTCATCCGGAAATTCACGCCCAGCTCACGCGCCATGATCTGCGCCAGCGTCGTCTTGCCCAGGCCAGGGGGGCCGTGGAACAACGCATGATCCATCGCCTCGCCGCGGATCCGTGCGGATTCGATGAAAATCTTGAGATTGGCGCGCGCTTCGGCCTGGCCGATGAATTCGTCCAGCGCCTGCGGGCGCAGGGCGCGGTCGGAATCCTCGGGGCGCGGCTCGGGGCGAAGGGTGGGGTCGGGCTGGTCCATCGCTTACCCTTTCGGTGCCAGCAATTTCAAAGCCGCGCGGATCAGATGGGCGGTATCGGCATCGGGCGCCTCGCCGGCCGCCTGAGCCACCGCGCCGGCGGCTTCACCCGGAGCGTAACCGAGATTACCCAGCGCCGACAGCGCCTCGGACCGGGCCGGGGCAGGGTTTCGTGATGCGGGCTTTGGCGCCGGTGACGGCGCGGGCGGAGTGCCTTCGACCGCCTCGGCCGGCGCATCGCCCATCGCAGCGGGCAGGCTGCCTCCCATCGCCATGACCGCCGGTGCCTTGTCCTTGAGCTCGTTCACCACGCGCTGCGCGATCTTGGGTCCGACGCCCGGCGCAGCCTTCACCGCCGCCCAGTCGCCCAGGGCGATGGCGCGGCTGACCCCATCCGCGCCCAGCGTGCCCAGAACCGCCATCGACGCCTTGGCGCCGATCCCCTGCACCGACATCAAAAGCCGATGCCATTCCTTTTCCTCCAGCGTGGGAAAGCCGAAAAGTTGCAGCAGGTCGTCGCGCACAAGCAGATCGGTATAAAGCGCCACTGCCCCACCCGGCCCCGGCAGCGACGCGATCGTCCGGTCCGAGCAATAAACGATATATCCCACGCCGCCCACGTCGATCAGCACATGATCCGTGCCGCGATAGTCCAGCCGTCCCGCGAGCTTGCCGATCATGACGCGCGCCTTACCGCCGCAGCCAACCGCCCGGCCGATCGCGCGTGATGCGCATGACAAAGCGCGATGGCCAGCGCGTCGGCTGCATCCGGGCCGGCGATCTGCACGCCGGGCAGCTGCAGGCGCACCATGTGATCGACCTGCCGCTTGTCGGCATGGCCAACCCCCACGACCGTCTTCTTGACCGCGTTGGGCGCATATTCCCCGACAATCAGGCCGGCCTGCGCCGGAACCAGCAGGGCGATCGCCCGCGCCTGGCCCAGTTTAAGCGTCGCCACCGCATCCTTGTTCACGAAAGTCTGTTCCACCGCGGCCGTGTCAGGGGCATGTCGGACGACGATTTCGGTCAACTGCGCATGCAGGCTGAGCAATCGCGCGGCCAGGTCGCCGGATTCGGAATGACAGACGCCATTTGCCACATGCACGATTCGCCCGCCATCGGCCTCGATCACGCCCCAGCCCATGTTGCGAAGCCCAGGGTCCACCCCCAAAACGCGCATGCTCGCCCCGTCGTTTTTGTGTCTTTATTGTCGACTAGCACGAAAAGCGAACATCGGCCACCCTCAATCCGGCGCGGGGCCACTTGACGGGCGCCACGTGAAAGTTCGGAAAATCGCCTGAAAGCGTCAGCTTTCGATCTGAAAGCGACAATCCTTGCCGGGATATTTCATGTTTTTTAACAATCCGTTAACTGGCTTTGCGGCATTTGAATAACTGGCTTTCCGGCATGCGAAAACTGCATGGAAGCCATGCGTTTTTTATCTCTTGCGCGGCGGTTTTTTCGGCCCTAGCTGCGCCCTGTCACGGCAATACCGCCGTGGCTGGATCTCGGCAAGCAGGACGCCCGCAATGGCTGCAATTGATACCACCCGCATGATCGCCGACCGCCGCCGCCTCGGGGGTCATCTGACACATATTTTCGCTGTTCTGGCGACGTGGAACGATACGCGCGTCACCCGCAAGGTGCTGAGCAAACTCTCCGATCGCGAATTGGACGATATCGGTCTGATCCGCGCCGATATCGACAACATCGCCTGACCCGCGCCGGCGAAAAATCGCGGCGAACCCCGCGGCGGCAGAAGGCCGGCGCGGGGTTCCTTCATGAAGATCGCCGTGTCAGATCGGCGCCTTGAACAACTCGCCCATGAAATTCGCCAGCCAAACCGTGATGCCGTCGGCCTGGAGCGCATAAGCGCCGATCTGCTCGACCTGGCTACCCGCCCGCAGCCGCGCCACCCGTTCATTGTAATCGACCGGGCCGATCTGAAGATACAGCGCGGCCTTGAAGAGGATGATGGCGCAGACGATCAGCAAGACGGGCCGCAACCAGGACCGCCGCCGCTGAACGACATAGCGCGGCCGTCCGAGGGTGCCCGGGGCCTCGAACCCCCGGCCACGTCGATGCGCGCGTTCGACGCGGGCGACGCGGCTGCGGAAGTCATTCAAATATGGGTTGGCCATGGAACCGACTCCTGACGCAAACCCCCACTTGGACATTCCTATGCTAAAATTATGGCAATAATTGGGCGAGTTTAGCTCGATTTCGTCAACAGAAGCGTCGTCCAGTCGGTTACTTCCTCGCGACTTGAAACAAAGAACCCCCTTTCGGCGTAAGCGGCCACGATCTCATCCGCTTGCGTGTTCAGGATTCCCGACAGGATCGCGTGACCGCCGGGCGCCACATGCGCCGCCATGTCGGGCCCCAAGGCCAGAAGCGGGCCCTTCAGGATGTTGGCGAAGACCAGGTCGAAGGGTGCGCGGGCCTTCAAGTCGGGATGGTCGAACCCCGCCGCCTCGACACAAACCACACGGGCCGCCAGCCCGTTGGCCAAGAGATTGGCGCGCGCCACATCGACGGCCACCGGGTCGATATCCGACGCGATCACGGGAGCCGGCCAGATTTTTGCCGCGGCCATCGCCAGCACTGCCGTTCCACAACCGATGTCGGCCACGTTGCGCCCTTCGAAGCCGTCTTTCACCAGCCGGTCCAGCGCGCGAAGACATCCCAGCGTGGTGCCGTGATGCCCGGTGCCGAAGGCCATCGCCGCCTCGATCAGCAGCGCGATCGACCCTTCGGGCACGCGGTCGGCGTCGTGGCTGCCATAAACGAAAAACCGTCCGGCCTCGACCGGCGCCAGTTCACGCCGAACCTTGGCGACCCAATCGATCTCGGGCAGTTCCGAGACGGTGAAATCCCTGGCCCCGTGCATCGCCGCAAGCAGCGCCAGACCGGCGGTGTCCGGCGCCTCGGTGAAATAGCCGCCGACCTCCCACAGGCCCGAGCCGTCCTCGATCTCGAACACGCCGACGCCGGTGGGTTCCGGCGTCAGGGCCTCCATCGCCTCGCCCAGGGCATCGGCGGCGGCCTTGCCCGGCAAGGTGGTCAGTGCGGTGAACGTTGGCATGCAGGCGTCCCTTGTCGGTTTTCGGCGGCGATAGACGCCCTCCCGCGCCCCGTCAAGCGCCGGTGCCGATCGGACAGGTAACGCCGGTACCGCCCAGTCCGCAATAGCCGCCCGGGTTCCTGGCCAGGTATTGCTGGTGATAATCCTCGGCGAAATAGAACTCCGGCGCGTCCACGATCTCGGTCGTGACCGGCCCGTGGCCCGCCTTTGCCAGGCGCGGGGCGAACTCGGCCCGGCTGCGCTCGGCACTTTGTTTCTGCGCGTCGGTATAGGCATAGATGGCAGAACGATACTGCGTGCCCCGGTCGTTGCCCTGGCGCATGCCCTGCGTCGGGTCGTGCCCTTCCCAGAACACCCGCAGAAGATCATCATACGAGATCACGGCCGGGTCGTAGATCAGGCGCACCACCTCGTTATGGCCGGTACGACCGGTGCAGACCTCTTCATAGGTCGGGTTCGGGGTATACCCGCCGGCATAGCCGACCATGGTCAGCCAGACCCCGTCGCGGTGCCAGAACGTGCGTTCCACCCCCCAGAAACAGCCCATGCCGAACATCGCCTGTTCCATGCCCTCGGGCACCGGCGCCTTCAGCGGGATGCCCGAAAGCCGGTGTTTCTCGGCCGTCGGGATCGGCGTGCCGCGCCCCGGCAGGGCCGCCTCGGGCGTCACCATCTCGGTCTTGTTACGTGCGAATGCGAACATCGGCGGCTCCTGTTCAAGCGTGGTGCGGGACAACGACCCCTTTCCGGAATATAGCGCGCCGAGGCGATTTGCCTACGGGGTCCGCCGCGAAGGCTCCCGCGTGGACGTGACGCGCCATGCCTTGCGAAAGACCGGGATCACGCGGTTTGACGAGGATCAATCGGCCACGGACATCATCGGCGAGAACCGATACTCGATATCGCTGAACCGATCCGCGGCGAACCCGTAGGCGAAGCACAGCCCGTTCGGGCCAGCAAGCACACCGTGTTCGGTGTCTCCTTCCACATAGATCGCCACGCCCGGCCTGATCCAGTGCGACACGCCGTCGATCATGACCGTCCCATCGCCGGAAAAGCCGAGGTAGAATTCCGCATGGCTGTGCCGATGCGGCTTGAGCGTGCCGTAGGGGCCGAATTCGGCCAGCCCCAACACCATTCCGGCCGAGGGCGTGCGGTCGGCGCTGATCAGGGTGCGCCAGCTGACCGAGCCGAAATTCGCATCGCCATCGCCCTCGCGCGGCAGTGCCTCGGGATCGATGACGAAGGAGCGACGCGCCTTCGCGTCAGGGGTGCCAAATTGCAGGTTCATCGCGTCGATCCTCCGTGTCGCGATCCGTTTTCTGACAGGTAACGCCGGGGCCCGCAGGGCAGCGCGCCCATGCGCGACGAGACCCGTGTCGTTTTTCGCAGCACCGGTCTGATCTGCATCAAGGCGCCGGGCGGGCGATCGGGATAAGTATTCACATGATGGAATACGGGGGATGGACCCATGGACATTCTGGCAATCGTCGAGCGCCTGGGCGAGGACAATTCCGCCGCGCTGTTCGGGCTGCTCACGGGAGTCATCTTTGGCGTGGCGGCGCAGCGATCGGCCTTCTGCCTGCGGGCGGCGACGGTGGAATTTGCCCGCGGCCGCATCGGACCGCGCGTTTCGGTCTGGCTCCTGACCTTCTCCACCGCAATGGTCTGGGTGCAGGGCGCGCGGATGCTCGGGCTGATGGATGTCCATCAGGCACGCATCATGGCTGTGCCCGGATCGTGGTCCGGCGCGGTAATCGGCGGGCTGCTGTTCGGCGTGGGCATGGTGCTGGCGCGCGGATGTTCGGGGCGGCTGCTGGTGCTGGCGGCGACGGGCAACCTGCGCTCGGTCGTGTCGGGGCTGATTTTCGCCGTCGTCGCGCAGATGAGCCTGCATGGCTGGCTGGCGCCGCTTCGCAACCGTCTGGCGGCCCTCTGGACCACGGATGGCGGGCGTAACCTGAACCTGCTCGACGCCGCCGGTGTCCCCGGCGGCACCGGGCTGTTGCTGGGGCTGGCGGTCGCGGTATCGGCCCTGTGGTTCGCCCACCGCAACCGGATCGGCGCGCGGGTTCTGGTCTTCGCCTCGGGCGTTGGCTTTGCCGTAGCGGTGGGCTGGGTGCTGACCTTCGGGCTGTCGCAGGTCAGCTTTGACCCTGTGACCGTCACTTCGGCCACCTTCACCGGCCCTTCGGCGGATACGCTGATGTTCTTTCTGGAGGCAGACCCGGTGCTGGGCTTCGAGATCGGCATGATCCCGGGCGTGTTCGCCGGCGCCTTCGTCGCGGCGGCATTGGCGGGCGAACTGCGCTTTCAGGGGTTCCAGGATGCCGACAACATGAAACGCGCAATGGCTGGTGCGGCACTCATGGGGTTCGGCGGGATGCTGGCCGGCGGCTGCGCGATCGGCAACGGTGTTACCGGCACATCGGTTTTCGCGGGCACCGCATGGCTGGCATTGTTCTGCATGTGGCTGGGCGCGATGGCTGCCGATTTCATCCTGGACCAATCCCGCCACCGGCACGCGACCGCCTGACGCGGCGCATGATCAATAGAAACTCTGCGGGTCGATGTCGATTTGCAGCCGCAAATTGGCAGGCAGCTTGAACTGCGCGGCCCAATCGCGCAAGGCCGCCTGCAGCGGAGCGGATTTGTCGGCCTTCACCAGCAACCGCACCCGGTGGCGTCCGCGGATCCGGGCGATGGGCGCCGGCGCGGGTCCGTAAAGCTGCGCCCCGATCCGGCGCAGCGGCGCATCGTCCCGCGCCATCTGTCCGCCCAGGTCGAACGCCGCCTTCATGTCCGGGCTGCTCAGCACGATCCCGGCCATCCGGCCATAGGGGGGCACACCCGCCGCGCGCCGTTCGGCCGCCTCGGCCTGCCAGAAACCTTCCTCGTCGCCCGACAGGATCGCCCGGATCACCGGATGCTCGGGTTGAAAGCTTTGCAACAGTGCGATGCCCGGCTTCTCGGCGCGGCCGGCGCGGCCCGCCACCTGGCGCATCAACTGGAATGTTCGCTCGGCCGCGCGCAGATCGCTGCCCTGCAGGCCCAGATCGGCGTCGATCACGCCCACCAGCGTCAGCAGCGGGAAATTGTGCCCCTTCGCGACGAGTTGCGTGCCGATAACGATGTCGGCGGCACCCTGGGCGATCTCGACGATCTTGGCCTTCAACGCCCGGGCAGAGCCGAACAGGTCCGACGACAACACCGCCACGCGGGCATCCGGGAACGCCTCGGCCACCTCCTCGGCCAGTCGCTCGACGCCCGGCCCGACCGGGGCGAGGCGGTCCGCCGCCCCGCAAGAGGGGCAGGTTTGCGGGATCGGTTTCGTCTCGCCGCACTGGTGACACACCAGCCGTTTCAGGAATCGGTGCTCGACCATGCGCGCGTCGCACTGGTCGCAACCGATCTGATGACCACAGGCCCGGCAGATCGTTACCGGGGCATAGCCACGGCGATTGAGAAACAGCAGCGCCTGTTCGCCGGTCTCGATCCGCGCCTCGACGGCCCGGCGCAATGTCGGCGATATCCAGTGATTGGAATGCAATTCCTCGCGCCGCATGTCGATCGCCCGCATCTCGGGCAGTTCCGCCGCGCCGAACCGGGCGGCCAGATCAAGCCGCCGATATTTGCCCGCCTCGACATTGGCCCAGCTTTCCAGCGAGGGGGTGGCCGAGGCCAGCACCACCTGTGCGCTGCAGAAAGACGCACGCAGCACCGCCATGTCACGGGCATTGTAAAGCGCGCCATCCTCCTGCTTGTAGGAGCTGTCGTGTTCCTCATCCACGACGATCAGCCCCAGGTCGCGAAACGGCAAGTAGAGCGCCGAGCGCGCGCCAACGACAAGTTGCGCGCCCCCCTCGCCGACCATCTTCCAGCAGCGGCGCCGCTCGGTCATGGTCACGCCGGAATGCCATTCCGCCGGCTTCGCGCCGAAGCGCCCCTCGACCCGGTGCAGAAACTCTGCCGTCAATGCGATTTCCGGCAAAAGGACCAGCGCCTGCCGGCCCCTGGACAGACATTCTGCCACGGCCTCCAGATAGACTTCGGTCTTGCCCGAGCCGGTCACACCCTTCAACAGCGTCGCCCCGAATTCGCCAGCGCGCAGCCCGGTGCGCAAGGTTTCGGCCGCCGCTGCCTGGTCGCCGGTCAGCGCCAGGCCCGGACGCGACGGGTCCAGTCGCGGATAGGGCAGGTCGCGGGGCGTATCCTCTTCGATCAGGGCGCCCTGCCTGACCAGGCCCTTGATAACCGAATTCGAAACGCCGGCCATCTGCGACAGTTCGCCCAGGGTGAAGGCCACCCCGCCGAATTCTTCCATCAGCGCCAGAACGCGCGCGCGGGCGCCGGTCATCCGGTCGGGGTCCGCATGGCCCAGCCGATAGATCCTTTTCATCGACACGGCCCCGCCCAGCCCTGGCGCGCGGGTGGCCAGCCGCAGCATGGCGGGCATCGGCGTCAGCGTGTAATCCGCCGCCCGCGTCAGGAAGGCGCGCAATTCCGCGCGCATCGGGGCCACGTCCAGAACGCGGGTGACGGGGCGGACCCTGGACAGGTCGAATCCACCCTCGCCCGCGCCCCAGACCACGCCCAGCACCCGGCGCGGGCCCAGCGGCACCTCGACGAATGCACCCAGGTGACACCCGCCCTCGGGCGCGCGGTAATCCAGCGTCCGGTCGAGCGGTTGCGTGGTCAATACCGCCACCAGCGCGCCCGCGTCGAAAAATTCCGGCTGATCCATGTTGGCGCAAGCTCTCCGGGGCTTTCCGAGGTCCCCGCCATCGAGTATCAGGGGCCACGAACAGGCTTATCAAACCCGAGGACGGATGCCATGAAATTCTTTGTCGATACCGCCGACGTCGATGCAATCGCCGAGCTGAACGATCTGGGCATGGTCGATGGTGTCACGACGAACCCCTCGCTGATCATGAAGTCCGGCCGTGATATCCGTGAGGTCACCAAGCAGATCTGCGGCATGATCGACGGGCCGGTTTCGGCCGAAACCGTCGCGCTGGATTCCGACGGCATGATCGCCGAGGGGCGCGAGCTGGCCAAGATCTCCGACAATATCGCGATCAAGGTGCCGCTGACCTGGGACGGGCTGAAGGCCTGCCGCGTCCTGTCAGGCGAAGGCCGCATGGTCAACGTCACCCTGTGCTTCTCCGCCAACCAGGCGCTGCTGGCAGCCAAGGCCGGCGCGACCTTCATCTCGCCCTTCATCGGCCGCCTCGACGATCTGAACCTCGACGGGATGGAGGTGATCGGCGACATCCGCACGATCTATGACAATTACGGGTTCGAAACGCAGATCCTCGCCGCCTCGATCCGGACCGCCAACCACATGAAAGAGGCAGCCCTGATCGGCGCCGACGTGGCCACCGCGCCCCCCGCGGTAATCCAGGCGATGGTCAGCCACGCCCTGACCGACAAGGGGCTGGACGCTTTCCTGAAGGATTGGGAAAAAACGGGGCAGAAAATCCTTTAACTTTGGTGTAAGGTCACAAAAAACAAACCGAGACGAGGCGACATGAGCAGCAGTGCCCCGACCGAAACCCATCTGCGCGACCGGATCATTGCCGATCCGGACGTGATCCTGGAAGATAGAGACCTGATGCGGGCGCTGATCGCGGCCAACGAAAAAAGCCTTGGCAACAACATCATAGACCTGCGCGGCATCGCCATGGAACGTCTGGAGGCCCGGCTGGAGCGACTGGAAGACACCCACCGCTCGGTCATCGCCGCGGCCTATGAAAACCTTGCCGGCACCAATCAGATCCATCGCGCGGTGTTGAAACTGCTGGATCCGGCGGATTTTGAGCATTTCCTCAAGGAGCTCGACGGCGACCTGTCGGACATCCTGCGTGTCGATCACCTGCGCCTGGTATTGGAAAGCGGACGGGCCGGGCGCGACGCGACGCTGGACCGGCTGGGCGAGGTTCTGACCGTGGTCGAGCCGGGCTTTGTCGACAGCTATCTGACGATGGGGCGCAACGCGCCACCGCGCACGGTTACTCTGCGGCAGGTCCAGCCGTCGGATGGCCGGATTTACGGTCAGGCCGCAAGCTGGATCCGTTCCGAGGCGCTGATCCGTCTCGACCTGGGCGAAGGGCGCCTGCCCGGCCTGCTGGCGATGGGGGCCGAGGATCCGCATCAGTTCAGCCCCAGTCAGGGCACCGACCTGCTAGGCTTTTTCGGCGGCGTATTCGAACGGGCAATGCGCCGCTGGCTGTCGTGAGCCTCGAGATCTCGGCCGCTGCGCGCGACGCGCTGGACGGCTGGATCGAACACGAAAAGGCACTGAACGGCGCGTCCGACAACACGCTGAAAGCCTATCGCGCCGATGTTCTGGGGTTTCTGGCCTTCCTCACCGGACATTCCGGCAGCACGTCTGGCGTGGCCGCCTTGCAGCGCGTCACGCTGGGCGACATGCGCGCCTGGATGGCGCATGAAAGGGGGCGCGGCGTGGCGGCACGGTCGCTGGCACGGTCGCTGTCGGCCATGAAATCCTTTTTCCGCTGGCTGGGGGCGCGCCATGGGTTCGAGCCGACGGCGGTGCTGTCGGCCCGCGCGCCCAGGTTTCAGAAAAAGCTGCCTCGGCCACTGGCCGAAGATGCCGCCCGGGCGATGATCGACACCGTGGAATTGCAGTCGCGAACGAGCTGGATAGCCGCGCGCGACGCCGCGGTGCTGACGCTGCTTTACGGCTGTGGGCTTCGCATCTCCGAGGCGTTGGGCCTGACGGGGCGCGATGCGCCATTGCCCGATACGCTGCGAATCCGGGGCAAGGGGGGCAAGGAACGGCTGGTCCCGGTCCTGCCCGCGGCACGCGCTGCGGTGGATGCCTATGCCGCGCTCTGCCCGCACGATCTGTCCGCCGCCGCACCGTTGTTCCGCGGCAGCCGCGGCGGCCCGCTGAACGCACGGCAGATCGCGCGGGTGATGGAAGCGGCCCGGATGCAGCTGGGGCTGCCAGCCACGGCGACGCCGCATGCCATGCGCCACAGTTTCGCCACCCACCTGCTGAATGCCGGTGGCGACCTGCGCGCGATCCAGGAATTGCTGGGGCACGCGTCACTTTCAACCACGCAGGCCTATACAGCGGTCGATACCGCCCGCCTGATGGAGGTATATGACCGCGCCCATCCCAAGGCACGGGGCTGAAACCGCCCCGCTGTCAAAGCATTGCACAGCCGGCGCGTTTGCGGCATGACGGAACAATGACACCGACCATGCGCGCGATTGCCGTTCACCTTTTCACCGCCACCGGCGCCGTTTTCGCCATGCTGGCCATGCTGGCGGCAGTGGATCAGAAATGGGCGCTGATGTTCCTGTGGCTGGTGGTGGCCTTCGTGGTGGACGGAATCGACGGCCCGCTGGCCCGCCGTTATCAGGTCAAGACCAACGCGCCGCAGATGGACGGCGTGCTGATGGACCTGATCATCGACTATCTGACCTATGTCTTTATCCCCGCTTTCGCGCTGTTCAAATCCGATTTGCTGCCGGGCTGGACCGGCTGGGTCGCGATCATCCTGATCACCTTCGCCAGCGTCGTCTATTTCGCCGACACGCGGATGAAGACCGATGACAACTCTTTCGCCGGTTTCCCGGCCTGCTGGAACATGGTCGTGCTGGTGCTGTTCGCGGTGAAACCGGATTTCTGGATCACGCTGATCATCGTCGTGACCCTGGCCGCAGCCATGTTCACGCCCTTGAAGTTCATCCATCCGGTCCGCACCGACCGCTGGCGGGCGCTGTCATTGCCGCTGGCACTGGCCTGGACGGGCTTCGCATTCTGGGCGGTTCTGGTGGATTTTCATCCGCTCAGTTGGGCGCATTGGGGGCTGGTCGCGACTTCGGTCTATCTGCTGTTCGCAGGAATCCTGCAACAGGTGATCCCGATGCGGCGGGGCGGCTGACGCCCACCCGCCCCATATGTTCGCTGTCCGGGACCCCCCCCCGGACAGCCATGCATTCACGTCAACCCAACGCCTTGTCACATCGTCCGCAGACACCGGGATGCTTGTGCACGCCGACATCCGGCAGGATCTTCCAGCAGCGTTGGCATTTTTCGCCCTCGGCGGTTTCGAACACCACACCGACGCCTTCCACCTCGGGCAGGCGGAACGCCTCGTTCGGGGCCGGATCGCCGGTCAGCGAGACCGACGAGGTGATGCAGACATCCTCGAAATCCACCGATTTCAGCGCGGCCAGCACGTCCGGGTCAGCCACATGGACCACCGGCGCAGCCTCCAGGCTGGCGCCGATCACCTTGTCACGCCGCTGAATTTCCAGCGCCGCGGTGACAACCCTCCGAGCACGGCGCACAGCGGCCCATTTCGCCGCCAATGGCGCGTCCAGCCAGTCGGCGGGCGTTTCGGGAATGTCGACCAGATGAACCGAGCTGCCCTCGCCCGGGAAGCGTTCCAGCCAGACCTCTTCCATGGTGAAGACCAGCACCGGGGCCAGCCAGGTGGTCAACCGGTGGAACAGCAGGTCCAGCACCGTGCGCGCCGACCGCCGCGCCAGGCTGTCCGCCCCGTCACAATAAAGCACATCCTTGCGCACATCGAAATAGAAGGACGACAGGTCGACCGTGGCGAAATTGAATATGGCCTGGAAGACGCCCTGGAAATCATAGGCGTCATAGCCGTTGCGCACCTTGTGATCGAGCTCGGCCAGCCGATGCAGCACCCAACGCTCCAGTTCGGGCATGTCGGCCGGGTTCACCTTCTCCTCCTCCGAGAAATCCGCGAGGTTGCCCAGCAGGAAGCGCATCGTGTTGCGCAGCCGGCGATAGCTGTCGGCCACGCCTTTCAGGATCTCCTGCCCGATCCGCAGGTCGGCGGTATAGTCCGTTTGCGCCACCCACAGCCGCAGGATGTCGGCGCCGTATTGTTTCGTCACGTCCTCGGGCGCCACGGTGTTGCCGAGCGATTTGGACATCTTGTTGCCCTTCTCGTCGAGCGTGAAGCCGTGGGTCAGAACCCCGCGATAGGGCGCGCGCCCCATCGTGCCGCAGGCTTGCAGCATCGAGGAATGGAACCAGCCGCGATGCTGGTCGGTGCCTTCCAGATACAGGTCGGCGATGCCGTCCCGTGCCCCGTCCGGCCGGTCGCGCAGGACGAAGGCATGGGTCGAGCCGGAATCGAACCAGACATCGAGAATATCGGTGACCTTTTCCCAGTCCGCCGGGTCGTGATCCGGCCTCAGGAAGCGTTCGGCCGCATCGGCCCGGAACCAGGCATCGGCGCCCTCGGCCTCGAACGCCTCGACGATCCGGGCGTTGACCTTTGGATCGCGCAGCAGGAAATCTGCATCATCTGGCCTGGCGCCCTTCTTCACGAAACAGGTCAGCGGCACGCCCCAGGCGCGCTGGCGTGACAGCACCCAGTCGGGGCGGTGCTCGATCATCGAATAGAGCCGGTTGCGCCCGGTCCTGGGCGTCCATGTCACCAGATCGTCGATGGAGCGCAGGGCGCGCGCGCGGATCGTGGTGCCATACTGATCCTGCCCGTCGCCCACCGCCTTGTCGATGGCCGCGAACCATTGCGAGGTATTGCGATAGATCACCGGCGCCTTGGAGCGCCAGCTATGCGGATAGCTGTGCTTGATCTTGCCGCGCGCCAGAAGGCCGCCCACCGCCACCAGCTTGTCGATCACGGCCTTGTTGGCGTTACCCTCCTTGCCTTTGCGGTCAAGGATATAGGTGCCGCCAAAGAAAGGCAGATCGGCGCGGAAGGAGCCATCGTCGAGCACGTTGTAGGTGATGACCTGATCGAGCATCCCGAGGCCGCGATAAAGCTCGTATTCCTCCATCCCGTGCGAAGGCGCGCAATGGACGAAGCCGGTGCCTTCCTCGTCGGTCACGAAATCGGCGGCGCGGAAATCGCGGGGCTCGTCCCATTCGCCGTTCGAGCCTTCGGCGCCCCTCAACGGATGGGCAAGCGAAAGGCTCGAAAGCTCGTCCGCCGTCACATCCCGCACGCGCTGCCACATGCCGGTTTCCAGCCGCGCGCGCATCATCACGTCACCTGCCAGCTTGTCGGCAAGGATGAAACGGTCGCCGACATTCGCCCAGCACTCGCCGGGCGTGCCGGTCACCTCGTAGAGGCCGTATGAGATGTCCTCGCCGTAAACGACCGCCTTGTTGGAGGGCAAGGTCCAGGGCGTGGTGGTCCAGATGACGACGTGTGCGCCCCGTAGATCAGTCGGGGGATTGTTAGCGCGTTTACGCAACTCATCCGTGGGCGCGGTGTCCACCGAGACTTTATTGTTATCGGCATCTTTAATAGGGGCGGCGCGCGTGTATGCGCCCCGCTCCAAGACAGCGTTCTGGTATTTGTCCTCGTCAAGGTCGACCACCTCGAACTTCACCCAGACCGTAAAGCTCTCCTTGTCGTGATACTCCACCTCGGCCTCGGCCAGCGCCGTCTTCTCGATGGGCGACCACATCACCGGCTTGGACCCGCGATAGAGCGTGCCGTTCATCAGGAATTTCAAGAATTCCTCGGCGATCACCGCCTCGGCGTGGAAATCCATCGTCAGATAGGGGTCGGACCAGTTGCCGGTGATGCCCAGCCGCTTGAACTCATCGCGCTGGATGTCGATCCAGCCCTGGGCGAAGCGGCGGCATTCCTGTCGGAAATCCACGACATCGACCTTGTCCTTGTCCATGCCCTTTGCGCGGTACTGCTCCTCGATCTTCCATTCGATCGGCAGGCCGTGGCAATCCCAGCCGGGCACATAGCGCGCGTCGCGACCCATCATCTGCTGGCTGCGCACCACCATGTCCTTGAGGATCTTGTTCAGCGCGTGGCCGATATGCAGGTGCCCGTTGGCATAGGGCGGCCCGTCATGCAGGATGAAGGGCGGCCGGCCCGTC
>JADQCD010000052.1 GCA_016278285.1 Actibacterium sp.
CCAGGGCTACGACCTGATCGTGGTGAACTATGCCAATCCCGACATGGTCGGCCATACCGGCGTTCTGGAGGCCGCGATCAAGGCGTGCGAGGCGGTGGATCAGGGGCTCGCCCAGGTGCTGCCGGTCCTGGAAAAGGCCGGCGGCGCGATGATCGTCACCGCCGATCACGGCAATTGCGAGGTCATGGTGGACCCTGTGACAGGTGGACCGCACACAGCCCACACCACAAACCAGGTGCCGGTGATCCTGGTTGGCGGTCCGAAAGGCGCGACGATGCATGACGGGCGGCTCAGCGATCTGGCGCCGACGCTTCTGAGCCTGATGGGGCTGAAAGCCCCGCCCGAGATGACCGGAAAGAGCCTGATCGACGAATGATGCTGCGCCTGGCCATCCTGTCCTGCCTGTTGCTGGCGGCGTTGCCGGCCTTCGCGCAGGTCGACCCTGTTACCGCGGCGAAGAGGGCGGCGCGGAACCTCGATCAGGCGGCCATGGCGCTTCAGGATGCGCGGCAGGCCCGCGATCGGGTGGCCGCCCTGACCCGTACGATCCGGGCTTACGAAGACGGGCTGGCGGCCCTCCGCGAGGGCGTGCGCCGCGCGGCGATCCGCGAAGGCACGCTGGGTTTGGAACTGGAGGCGCGCCGCGAAGAAATCTCGCGCCTTCTGGGCGTTCTTTCCACGATGCAGCGTGCCCCCGAAACGTTGCTTCTGCTCCATCCGGCCGGGCCGCTGGGCACCGTGCGGGCCGGAATGTTGATGGGTGATGTCACGCCGGCGTTGCAGGCTCGGGCCGATGCCTTGCGCGCCACCTTGCAAGAGGTGGCGCTGCTGCGCGCCATCCAGCAGGATGCGCAGCAGCGGCTTGCCCAGGGAATGCAGGGGGCGCAGACGGCGCGCACCGCGTTGAGCCAGGCTTTGTCGGAACGCACCGACCTGCCGGGGCGGTTCGCCGACGATTCGGAAAAGCTGCGGCAGTTGCTCGAAAGTTCCGACACGCTGAACGGTTTCGCCAGCGGGCTGACCGGGCTTGAGGCGCGAAACATCCTGCCGTCGGCCGCGGACCTGCCGATATCCGAGGGATCGCTGCCATTGCCGGTGCAGGGCACCTTGCTGCGCGCCATGAACGAGGCCGATGCCGCCGGCATCCGACGTCCCGGCTGGGTGATTGCGACACCGCCGCTGGCACTGGTCACCGCGCCGGTGGCCGCAACGGTGCGCTATGCCGGCCCCCTGCTCGACTACGGAAATGTGATTATCCTTGAGCCCGCGGCCGGCATTCTTCTGGTGCTTGCCGGGCTGGAGCAGGTCTATGTTGCGGCCGGAGAGGTGCTGGCCGCCGGGGCGCCCGTGGGGCTGATGGGCGGCGCGGACCCGAAGACCAAGGCGTTTCCTGCTGGCACCATCCAGACCGGTGGTGCAGACCGGACGGAAACGCTCTATATGGAGCTGAGACGCGACAACAATCCGGTGGACCCTGCCGTGTGGTTCAATGCGAAGAAGGACTAGATCACCATGAGGAAATTCGTGATGGCCGCGCTGGGCGGCACGCTTGCGGGCGCGGTGCTGACCACACAGCTGGCCGGGCCGCTGATCGCACAGCAGGCGGAACAGCAAAGCTCGGTCTACCAGCAGCTTGACCTGTTCGGCGACATTTTCGAACGCATTCGGGCGCAATATGTGGAAGAGGTGGACAGCGGGGATCTGATCGAGGCTGCGATCAACGGGATGCTCACCTCGCTCGATCCGCATTCCAGTTACCTGGCGCCGCAGGATTTCGACGATATGCAGGTCCAGACCCGCGGCGAGTTCGGCGGGCTGGGCATCGAGGTCACGCAGGAAGAAGGCTTCGTCAAGGTCGTCTCGCCGATCGACGGCACTCCGGCCGCGGCCGCGGGGATCGAGGCGGGCGACTTCATCACCCATGTCGATGGTGAAAGCGTTCTGGGCCTGACGCTCGACGAAGCGGTCGATCTGATGCGCGGACCGGTCGGATCGGAAATCGTGATTACCGTGGTGCGCGAAGGTCGGGCCGAACCGTTCGACGTGACGATCGTGCGCGACACGATCAAGCTGACCGCCGTGCGGTCGCGCACCGTCGGCGACACGGTGGTGCTGCGCGTGACCACTTTCAACGACCAGACCTATCCCAATCTCAAGGAAGAACTGAACAAGGCGGCCGGGGAACTTGGCGGTATGGAAAACGTCAATGGTATCGTGCTGGATCTGCGCAACAATCCCGGCGGGTTGCTGACCCAGGCGATCAAGGTGTCTGACGCCTTTCTGAATGCCGGCGAAATCGTTTCCACGCGCGGTCGCGACCCGCAGGACAGCGAACGCTACAATGCCAATGACGGCGACCTGACCGGCGGCAAGCCGATGGTCGTTCTGATCAATGGCGGTTCGGCCTCGGCCTCGGAAATCGTGACCGGCGCCTTGCAGGATCATCGCCGCGCGGTCGTTGTGGGCACCAAGAGCTTTGGCAAGGGATCGGTTCAGACGGTGATCCCGCTGACCGGGAACGGGGCGATGCGGCTGACCACGGCACGTTATTACACGCCTTCGGGCCGGTCGATCCAGGCGTTGGGCATTGCCCCCGATATCGTGGTGGAACAGCCCCCACGCGCGCCGGAAGATGCGGAAAACGCCGAGGCGGAGACCCCGCAATTCCGGTCCGAGGCCGACCTGCGCGGCCGTCTGACGAATGACTCGATGACCGAGGAGGAACGCAAGAGGGCCGAAGAAGAAGCGCGCAAGGCCGAGGAGGCCGCCAAGCTGCGCGAAGAGGATTATCAACTGGCCTATGCGGTCGACATCCTGCGTGGCCTGACCGTCCTTGAAACCGAAAACTAGGAAGGATCGGGGTCGGCGCCCAGGCCGGCCCCGCGATCACCCATGCCCCCTGACACCAACGCCGACCTTCCGTATCGCCCTTGCGTGGGCGTCATGATGATCAACGCCGAGGGCAAGGTCTTTGTCGGGCAGCGCCGCGATGCCGACGTGGCCGCCTGGCAGATGCCCCAGGGCGGCATCGACGATGGCGAGGATCCCGAAACCGCCGCCCTGCGCGAGCTGCGGGAGGAAACCGGCGTCACGTCGGACCTGGTGGAGATCATCGGCCGCACCGAGGACTGGGTGACCTACGACCTGCCCGACGAACTGATGGGCAAGATCTGGGGCGGCCGCTTTCGCGGGCAGAAACAGCTTTGGTTCCTGATGCGGTTCCACGGCGTGGACGAGCAGATCGATATCGAGACCGCGCATCCCGAATTCTCGGAATGGGCCTGGCTTCCGGCCGATGAACTGGTGGAAAATATCGCCCCGTTCAAGCGCGAGGTCTATGCCGATGTGGTGGGCCGTTTCGCCGGACTTCTGCACCGACCCGACTGAGCGCCCGTGTCGCTGACGTTTTCCCATGACGGCGCCGCGCTGACGCGCGGCGCCGGTTGAGTATTTAAGGCAAGATGAAGATCGGATTCTTGTGCTCGGACAGAGCGGACTGTTGACAGAATCGGCCTAGAGGCGAAGAAAGAAGAACATATCATGAACGAATATCCCCTCATGGCCTTCTGCGAACTCTCGGCAACCTCCAACTTCACTTTTCTCACCGGCGGTTCGCACCCCGAGGAATATGTCCGCCGGGCCGCACTGCTGGGGATGGACGCCATCGCGGTCGCCGACGAGAATTCGGTCGCCGGTATCGTCCGGGCGCATGTCCAGATGCGCGAGATCGCGCGTGAGGTGCGGTTGCGGCGGGGCGCCGACCGCGACCCGATCGGGCCGCCGCGCCCTGCGCATATCCCCGCCCCGTCCGCGGCCCCGATCCATACGGTTCCGCGGCTGATTCCCGCCGCGCGGCTGGTGCTGGAGGACGGGTTCACCGTCACCGCCCTGCCGCGCGACCGGCCCGCCTGGGGGCGTCTGACCCGGCTGATTTCCCTGGGACGGTTGCGGGCGAAAAAGGGGGGGTGTCGCCTTGGATTCGGCGACCTGATGGAATGGGCCGACGGGATGGAACTGTTGCTGCATCCGCCACGGACGCAGCCGACGGGCGGCTGGACGGCGCAGGCACGGCGGCTGACGCGCCGTTTTGGCGGGGCGGTGAGCCTGTTGATGGCGCCGGCCTATGACGGGCAGGACGGGGCGCGGTTCGACCGGCTGGCGGCGCTGGCGCAAGAACTGGCCTTGCCCGCAGTCGCGTCGAGCGCACCGCTGATGCATCACGGTGGTCGCCGC
Organism: Actibacterium sp.; assembly: GCA_016278285.1. GTDB lineage: Bacteria > Pseudomonadota > Alphaproteobacteria > Rhodobacterales > Rhodobacteraceae > JADQCB01. Next base: position 4,234 of record JADQCD010000052.1, read on the forward strand.
AGGCTGACCGATGTGCTGACCGCGATCCGCCAGGGCGTGCGTGTCGATCAACTGGGCCGCGCCGCGCTGGCCAACGGCGAACGCCGCCTGAGATCGGATGCCGGGATGCGCGCGCTTTTTTCCGGGCACGCGGGGGCCGTGGCGCGCAGCGCCGACATTGCCGCCCGCTGCCGGTTCTCGCTGGATGAACTTCGCCATGAATACCCCTCGGAACTGACCGGGGACGAAACCGGACAGGCCCGGCTTGCCCGCCTCGCCCGGGCCGGGCTGGACTGGCGCTATCCCGCCGGCGCGCCGGACAAGGTGCGCGCGATGCTGGAGCATGAGCTGACCCTCATCGGCAAGCTGAACTACGCGCCTTATTTCCTCACCGTGCACGACATCGTGCAATTTGCCCGCGGGCGCGGGATTCTGTGCCAGGGACGCGGCTCGGCTGCGAATTCGGTGGTTTGCTATGCGCTCGGTGTCACCAGCGTAAGTCCCGAGATCGGCACCATGGTGTTCGAACGGTTCGTCAGCGAGGCCCGTGACGAGCCGCCCGATATCGACGTGGATTTCGAGCATGAGCGGCGCGAGGAGGTGATCCAGCACATCTATGAGCGTTACGGCCGCCATCGCGCCGGGCTGTGCGCCACGGTGATTCATTACCGTGGCAAGCGTGCGGTGCGCGAGGTCGGCCGTGCGATGGGCCTGTCGGAGGACACGCTTTCGGCCATGTCTTCGCAGATATGGGGCTTTGGTTCATTGCGCGGTGTGCCGGACACCCGCCTGCGTGAGATCGGGCTGGACCCGACCGACCGGCGCCTGCGCCAGACGCTGGACCTGATCTTCGAGGTGCAGGGGTTTCCCAGACATCTGTCGCAGCATGTCGGCGGTTTCGTCATCACCGAGGGCCGGCTGGACGAGCTGGTGCCCGTAGAAAATGCCACGATGGAGGATCGCACCGTCATCTGCTGGGACAAGGACGACATCGACGCGCTGGGCATTCTCAAGGTCGATGTGCTCAGCCTCGGCATGCTGACCTGCATCCGCAAGGCGTTCGATCTGATCGGCCAGCACTACCAGTTGCGGCACGACCTCGCCACCCTGCCGCCCGAGGATCCGGCTGTCTATGACATGCTGTGCGAGGCGGACAGCCTGGGCGTGTTCCAGGTGGAAAGCCGCGCGCAGATGAATTTCCTGCCGCGGATGCGGCCGCGCAGCTTTTATGATCTGGTGATCCAGGTCGCCATTATCCGTCCCGGCCCGATCCAGGGCGGCATGGTGCATCCCTATCTGCGCCGCCGCAATGGCGAGGAGAGTGTCCGCTTCCCTTCGGACGCGCTGGGGCAGGTGCTGGGCAAGACGTTGGGCGTGCCGCTGTTCCAGGAACAGGCGATGCAGATCGCGGTAATCGGCGCGGGGTTTACCCCGGATGAGGCCGACCGCCTGCGTCGGGCGCTGGCAACCTTCAAGAAGCATGGCAACGTCACCGAGTTCCGCGGACGGTTCCTGCGCGGCATGGTGGCCAATGGCCATGACACCGATTTCGCCGAACGGTGCTTTTCCCAGATCGAAGGGTTCGGCAGTTACGGCTTTCCCGAAAGCCATGCCGCAAGTTTCGCGCTGCTGGTTTATGCCTCGGCCTGGCTCAAGCGCCACCACCCAGGCATTTTCGCCTGCGCGTTGCTGAACGCGCAGCCGATGGGATTCTACGCGCCCGCGCAGATCGTGCGCGACGCACGCGCGCACGGGGTGGTGGTGCGCCCGATCTGCATCAACGCCTCTTACTGGGATAACGTGATGGAACCCGACGGCAATGGCGGGCTGGCGCTGCGGCTGGGTTTTCGGCAGATCCGCGCGATGCCCGAGGAAGAGGCGCACTGGATCGCCGCGGCCCGTGCCAACGGCTATCGCTCGCCAGAGGACGTCTGGCGCCGCGCCGGGACCGCGCCGAAGCTGTTGACCGTGCTGGCCGAGGCAGACGCCTTTGCCGCGCTGGGGCTAACGCGCCGCGAGGCGCTGTGGCAGGCCCGCGCGATCACCGCGCCGAAGACCCTGCCGCTTTTCGCGGGCGACCTGGACGGCGAGGGGATCGTGGAACCGGCGGTTGCGCTGAAACCCATGAGCGAGGGCGAGCAGGTGGTCGAGGATTACGTCTCGATGCGGCTGACGCTGCGGTCGCATCCGCTGGCGCTGCTGCGCGCGAAACTGACCCCGCCGCGCGCGGCGGTCAGCGGCATTTGACCGAAGAAGAACCGTCAACCGCCCCTGAGCAGCCGCATCAGGGCCTCGGATGGATAGCCATCGGGCGTTACGCCGCGGCTTTTCTGGAAGGCGCGGATCGCGTCGGTCGTGTTGGGGCCGATGATCCCGTCGATCTTGTCGTCGAGAAAGCCCAGCCGGGCCAGACGGCCCTGCATGTCCTTTTTTTCGGCGAACGACAGCGGCTCATACCCGCGTGGCCACCCGGCCTGGATCGGCGGGCCGCCTTTCAGACGGTCGGAAAGGTGTCCCACGCCGATCACATAAGCGTCGGCGACGTTATAGCGTTCCAGAACCGAGAAATTCTTGAAGATCATGAATGCCGCACCTTCGGCGCCCGCCGGCAACAGGATCGAGGCAGCGCCGAAATCGCGCACCGCGCGCCCGTCCATCCCCGTCACACCCATGCGCGCCCAGTCGGAGGGCATCTTTCGAACCGACCGGCTTGCAAGGCCGTAGTCAAAGCCGCGCGGCAGGCGCACCTCGACGCCCCAGGGTTGTCCGCTGATCCAGCCGTGTCGCGCCAGATAGGAAGCGGTCGAGGCAAGCGCATCGGCCGGATCCTCGGCCCAGATGTCGCGTTTTCCGTCCCCGGTGAAATCCACCGCGTAGGCCTGATAACTGGACGGGATGAACTGCGTGTGGCCCATCGCGCCAGCCCAGGACCCGGTCATGCGCGCGGGGGGCACGTCGCCGGATTGCAGGATCTTCAGCGCGTCGATCAACTGTGCCTCGAAAAAACTGCCGCGGCGCCCGTCGAAGGCCAGTGTGGCCAGCGCCTCGATCACCGGGATCGCGCCGCGCCGTTCGCCATATGCGCTTTCCAGACCCCAGATTGCCGTGACCACCTCTTTCTCGACGCCGAAACGCCGTTCGATAGCGTCCAGCAGCCGGGCATGGCGGCGCAGGGCGGCCAGGCCGTTGCGCACCCGCACGGGTGAGGCTGCTGTATCCAGGTAGTCCCAGATCTGGCTGGTATATTCCGACTGGTTTCGGTCTTTCTGGATCACGTCGGTGTTGTAATGCACGTCCTGAAAGGCCCGTTCGAACACCGATGCCGATATTCCGCGCGACATGGCCCGCTCGCGAAAGCCGGCGACCCAGCGGCGAAAAGCCAAGTTGGATGTGGAGACCCGTGTCATTGTCGGGTTGCCCCGCGTGACTTCGGGCCGCGGGGCGGGCAAAACGGATTGCGCGACCACCGTCTGCGGCGGTGTGACCCGTGGCGCGGGATAGGGCGAGCGTTCCATCGCCGCGGCAACAGCCGCCGCGAAAGCGGAAGGAAGTATGAGGGATATCCCCAAGACTGATATGAACTGCACCATGAAACCACCTGTCTGCCTGACGCCCTTTTTGCCAAGAGTGTAGCCTGAGTCGAGTCCACCACAAAGCGGCGTCTGGTCCGGTGCGCGGTTCAGTGCCGGTTACGGGCGATCTTGCGCTTTACCTTGGCGGTTTTCTTCTTCGCCTTCGATTCTTTCCGACGGGGTGGCCTGATTTTGCGGGCGCCGCTGCGCCCACGCGGCAGCGTCTTTCCATCCAGCGTCAGCAATTCCAACGTCAGGCCCCCGGTCACCGGCACTGCGTCGGTCAGGCGGACCGTGACCCGCTGTCCGATGCTGATCTCCAGCCCGCTGTCGGCGCCCATCAGGCTTTGCGAGTCCGCATCAAAGTGGAAATACTCGTCCCCCAGTTCGCGGATCGGAATCAACCCGTCGGCGCCGGTCTCGTCCAGCTTCACGAAAACACCGAACCGGGCGATTCCGGCAATCGTTCCGGTGAATTCATTGCCCACTCTTTCCGACAAATAGGCGGCGAGATAGCGATCGTTCGTATCGCGCTCGGCGGCCATGGATCGGCGTTCGGTCTCGGATATGTGCTGGGCGGTGGCCTCCAGCGTTTCGATATCCTCGGCGCTGAGCCCGTCCTTGCCCCAGCCATGCGCGGATATCAGCGCACGGTGCACGATCAGGTCGGAATAGCGCCGGATCGGCGAGGTGAAATGCGCATAGCTGCGCAGCGCCAGCCCGAAATGCCCCAGATGTTCGGGCGTGTAATAGGCCTGGGTCATCGAACGCAGCGTGGACATGTTGATAAGTTCCGAGAATTCGGTGCCCATCGCATCGTCCAGAAGCTTGTTCAGGTGCCGGGTCTGCAACACCTGCCCCTTGGCCAGCGCAAAACCCGAGGCAGCGGCGACCTCGCGCAACGCGTCCAGCTTTTCGGGCGAGGGTTCCTCGTGTGCCCGGAACAGCAAGGGGCGGCGCATCCGCGTCAGTTCCTCGGCCGCCGCGACATTGGCGAGGATCATGAATTCCTCGATCAGGCGGTGCGCATCGTAGCGTTCCTTGAACCTGACCGACTCGACCTTGCCCGCGTCGCTGAGCACGATCTGACGCTCGGGCAGGTCCAGATCCAGCGGCTGGCGGGTGGCGCGGGCCTTCTTCAGTGCGCCGTAAGCAGCGTAGAGCGGCTTGATGACGTCGTCGACAAGCGGCTCGGTCCGATCGTCCGGCGCGCCATCCGCGGCCGTCTGAACCTGTTCATAGGTCAGCGCCGCCGCCGATTGCATCAGCCCGCGGGTAAAGCGATGCGACAGCTTGTTGCCCGATGCGTCAATCTTCATCCGTACAGCGATGCAGGCACGCGGAACTCCTTCGTGCAGGCTGCACAGATCGCCGGACAACCGGTCGGGCAGCATCGGCACGACGCGGTCGGGAAAATAGGTGGAATTGCCGCGCTTGCGGGCCTCGCGGTCCAGGGCCGAGCCGGGGGTGACGTAATGCGCCACATCCGCGATGGCGACCCACAGGATGAACCCGCCTGCGTTCTTCGGATCTTCGTCCGGGATCGCCAGAACCGCGTCGTCGCGGTCGCGTGCGTCGGCGGGGTCGATGGTGATCGGCGGCAGGTGGCGCAGATCCTCGCGCGCGCCCAACCCGGCCGGTCTGGCACGGTCGGCCTCGGCGATGACCTCGTCGGGAAAGGCATCGGGGATGCCGTGCTGGTGGATGGCAATCAACGACACCGCCCTGGGCGCATTCGGATCGCCCAGCCGGTCGGTCACGCGCGCCCTGGGCAGGCCCATGCGCCCCTTTGGCCCGGCCTGCTCGGCCTCGACCAGTTCGCCGTCCTTCGCGCCGTGGGTCGCCCCTGGCGCAACCGTCCATTCGCGGTCGGCCCCCTTGTCGATCGGGACGATCCGCCCGCCCTCGGCGCCGGCGCGGAAAATGCCCAACAGTCGCGTCGGGTTCGTGCCGATGCGCCGGATTAGCCGCGCCTGATACTGGTGATCCTCGCCGCGCACTTCCAGCAGCTTTGCAAGGATGCGATCGCCCGCACCCAGTGCCGGGTCGGTTTCGCGCGGGACATACAGGACCTTCGGCTCGGGGCCCTCGCCATGCCATTCCATCGGCTTGGCAAACAGGTCGCCGTCGGCCGTCGGTGCCAGAACCTGAAGCACCGTGACCGGCGGCAGCTTGTCGGGGTCACGATATGTCTTGCGCCGCTTTTCGAGATGACCGTCCTGCTCCAGCTCTTTCAGAACGCGCTTCAACTCGATCCGTTCGGCGCCCTTGATGCCAAATGCGCGGGAAATGTCGCGCTTTGATGTCTGGCCCGGATGTTCGGCGATCCAGTCGAGAATCTGGTCTTTGGAAGGGATCTTGCTCATGCGGGGTGCGTAACACGCGCCCTTGACGGCGTCATGCGAAATAGTCGGCCAGAATGCGCGCGTAGACGGCCTTCAGCTGCCCGATTTGCGCGATTTCCACCCGTTCGTCCACCTGGTGCATGGTCCGGCCCACAAGGCCGAATTCGACGACCGGGCAATGATCCTTGATGAAACGCGCGTCCGATGTGCCGCCCGATGTGGACAGGACCGGCGTAACGCCGGTTTCAGTCTCGACCGCGTTGGCGACCAGATCCGACAACGGCCCCGGCGGCGTCAGGAAACTTTCGCCGGAAACCCGCGTGACCATCTCGACGGTGACGCCGGTTTCCTCGGCAATGCGGTCGGCCTCGCCCCGCAGCCAGGCTGTCAGGCTGTCCGAGGAATGCGCGTCGTTGAAACGGATGTTCACGGTCGCCCGCGCCTCGGCCGGGATCACGTTGTTCGCGGGATTGCCGCTGTCGATTGTGGTTATCGCCAGCGTCGAGGCGTCGAAATGGGCGGTTCCTTCGTCCAGCGCATGACCGGCCAGCCGATCCATCAGTCGGGCCATCGCGGGCAGCGGGTTGAGCGCACGGTGCGGATAGGCCGAATGCCCTTGCACCCCCTTCACCGTGAAATAGGCGGTCATCGAGCCGCGCCGCCCGATCTTGATCATCTCGCCCATGCGCTCCGGGCAGGTCGGCTCGCCGACAAGGCAGGCCGACATCCGTTCTTCATTGCGTTCCATCCAGTCCAGCAAGGCGCGTGTGCCGTCCCACGCGTCGCCCTCTTCGTCGCCGGTAATGGCCAGCACCACGGCGCCGTCCGGGGGCGCCTGCGTGACGAAATCGATGGCTGCGGCGGTGAAGGCGGCCACGGCCGATTTCATGTCGGTGGCGCCCCGCCCCCAGAGAAAGCCGTCCTTCCGCTCTGCACCGAAGGGATCGACGCTCCAGGCCGCGGCGTCGCCGACCGGCACCACGTCGGTGTGACCGTTGAAGCCGAAGGTTCTGTCCTGCCCCTTCGCGCCCCAACGCGCGAACAGGTTGGCGATGCCGTTTCGGTCCACGCGCACGCAATCGAACCCGGCCGCGGCCAGCCGGGTTTCCAGCAGTCGCAGCGCGCCGCCCTCTTCGGGCGTCACCGAGGGGCAGCGGATCAGGTCTGCGGTCAAATCAACGGGGTCGATCAATCGGGTATCCTCGTGTCGGGTCGGACCAGCGATAAACCGGCCGGCGCGACGGTGCAATGTTGCCGGTCGGGAACAATTCGCTGCAATCCGGACCGGCCAGCGGAATACCGGTTTGCGAACTCGTGACGTTCATGCAATTTTTTGCACAAAATTAGACAAAAACACCCGGAGGCAGGGTAGGGGCCAAAGCGTGAAGCCTTGGCCCGTTCGAGCGGCAATCGCATTCAGGCGACCCCGTAGCGGGTGGCTTGTGTGTTGCCCTGCCCGGTCACGGCAGGAGGGCAACATGGCTGCACCATCGGAACTGAACTATGACCTGAAGGCCAGCGCCATGGAAATGGCGGATGCCATCTTCGGTAACGGCGTGAACGTCGTGTCGGCCAGCTACGACGGCGACCGGGATTCGTCGGGGATATATTCGGGCGGTGACGCGATCTCGCCCGGTGCGACGCCGGGCGACAGCGGCGTGATCCTGTCCACCGGCGATGCCGACGATTTCACCAACCGGCCGGGACACGGATGGTGGGGAAATGAGGCCAACAACAGCAGCCAGACCTGGAGCAACACAAAGGGCGTGGACAACGATCCGGCCATGAACGCGCAAACCGGTGCCAACACCTATGACGGCGCCTATCTGACGGCGGATTTCATTCCGGATACCGACACACTGACGATGCAATTCGTATTCTCGTCCGAGGAATACCCCGAATATGTCGGCTCTCAGTTCAACGATGCCGTGGTGGTCTGGGTCAACGGTGAACCCGTTCCGCTGGAAGTGGGGGCAGGCGATGCCAGCGTCGGAAACCTGAACCAGACTGACAACCAGAACCTCTATGTCGACAATACCGACGACAGCCATAACACCGAGATGGACGGGTTCACCGTCACCATGACGCTGAACATGCCCGTCAATCCAGGACAGGTGAACACGATCCGCATCGGCATCGCGGATGTGGCCGATTCCACCTATGACTCGAACCTGCTGATTGCCGGAGACAGCATCCAGACCGAGGTCATCGCGAATGCCGACGACGTGAACATCACGCCGGGCGGCACCCGGACCGTCGATGTTCTGTCCAATGACCACAACGCCGGCAACGGTGCGCTGACCATTACCCATGTCAACGGAACCGCGGTGGGTGCGGGCGACAGCGTCACCCTGACGACGGGGCAGGTTGTCACGCTGAATGCCGACGGGACCTTCGAGGTGACAGCCGATACCGACGAGGAACAGGTCAGCTTTACCTATGCCGTCGAAAACGGCGATGGCGTGTCCGATACCGGTTTCGTTACCGTGGACTCGGTGCCCTGTTTCGTGGCCGGCACATGGATCATGACCGACCGCGGAGAGGTGCCTGTGGAAAAGCTGGCGCCCGGGGACCTGGTGCGCACACTGGACGACGGCTTGCAGCCGCTGCGATGGGTCGGGCGCCGGACCGTCGCGGCGCAGGGGCGTCTGGCACCTGTCCGCTTCGCGGCGGGCGCCGTAGGCAACCGACGCGAGATCCGGCTGTCACCGCAGCACCGGGTTCTGATGCAGACCGGGCGGGCCGAACTTCTGTTCGGCGAGGGCGAGGTCCTTGTCGCCGCAAAGGATCTGGTCAACGGAGATACGATCACGGTGCAGAACGGTGGCGAGGTCGAGTATGTCCACATCCTGTTCGACCGGCACCAGATCGTGTTTTCCGAGGGGATTGAAACCGAAAGCTTCCGGCCGGGGCCCCAGACGGTGAAAGGTTTCGACCGGCAGGTTCTGGCCGAGATCTGCACCCTGTTTCCCGAACTCGACCCCGAGACCGGATCAGGTTACAGCCCGGCCGCCCGGCGCCTTCTGAAATCCCATGAAGCGCAGCTTCTTGTGCATGAAACGGCGGCGGCATGAGCTGGATTTCCGTCCGCCAGCTTGACGATCCCCGCGTCGGCACGTCCGACATGTCGCCCGGCAAGGATAGGCAGTGTGCGGGGGCGATGGTGCTGCCGCGCGGCAGTCTGTTCATCGAGGCCGATCTGGGGCGCTGGCAGCGTGATGACCAGGCGCTCTTCGTGCTGCACAGCAAGCAGACACCGGTCAGCCATGCGTCGGTCCATCTGGGCGCCGACGGCACCATCGCCTATGTCAGACGCCTTGCCGACGACCGGATGCAGGCATCCCTGTCTGCAAGACGAATGCGGCTGGATGGCGTGATCCGCCTGACCGTGTCTTGGGACATGACCGCAAGGCGCGGCTTGCTGTCACTGGAAACGGTGGATGACGGCGGCCTTTTGCAGCGCGAATTCATCGATCCGTTGCCATGGCTGGCCGGGGATGCCCGGCGCCTTGCGGCCCCGGCGGCCGATCTGGCATTCGGGCCTGGCCTGTGCTGGCTGGGCCTGTCGAACCGTCTGGAACCTGTCGGACTGACCCCCAGCCTTGCTGCCGGCACACCGATCCGCACCCCGCGCGGCGATGTTCCGGTCGAGACACTGACGCGCGGCGATATGGTGGAAACCGCCGACGGTCTGGTGCGGCCCGTGCTGTGGTCCGTCCGGCGTGAGGTGCCCGCGCGTGGCCGGTTCCGTCCGATCCGCCTGCTTGCGCCCTATCTGGGGCTCATGCGCGACGTGATCGTGGCGCCGCAGCAGCGGCTGGTGATCCGCGGGCCCGAGGTCGAATACCTGTTTAACGAAGAGGCCGTGATGGTCGACGCGCAATCGTTGCTGAATACCCCTTATGCTGCGGAAGAACCCTGCGGCCCGATCGCCCGATATCATCAGGTCATCCTGGAACAGCATGACATCCTGCGCGTCGGCGGTGCAGAAATCGAAAGCCTGTTCATCGGCACCATACGCGATTCCCCCGAGGTCTTGGCGACGACCGTGCTGGCGGGGATATCGCGCCGCAACTTGCCCGCCCACGGGAAACTCGCCCATCGCGCGCTGCGCAGTTATGAGGCGACGACCCTGCGCGCTGCACTGCTGGGGCGTTAGATCATCACAGCCCGCTCAGGATGCGGGATTGCCACCCGCGGCGGTTTCCTCGCCATGGAAGAACGGCGTGAACTGCGCCACGATCACCGAATTCTCGGTCAGCGCCCGTTCCATCAGGGCGGCTTCCTCGGCGTCGATTTCATGCCCTTCGGCGCGGCGTTCCTCAAGCGTGCCGTATCCGGTGACGTCGAGCGGCGCCAGATCTGCCTGTTTCAGCACCGCCACGGTCTCGCGCACCGCCTCGGCCTCATCCACGCCTGACGCGAAACAGACCAGCCCGGCGCCCGTGGCCCCGTCGGGCAGACCGTCATCCGCGCTGCGCCCGACCTGGACGACCAGCGTATAGACCTGTTGCGGGCGTTTCTCCCTGTCCTTCACACGACCCCCGATCAATCGCCGCTTTCCGCTTTCGACATGCCGCAGCGCATGGATCAGTCGCGCAGCAGTTCGTTTATGCCGGTCTTGGAGCGGGTCTGCGCATCGACACGCTTCACGATGACCGCGCAATAGAGGTTCAGGTTGTTCTTGGTCGGCATGGAGCCCGAAACGACCACCGAATAGGGCGGCACCTCGCCCATGAACACTTCGCCGGTCTCGCGGTCCACGATCTTGGTGGACTTTCCGATATAGACGCCCATGCCCAGCACCGAGCCTTCGCGCACGATGCAGCCCTCGACCACCTCGGAGCGCGCCCCGATAAAGCAGTTGTCCTCGATGATCGTGGGGCCGGCCTGCATCGGCTCCAACACACCGCCGATGCCGACGCCGCCCGACAGGTGCACGCCCTTGCCGATCTGCGCGCAGCTGCCCACCGTGGCCCATGTATCCACCATGGTGCCCTCATCGACATAGGCGCCGAGATTGATGAAACACGGCATCAGCACCACGCCCTTTCCGATATGGGCCGAGCGGCGCACCACGCAGTTGGGCACGGCACGGAACCCGGCGGCCTTCCACTGGGCTTCGCCCCAATGGGCGAACTTGCTGTCCACCTTGTCCCACCAGGAACCGCCCTGCGGCCCGCCGGTCTGCACCTCCATGTCTTTCAGCCGAAAGCCGAGCAAGACGGCCTTCTTGGCCCACTCGTTGACGGTCCAGGTGCCGTCCTCGGCGCGATCGGCCACGCGCAACTGGCCCTGATCCAGAGCGTGCAACGTCGCCTCGACGGCATCGCGAGCTTCACCCTTGGTCCTGGGGGTGATGGTGTCACGCGCCTCCCAGGCGGCTTCTATGGCGGCTTCGAGCGGGGCGTTCGACATGGGTTTTTCTCCGAAAACGTGACTGGCCTGCTTTCGGTCGAGGCTATAGACGCTGAAGTCATGCAGCGCAATGGAACCGGAGGGGCTGGTGACGAAAGACGAGGACAAACGGGTCTTCCCCGACGCGCATGAAGATATCGAACGGGTCCGAAAGACCGCGGGCACAGCGCAGACGCGGGCGACGGCCTACAGGCTGGCCTTCAATGACGAGGATTTCCTCGCGCGGGATGAGCTGCGCCCGGTGCGTCTGCAACTGGAGCTGATGAAGCCCGAAATTCTGATGTCGGAATACGGCATAGAAAGCACCATCGTCCTGTTCGGCGGCGCCCGCATCCCCGAGCCGGACCGCAAGCACACGGCCCGGACCGAAACGCTGGCCGATCTGTCGAGATACTATGCCGAAGCGCGGGAATTCGCGCGGCTGATGACGCTCAAAAGCCGAAATAACGGCGGGTTTCAGAACGTCATCGTCACCGGCGGTGGCCCCGGGGTGATGGAGGCGGGCAATCGCGGTGCGGCGGATGCGGGCGGCGTGTCGATCGGCCTGAACGTCGTGCTGCCGCATGAACAACGGCCGAACGACTATGTGACGCCGGACCTTTGCTTCAATTTCCATTATTTCGGCATTCGCAAGATGCATTTCCTGATGCGGGCCAATGCGGTGGCCATGTTCCCGGGTGGATTCGGAACGATGGACGAGATGTTCGAGGCGCTGACGCTGATCCAGACCAGACGGATGAAGCCCGTGCCGTTTGTGCTGTTCGGCCGGACCTTCTGGGAACGGATCATCAACTGGAAGGCGCTGGCCGAGGCCGGAACCATCGCCAGGGAAGATCTGGATCTGTTTCATTTCGTCGAGACCGCGCAGGAAGCCGTGGATTACATCGAGAACTGGGCCCCGCGCGACTGAGCGGCGCGTTGCCGGATCAGTTCGAATCCGCGGCCCTGTCCACCGCGCGCAGCTGGTCCGACGATCTCGCACCGGCGCGCGCGGCTTCGACCAGCGCCCGGAACAACCTGCGCTGACGGCGTGCATAGAACAGATGCTCGGGATGCCACTGCACCCCAAGCGCGAAGGGCTCATGCACCCGTTCGACCGCCTGGATCATGCCGCCGTCGTCGCGCGCCGCGACCCGCAGCCCCTCGCCCAGCTGGTCCACCGCCTGGCTGTGCAGCGCATTGATCTTCATCGGGGCGGTTCCGGCCAGCCGTTCAAGCCGCGTGCCCGGTTGCACATTCACGGTCTTGCGCGGCAGGATCGTCCATTTCCGCTGACTGGCCGTGTAGATGCCATAGGCATCCTGGTGCAGTGTGCCGCCCAGTGCCACGTTCAGCATCTGGCTGCCGCGGCAAATGCCCAACACCGGCTTGTTGGCCGCCTCGGCCTCATGCACCAGGCGGCGTTCCAACGCGTCGCGGTCGGGATCCAGCCGGGCCGACGTGATCAGCCGCCCGCCATAGAGGTCGGGCGAGATGTCGTCGCCACCGCCGATGATTATTCCGTCCACGCCGGACAGGACCGCTTCGCGCCCCGCGACCCAGCGCACCGAGCGCCCCCCGGCAAGCCAGACGTTCAGTGCCACCAGCGGAAAGATCCGCCAGCCCGACCGGCGAGATGTCGTGACCCCGATCAGCGGTCGTTTCATGCGCTTATCCCGTGGGCGCGCAGGACTGCGCCGGCCGCCTCGGCCCAATGTGACCGGAACAGGGTGACTGCGCCGTGTTCGGCCTGCCAGCGGTGGGACAATGCGTCCAGAAGAGGGGCATTTCCGGCCACCTGCTCGACCAGAAGCCAACGGCGCCATTCCTGCGCCAGCGACCAGTCGGCATCGTCGATCCGGCAGTCGGGAAGGCGGAAATGAAAGGCCGGGCGCGCCGAGACCGCGCTGTCGGGGCCCAGCACGCGCGCGACCTTTTCGGGGCGCAGATGCGCAAAGATGGGCAGCATGTCGAGACCACGGTTCCGGCTTGGTGTCTCGTTCAGGTAAAGATCGATCACCGCGTCCAGCTCCACATCGCGGCCCGATGCGATCAGCCCCCGCACGAAGCGTGTCGGATAAGGGTCGGTAAAGGGAAGAAGATGCCGTGACTCGTCGATCGGCCGGTCCTCGCGCAGCCAATCCTCGATCAGCGCATAGGCCAGAAGCGGGTGCAGGATGGCATCCGGCGTCTCGGCCGCGACCTCGACATTCAGATGCACGCCGAATCCGAACAGGAATCGCGCGCTGCTGCCAAGCGCCCCGGCGCGGCGCAGAGTGTCGCGGAAATCGTCCAGCGCGGACAGGCTGGCACGCGTAAGCGGCGGGGTCACGATCTCGACCGGGATCACCTCGCGCCCAAGGGCAAGGGCGGCCTCGCGGAACACGCCGGCGCGGGCCTTGCGCAGGACGGTGTCGAGATAGATCTTCAGGTCACCGATCCGCGTGCCCCTGACCCGCCATTCGGTGCCTCCGACCCGCTGCACCCGGCCGCCCAGATGCTCGGCGGCCAATGCGGCAACGCGCGCCTCATCGAGGCCGCCCAGCTCGATCTCGACGCCTGTCAGACGCTCATCCCCGTCGGCGTTGCGCGGTACGGGCAAGGGCGCAAAGGCGAGTGGATCATTTTCGGTCTCGGACATGCCCATGAAAATAAGCCCTTGCGAGCGACTGGCGAACCCGTCGCGACCGTGTCAGGCCAGCCCTGACTCTGCCGCGATCTGTGCGCGGGACTTGCGGGCCCGTTCGCTCGCCGATTTGAGCTGGCCACAAGCGGCCATGATATCCTCGCCGCGCGGGGTGCGGATCGGGCTGGCATAGCCCGCCTTGTGGACAATGTCGGCAAAACTCTCGATCCGTTCCCAGTCCGAACGTTCATAGGGCGCGCCGGGCCATTCGTTGAACGGGATCAGGTTGATCTTGGCAGGAATGCCGCGGATCAGGTTCACCAGCCGCCGCGCATCCGCATCGGAATCGTTCACGCCCTTGAGCATCACGTATTCGAACGTGATTCGCTCGGAGTTCGACAGGCGCGGATATTCCCGAAGCGCGTCCAGCAATTCGGCGATGTTCCATTTCCTGTTGATCGGCACCAGCTTGTCGCGCACCGCATCGGTGGTGGCGTGGAAACTGACCGCCAGCATGCAGCCGATCTCTTCGGCAGTGCGAGCGATCTCGGGCACCACGCCCGAGGTGGACAGCGTGATCCGGCGGCGCGAAAGCGAAATCCCCTCGCCATCCATGACGATCTTCATCGCGTCGCGCACGTTCTCGAAGTTATACAGCGGCTCTCCCATGCCCATCAGCACGACATTGGACAAAAGCCGCGTCTCGACCTTGGGCGCGCGGCCCGGCGCGGGCCATTCGCCCAGATCGTCACGGGCCAGCATGACCTGTCCGACGATCTCTCCAGCGGTCAGGTTGCGCACCAGTTTCTGGGTGCCCGTGTGGCAGAACGAACAGGTCAGCGTGCAGCCCACCTGGCTGGAGATGCACAACGTTCCGCGGCTTTCTTCCGGTATGTAGACGGTCTCGACCTCGTGGCCGCCGGCGATCCGGACCAGGTATTTGCGGGTGCCATCGGCGCTGACGTTGCGCGATACGAGCTCTGGCAACTCGATCACGAAGTTCTCGGACAGCAGCGCCCGGTAATCCTTGGCCAGGTTGGTCATGGTGGCGAAATCGCGCACGCCTTTCTGGTAAATCCACTGCCAGACCTGCCCGGTTCGCATCTTCGCCTGCGCCTCGGGCGTTCCGGCGTCGATCAGCGTGTCGCGCAACTGGTCGCGGGTCAGACCGACAAGATTCACCTTGCCGCCCTCGGGCAGTTTGCGGGGAATGGTCACCATATCCTGGGTAATGGTCATCGGTCGCGTCTCCAACGGTGGGAACGCGCCTCATATAGCATCCGGACCGTCAGATAAACACCCGGCCGGGTCTCAGCTGTTACAGTATTTCTCGGCCTGCTCCATCGCCGCGGTGAAGCCCATCAGCGAAAAGGTGTCCTTGGTAATCGTGCCGCGGGTCGAACGGGCCGTAAGAACGGCTTCGGCCCCGCCCTTCATTGCGGCCAGAATCCTGGGGTCGTCCGACTTTGACCTGGGCCAAGCCCATTGCCCGTCGGTAAACAGTTCGAACTTCTGGTCGCCGATCTCCATCTCGACGAAGCTGTCCTCGGCAAACGGATAGCCGCCGGTGAAGGCGACCTCGCCATCGACGCCCGGACGAAACGTCACGAACAGCAGAATCTCGCCCCGCAACACGGATTTGATATTACCGTCCTGGTCGGTGTTTACGGTTTCCTTCGGCACCGAGACGCCCCAGCATTCTGTCGGCTTTTCCGGCGGTTCGGCGAAAACGTTCCAATCGGTTTCAACCGCCACCCGGTTATCCGATTCTTCCTGTGCCGATGCACCGACGGTCGCGATGATGCCGATCATCGCCGCGACGACGCCAATCCGAACGAAAGATTTCATGTCGATTTCAGCCTCCAGCCGTCCTTGCCTCTGCCGGTCGCCAAGACGCCCGTTTTCCGGAACTTTTCGGGTGGCGCGGCGGTTTTCAACTCGATAGTCGGACAGTAACGTGAAACACGCGATTTTTGAAAGCCCTGTTGGCAGAAAATCGCGCATGTGTGAGCAGCAGGAGGCTTCATGAACGAACCGTTCCCCATGGTCGAGATCTGGCGCGGCCCGTTCCTTGAATCATTGCATCTGGGCCATGCCGTGA
This sequence comes from Actibacterium sp., assembly GCA_016278285.1. Taxonomy (GTDB): domain Bacteria; phylum Pseudomonadota; class Alphaproteobacteria; order Rhodobacterales; family Rhodobacteraceae; genus JADQCB01. Next base: position 20,254 of record JADQCD010000052.1, read on the forward strand.
TTTGTGATCGCGCCGGGCAGATCGCCCAATCCTGGGGCGACCCGGGAAAGGTGATCCTGCCGCGTTCGGCGGTGAAGATGATCCAGGCGCTGCCGCTGATCGAAAGTGGCGCGGCGGATGCGTTCGGGCTGAGTGACGCGCAACTGGCGCTGGCCTGCGCGTCGCACCAGGGCGCCCCGATCCACACGGGCATGGTCGAGAAATGGCTCGACATGTTGGGACTGACCGACGATGCGTTCCGCTGCGGCCCGGAGGTGCCCCGCGACAGCGAAGCCAAGCACGCGATGATCCGCGCCCACGCAGAGCCCTGCCAGATGCACAACAACTGCTCGGGCAAGCATTGCGGCTTCCTGACGCTGGCAAGGCATCTTGGGGCAGGTCCGGACTATGTCGATCCGTCCCATCCGGTGCAGCTCGCGGTGCGCGAGGCGTTCGAGGATGTGACCGGGATGGAAAGCCCCGGCTTCGGGATCGACGGCTGCGCGGCCCCGAATTTCGCGACGACGCTGCATGCGCTGGCACGCGCGATGGCCTTCTTCGCCAATGCGCAAGAGGACGGTGCCGGCCATCGCGAACGGGCCGCCGCGCGCCTGGCCCGCTGCATGCGGACCTACCCGGAACTGGTGGCGGGCGAAGGCCGCGCCTGCACCGAACTGATGCGGGCGATGGACGGCAAGGTGACGATCAAGACCGGCGCCGAGGGCGTGTTCACCGCGATCGTGCCGGAACAGGGGTTAGGCGTGGCGCTGAAGATCGCCGATGGTGCCACCCGTGCATCCGAGGCGACGATGGCCGCGCTGCTGGTTCGCCTGGGGGTGCTCGACGCGGACCATCCGGCAACCCGAAAGCGGCTGAACGCGCCGATTCTGAACCGACGCGGGATCGAGGTGGGCGTGATTCGCGGCGCCGACGGGTTGCTTTAGCGGCAACCCTTCAAACGGCGGCGAATTCGTCCCTGTTGTAGCCTTGCAGATACAACAATGCCGTCAGGTCGCCGTGGTTGATGCGAATATCGCATTGCGCGGCGACCGAGGGTTTCGCATGCAGCGCGATACCGGCCCCGGCCAGCCCCAGCATCCCCAGATCGTTTGCGCCGTCACCCACCGCCATGACCTGGTCCAGCGCCAGGCCCAGGCGCGCGCTGATCTCGCGCAGCGCGGCGACCTTGGCCTCGCGCCCCAGGATCGGCTCGGCCACTTCGCCGGTCAGCTGGCCGTTCTCGATCAGCAGCGTGTTGGCGCGGGTCTCGTTAAAGCCCAGCCTGGCCCCGACCCGGTCGGCGAAATTGGTGAACCCGCCCGAGACCAGAACCGCGTGACCGCCATTGGCCCGCATCGTCGCCACCAATACGTCACCGCCCGGGGTATAGGTGATGCGGCTGTCCAGAACTTTTTCGATCACCCCGGCCTTCAACCCCTTCAGCAGCGCGACCCGCTCTTTCAGTGCGCCCTCGAAATCCAGCTCGCCATTCATCGCGCGCGCCGTGATCTCGGCGACCCTGGGGCCGATGCCCGCCTCGGCGGCAAGCTCGTCGATGCATTCCTGTCGGATCACCGTGCTGTCCATATCAGCGATCAGCATCGCCTTGCGCTGTCCCTCGGCTGGCTGAATCACCATGTCTATTCGCGCGGCCTGAAGCTCCTGCCAGACGGAATCACGGTTTTCCGGAACGCGCGCAACGGCGAATTTCGCCGCCAGGTCGGGCGCCAGCCACTGAATATCGCCGCCACCCCAGGCGTTGCGCAGCGCGTCAACCATGGACGGGTCGAGCGTGGGATCGTCGGGGTTGCAGAGCAGCGTTACAATGAACATGGGCCGGTTCCGATCATGGACAGATCTGTTTTCAAGCGATCAATACCCAAGCGCACAGCCGTCCTTGCGCGGATCCGACCCGCCTTCAAGAACGCCGGCCTCATCGTCGATCAGAATCGCCTGTGCGCCACCGATCGGCTCTTGCGGGATCACGACGTTGTGCCCGAGGTCCGCCAGTTCGGCCCGCACGGCGTCGGAATAGCCGCGCTCGACCTTCAGGATTCCGGCGTCGGCAAAGCTGCGCGGGCCGTCGATCGCCGCCTGGGGCGCCATCCCGAAATCCACGACGTTGGACAGGAACCGGGCGTGGCCGTTGGGCTGATAGGCGCCGCCCATCACCCCGAAGGGCATGATCAGCTTGTCGTTCCGGCGGATCATACCTGGAATGATCGTATGCATCGGCCGCTTGCCGCCGGCGGCTTCGTTCGGATGCCCCTCCTGCAAGGTGAAGCCCGCACCGCGATTCTGGAAATTGATTCCGAACCTGTCCGAGGCCAGCCCGGAGCCAAAGCTGTGATAGACCGAGTAGATCAGCGAGACGGCCATGCGGTCCCGATCGACCACCGTCAGATAGATCGTGTCCTTGTGGACGGCCTCGCTCAGCGCGGCGGGGCTTTCCATCGCGCGCTTCGGGTCGATCAGCCCGGCCAGGCGTTCGGCGGTGCCGTCCGACAGCATGTGGTCCAGCCGCGTCGTATGGTCGGCATCGGCAAGGAACCGGTTTCGCGCGTCATAGGCCAGCTTCGCGGCCTCGGCCTCGATATGCGCGCGACGGGCGCCGAAGGGCTCCATCGCGGCGATGTCGAAATGGCTCAGGATCCTGGCCAGAAGGATCGCAGTGGCCCCCTGGCCGTTGGGCGGATGTTCGACCAGGTCCACATCCCCGTAGGCGCCGCTGACCGGTTCGGTATAATCGCAGGCGGTCCTGGCGAAATCTTCCAGCGTATGCACGCCGCCCAGGGCCCGCAGGCTGTCGACCATGTCCTCGGCCACCTCGCCTTCGTAAAACCCCTGACGCCCGTCCATTGCAATCCGGCGCAGCACTTCGGCCTGGCCCGGCGCGCGAAAGACCTGGCCCGGCCGCGGTGCCTGACCATTCAGCAGAAAGTGGTCCCGCGCCGCCCCCTTCAACCGCGGCTCGGCCGTTTGCCAGTCGAAAGCCGTGCGCGGCGCGACCGGGATTCCGGCGTCGGCGTAGTGGATCGCGGGGGCAAGGCTGGTTTTCAGGCCGCTGCGGCCCCAGTCCTTCGACAATCGGCAGAAGGCGTCGACCGCGCCGGGCACGGTCACCGCCTCGGGTCCGTCAATCGGCACGGCGGTGTGTCCGGCCGCGCGCATCTGCGCCGCCGAAAGCGCCGCCGGGGCCCGGCCCGACCCGTTAAGCGCCACGATCCGCTCTTCCCCCGCGGGTTTGAGCAGCACGAAGCAATCGCCGCCAATCCCTGTCATCTGCGGTTCGGCAATGCCCAGAAGAACCGCGCCCGCGATGGCGGCATCCACAGCGTTGCCGCCGGATTCGAGCACCTGCACCGCGACCTTTGCCGCAAGCGGATGTGATGTCGCGCATATTCCGTTGGTGGCAAAGACAGCCGACCGGCCGGGAAGGTGGAAATCGCGCATGGTGCTGTCCCGTTTGCTGTTTCGGGCGCAACACTAGGCAAGCCCCCGGCGGATGCCAATGCGGATTTTTCCGTCGGATCGACGATGGTCAGGAACAGGATCGGCAAAGGACCTCGACGCCGCGCACTGGGTGGGGGCTGTTAACGCGACGCCGAGGGAAGCCTTTTGCAGCTACATCCCCTTTCTGCCCCGGCATTCGGGCCGCCATGTGGTCTTAATGTGGCCGTTTCCGGGCAGTTGACCCCGCGAAGATCAGGTTCACTCCCGGCGATCGCCCCGAAGCGGCAGCAGAAAGCTCAGCTTGTTGCACGTTCCGCTCCGCTCATAGTGCAGGTCATCCGCCAGGGTCCGAATCAGGAGCCAGCCATACCCGCCCTCGTTCATTGCGCCGGGGTGGTTCCCGTCCGGCGTCGTGCCGTCGGGCAATCTTCCGCCGGGCATCGGCCCCCCCTTGTCGGAGACGCGCACCGCCAGCCCGGTGCTGCAATCGCTGATCAGCAAGGCGATCGGGCCGGCCCCGGTTCCGAAATAGGCGTGTTCGACGATATTGTTCAGAACTTCGGCCATGACGATCTGCACCGTGCCGCGATGTGACGGGCCGATGCCCTGTTGGCCCAGCCAGTCAGATACATCCCGCAGGGCCCGTCGGACCGACATGACCTCGCCCTTGAACGCGAGACGGAAAGTCGCAACCGGGCGATGGAAACTGCCTGAACCGGGGCAGTCCGAACGATCGGACATGGCAGAAAGTTCCATGGTCACGCCGCATCGGGTCCGGAGGCAAGGGCGGCGTCAAGATCGGGGTGAATCCTGAAGATGCGATCCATTCTGGTAAGCCGAAACACCTTGGCAACGGTCGGGGTCAGCCCGGCGAGATCGAGGTGGCGATCGGGCCCCAACTGGTTCATCGCTGCCACGACGGCGCCCAGGCCGCTGCTGTCCAGAAATTCCACCCGGGAAAGATCCATGACGACGCGCCCATTTCCGGGTGTGGTCACCTCACGCATCAGGTCCTTGAACTGGATGGCAACGGCGGCGTCGATTCGCGCGGCGTCCACGCAAACCACCTGCGTTCCATTGTGATCCTCGGTCTGCAAATTCATGTGGCCCTCCGTCCGGGTGCAAGGGAAGGCTAGAAGTCAATCGTTACTATTCGGTGTGCGGCGCCCGGACGCCATCACCGCGGCATCAGACGGTCGAGGGCCGCATCCAGTGCCTTCGCATCATTGAATTCCAGCCGCACCGGCAGGGTCAGCACTTTCTGCCGGAAAGCCGCGGGCAGGCGCACCGCGTCCTTTTCCGTGGTCACCATCTGCGCGCCGAGCAGGCGGGATTCGTTTTCCAGGCGGCTCATCAATGCTTCGCCGAGCGGTTGGTGATCGCTCAGCGCCTCGGCCCGCAGAAGTTTGGCCCCCAGGTCGCGCAGGGTGGCGAAGAATTTCCCGGGGTGCCCGATCCCGGCAAAGGCGAGAACCTCCAGGCCGTGCCAGTCCATTCCGGTGGGCAGCGGTTTCAGCGTGGCGCTGAGACGCGGCAGGCCGATCTGCCGCCCCCAGACCCAGGCAAGTTGGTGTTGCGCGGCATCCGGTCCGATAGACAGCAGAAAATCCGCGCGCTTCAGGCCGATCGACAAGGGTTCACGCAAGGGGCCTGCGGGGATAACCCGACCATTTCCAAAACCCGTGGCGGCATCGACGACGACGATTGAAAGATCCTTGGCCACGGCGGGGTTTTGAAAACCGTCGTCCAGCAGGATGACATCTGCCCCGGATGCCTCGGCCGCGCGAACGCCGGCGGCCCGATCACGGGCAACCCAGGTGGGGGCGAAGGCGGCCAGCAACAGCGGCTCATCCCCGACATCGGCGGCGCCGTGTACGCGTTCGTCGATTCGCAGCGGCCCCGGCAAGCGGCCGCCATACCCGCGCGACACGACATGCGGGCATGCGCCGCGTGCGATCAGCCGCTGGGCCAACGCGATCGTGGTCGGGGTCTTGCCGGTTCCGCCCGCATTGATATTGCCGATGCAGATCACGGGAACACCCGCCCTGTAGGGGCGACATCCGGACAGGCGCCGCGCCGTGCCCCAAGCATAGAGTGCCGCCAGGGGCCAGAGCAGACGTGCCGCGAGCCCGGGCCGGTGCGGCGGGGCGAACCAGAAGGCCGGGGCGCGCATCAGTCCCGCTCCGCCGCGTCCAGAACAGTCTGCAGACGGGCAGCGATCGAAAGCGCGGTTTCGGCCCCCTCGGTCGCGATCTTCCAGGCTTCCTGAGCCAATTCGGACGACCGGTCCGGGGCGATCAGGCTGTTGAGCGCGCGGGCAAGTTCCGGCGCGTTGTTCACAGGTTGCGCAGCCCGCGCCGTATCAAGCCGTTCGAGAAGCGCATCATGGACGCCGTGATCCGGACCATGAACGATCGCCGAGCCGAGCGCGGCCGCAGCGGCGGGGTCGACGCTTCCGTGCCCTTCAAGCGAACCGCCGAGAAACGAAATCGGCGCAAGGCGATACCACAGACCAAGTTCATCCCGGGTGTCGGCCAGATAGATCTGTGTCTCTTCGTCCGGATACTCTTCGGCCGAGCGGCAGGCCACCTGCCAGCCGCTCTCGCGAAGCCGCCGGGCAAGTTCGGACCCGCGGTCCGGATCATCGGGAACCAGGATCAGCAACAAGCGATGGGCAAGCCGGGCCGATGCGGTTTGGGCCTCGACCATGATACGATCTTCGGCGGGGGTCGTCTGCGCCGCAAGCCAGACCGGACGGCCGGCAATGAGGCGGGCCATCATGTCCCGTTCGGCTTCGTTCCAACCTGGTGCTCGGGCTACGTCGGCAAGGGGACCGCAAGCGGTGACAAGGGTTTCGGGCACACCCAGCCGTTCGAGAGCCGATGCAATATCCGCGCCGATGGCGAAGATACGGTCGGCCTGTCGCAACCGGCGCCGTTGTGCCCGGTTCGGAAGGTCGTCGCAGATGATCAAGACGGGGATCCCGGCCGAAAACAGCGCGGTCGTCAGTGGCTGCGCCAGCGTCGAGATGAAGACCAGCGCCGCATCGGGGCGCCAATGCCCAAGAAATCCCTGCGCATCGACGGGCTCCGGGCGCCGCAGCAGCACCGGACCGTCATCGTCCTGCGGCTGAGGAGACGTCGCCGCGCCACAGCCGACGCACAGAAAAGTCAGGTCGGCAAAGCCCTGTTCGGCCGCCCGCACCAGGGCGGCGATGCTGCGGGGTGCGCCCTGAAGCATGACCAACGGGCCTTCGGGCCGGGGTTGTTCCGTGAAGGACAGCGCCTTTTGCGCAGTGGTGGCCGGGCGTCCCGCCGATGCCGGCCGACGGCCCAAAAGCCGGTCCAGCCAGAAAGTGATTGAGGGCATGGCCATCGGCAAGGGGCTCAGCCGTCAAGCTCTTCGGTCGGGCTGGCCTCTGTCTTCTCGTCGCGCAGCCGGTGCAAATGGGCGATGAAATACCGCGTGTGTGCATTGTCGACCGTGCGCTGGGCTTCAGCCTTCCATGCACTGTAGGCGCTTTCGTAATCGGGGAAAATTCCCACGACATGAATGTCGTCGACATTCTTGAAAGTCGTGCTGCCGGGGTCGACCAACTCGCCGCCGAAGACAAGATGCAGACGTTGTGTCATTTCACTCTCCGATGCTTTCAAGGATGAAGTGGCGCAAACCTAGACCATGCCGCAACGCCGCGAAAGGGGGACGGGGCCACGGGCGTGTTCGCCGCCTTGTGCCAGGGGTCAGGCAAGCCGGTGCAGGATCTGCGAATGCAAACCGGGGGGCGCTGCCACCAGCCCTGCCGAAAACGGATGCGCCGTGTTGAATCGCAGCGGCGCCCCGCCCCGGTCGCTGACCACTCCGCCCGCCTCGGTAACGATCAGCGTGCCGGCGGCGCTGTCCCAGTGCCAGGTGTCGCGGATCGTCACCATTGCGTCGAACCGCCCCTGCGCGACCAGGCACATCCGATATGCCAGCGACGGCCGCGTGTGCGGGGTGATCCGTGGCACCGGCCCGCCCCAGTAACAAGACGCCAGCGCCGGTCGTGCGATCAGGATGTCGGCCCCGTCCAGTTCGGCATGCGCCCCGGTGCGGATCGGTGTGCCGTTCAGCGCGGCACCGGCGCCTGTTTCACCGGCAAAAAGCCGGTCCAGCATCGGCAGATAGACAACGGCGGCACGTGGGACACCATCCTCGACCACGGCCAGCGAATGGGCAAAGGCCCGTTCGCCCTTCACGAAGGCCCGCGTGCCATCCAGCGGATCGACGACGAAGGCGCGGCGCGCTGCCAGGCGGGCGGGCCCGTCGGCGGTTTCCTCGGACAACCAGCCGTAATCGGGCC
>JADQCD010000294.1 GCA_016278285.1 Actibacterium sp.
CCATGTCAGCGAGATGTCCTGGACCAAGAAGAACGTGCATCCCGGCAAGATCGTCTCCACCTCGCAGGAGGTGGACGTGATGGTATTGGAGATCGACACCGCCAAGCGTCGCGTGTCGCTGGGCCTCAAGCAGACCCAGCGCAACCCGTGGGAAGTCTTTGCCGAGAGTCATCCGGTGGGCACCGAGGTCGAGGGCGAGGTGAAGAACATCACCGAGTTCGGCCTGTTCATCGGCCTGGACGACGATATCGACGGCATGGTGCACCTGAGCGATCTGAGCTGGGACGAGCGTGGCGATGTCGCGATCCAGAACTACAGCAAGGGCGATGTCGTGCATGCGGTCGTGACCGAAGTCGATCCCGAGCGCGAGCGTATCTCGCTTTCGGTCAAGGCACTGGGTGGCGATCCGTTTGCCGAGGCCGTGGATGGCGTCAAGCGCGGCTCGATCATCACCGTTACGGTGACCTCTATCGAGGATGGTGGCATCGAGGTGGAGCATGAGGGCATGAAGTCCTTCATCCGTAGGTCCGACCTGTCCCGCGACAGGTCCGAACAGCGGCCCGAGCGGTTCCAGGTCGGTGACAAGGTCGATGTTCGCGTCACCAACGTGGATGCCAAGTCGCGCCGTCTGGGGCTGTCGATCAAGGCCCGCGAGATCGCCGAGGAAAAAGAGGCCGTGCAGCAGTATGGCTCCTCCGATTCCGGCGCCTCTCTGGGTGACATCCTGGGCGCCGCTCTGAAGGGCGACGACGAATAATACCTGCCCACCCGGCAGCAATCAGAAGACGGCCCCGCGTCCCGCGCGGGGCCGTTTTTCGTGGTCGCGAATCAATATCCCGACGGCGCACTCCGCGGTCCACGCCCGCCGATCGGGGGGTGCGCGCGGCCGTCATGCAGTGCGGGATTCCGCCCAAACGGCCCTGTTCACGAGCTTTCCCGTGCTTTTCCAATGCTTTCTGTTTCTCTGTGGCGCAAACAGGCATATAGTCGGCCACGCTCGCATTAGGATAAACGGCACGAACACAAGGGCCGGACCAGGGGGACTGCAATATATGATCCGCTCGGAACTGATACAGAAGATTGCCGATGAGAACCCTCACCTGCTTCAACGCGATGTTGAACGTATCGTGAGCACGATCTTCGAAGAGATCATCGATGCCATGGCCCGCGGCGACCGGGTTGAACTGCGCGGCTTCGGCGCGTTTTCCGTCAAGAAACGCGACGCGCGCATCGGGCGCAACCCGCGCACCGGCGAGGCGGTCGAGGTCGAAGAGAAATGCGTGCCGTTCTTCAAGACCGGCAAGCTGTTGCGTGACCGGCTGAACGCCAAATGATCGGAAAAACCTCAATGCTGCGCTACATCCGTTATCTTTTCCTTGCTGTTCTGGGGCTGTGTCTTGTCACCGTGGCGCTGGCCAATCGCGGCATGGTCGCGTTGCGCCTTTTGCCCGAGGAATTGGGCCATTTTGCCGGTCTGACATGGGAAATCCGGCTGCCCCTGTTCCTGGTCGTGTTCGGCGGAATCGTCGCAGGGCTGATGATCGGGTTCGTTTGGGAATGGCTGCGCGAGGCGCGGATTCGCGCCGAAGGCGGCCGCGCCAAACGCGAGGCGCGCAAGCTGGAGCGTGAAGTCAAGAACCTGAAACGCTCTTCCGGGGCCGAGCAGGAGCGTGACGAAGTTCTGACGCTTCTTGAGGAACCGCGCAAGGCGGGCTAGATGCCTGTCATGGAAATGAACGGCATCAGGGTAAAGATCTGCGGTCTGACCGCTGCGGAGCATGTGCGGGCAGCGGTCAGGGCCGGTGCGGCCTATGTCGGGTTCGTGTTCTTTGCGAAATCACCCCGCAATGTCGGGCTGGACACGGCCAGCGCGCTGGCCGGTGAGGTGCCGCCGGGCGTGGCCAGGGTGGCGCTGACGGTCGATGGCGACGATGCGTTTCTTGATCGGCTTGTGGCCCGGGTTCCGCTGGACATGCTTCAGCTGCACGGGGCGGAAACGCCGGAACGTGTGTCGGAAATCCGGGCGCGTTTCCGCCTGCCGGTGATGAAGGCCGTGGGCGTGGCGGACGGGGCCGACCTGGCCCGGCTGGACGACTACGGCCGCGTGGCAGACCAGCTTCTGGTGGACGCGAAACCGCCGACGGGGGCCGCGCTGCCGGGGGGGAACGGGTTGGCCTTCGACTGGCGGTTGATTGCCGGACGGCGCTGGCCGGTGCCCTGGATGCTGGCCGGCGGGCTGACGCCGGACAATGTGGCCGACGCGATCCGCCTGACCGGTGCGCGGCAGGTCGATGTCTCATCTGGCGTCGAGACTGCGCCGGGGGTAAAGGATGCGGCGCTGATCCGAGCGTTCATCGCCGCGGCGCGGTCGGGCGAGAATGAAGACGGGGCCATGCCTGCGGGCCTACGAGGAGTGAAGAATGGCTGAGGACCTCATCAACAGTTTCATGACCGGCCCGGACGAGAACGGCCGGTTCGGAATGTTCGGCGGCCGATTTGTCAGCGAAACACTGATGCCACTGATCCTGGAACTCGAAGAGCAATACGAGAACGCCAAGACCGACCAGAGCTTCTGGGACGAAATGAACGACCTGTGGACCCATTATGTGGGCCGGCCCAGTCCGCTCTATCATGCTGCGCGTCTGACCGAGCATCTGGGCGGCGCAAAGGTCTATATGAAGCGCGACGAACTGAATCATACCGGCGCGCACAAGATCAACAACGTGCTGGGCCAGATCATCCTGGCCCGCCGCATGGGCAAGA
>JADQCD010000183.1 GCA_016278285.1 Actibacterium sp.
GCGGGCAAGCTTGTAGAGCCGCTTCAGCGCATCGGCGCGGCGGTAGGCGGCCGTGCTCTCGCGCTCATCCGTGACAAAGTCCGCGCCTCCCGAATGAAGGGCATGTGGATGGGCGGCTATGTCCCGCTCGGGTACGATGTAAAGGACCGCAAGCTCGTGGTGAACGAGGAAGAGGCCGCTACCGTGCGGGGCATCTTCGAGAGGTTCGTCGATGTCGGATCAGCGACCGTGCTGGCCCGCGAACTGCGCCGCAATGGGCTCCGCAACAAGCAGGGCACCTTGGTCGACAAGGGATATCTCTACAGGGTGCTGGTGAACCGCGTCTATCGCGGCGACGCGGTCCACAAGGGCAAGGCCTATCCCGGCGAGCATCAGGCCATCATCGACGGGCAGCTGTGGGATCAGGTCCATGCCATCTTGCGGCAGAACCCGCGAAAGCGCGCCAACAACACGCGCGCGCAGGCGCCTGCGCTGCTCAAGGGGCTGATCTTTACGGCCACGGGCGCCGCCATGACCCCGAGCAGTACGAAGAGGGGCACGCGCCGATACCGGTATTACGTTTCGATGGACGTCATCAAGAACCGCGAACCCAGCGATGAGGGCATCCCACGCCGCCTTCCTGCCGACCTCGTGGAAGCGGCTGTGGTGACCGAGTTGCGGCGGGTGATGCGCGCGCCGTCGATCACGGCACAGGTCATTGCCCACTTGGCGCGCGAGGGTCACGCCTTCGCCGAGGCCGACGTGATCTCCGCGCTGCAAACGTTCGATGACGTCTGGGGCCAACTGTTCCCTGCAGAGCAGACCCGGATCGTGCAGTTGCTGGTGCGCCGGGTCACCGTGACGTCCGAGGGACTGGTGATTGATGTCCGGACCGACGGCGTCTCGGGCGTCATGCGCGACATGATGGCGCCACGAAAGAAGGTGGCGGCGGAATGATGAAACACGACGAGTCCATCCAGATCTTCGTGCCGCTCAAGGTCCGCAAGCAGAACGGGCGGCCGAAGATCATGCCGCCCGCCACCTATCTGCCCAGCGAAGACCGGACGCAGGATCCGCATATCCTGCGCGCCATCGGCCGGGCGTGGGGCTGGCGGCGGCGCATGGAAGCTGGCGAATTCAACACGGTCACCGATCTGGCGAAGGCTGTGGGGCTTGCCGAACGCCATGTCAGCCGACAGCTGCGGCTCGCCTATCTGGCGCCGGGGGTCCTCAAGCGCTTGGTCTACAAGCGCGAGGTGCCCGCCGTGACCCTGTTGAAACTCACCGATGTTGCGGCCCTGCCGTGGGATGATCAGCCTGAGCGGGTGTTCGACTGACGAAAGCTCGCCTGAAACGTCGTCGCGGTCAGTGAGACATGCGCGTCCAGCGGCGGGTGCAGTTCGAACGCCTTCGGCTCGCGTGAGAAATTCCACAGCCGGAACAGGCGCCATTCCGACCGGCGCTCCTCGGCCACCGCCAGCTCGTTGCGCGTGATGTGGAAGGGCGTGCGCTCCCATCCGTTCGTCGTCTTGACCTCGATTAGCCGGGGCAGACCGTCCGGGGCGAAACTCGCGATGTCGTAGCCCGCGCCATCGCCATCCTCCTCCGACACCCAGCGCACCTTGCGGGCCAGATCGTCCCGTCCTGCCGTCCGCAATGCCGCGCGCTCATGCGCCAGCACACGTTCCTCTCCCGCGCGGCCGAGGGCCCGGTTGCGCTCGTCCCGCCCAGCCACATCGAACTTGCGGGCGATGTGTAGCATCTGGTCCAGCTCCTGCGGCGGCGGCTGGTTCGACAACGTCGGCGGCGGTCCGATCCAGATCTGCGCTGCCTCGCGCAGGCCAGCACCGGGTTGCAGCCCCGGTTGGCGCCCGAGCCAGGCGGGGTTCAGCGCCAGCCACCGCGCCACGGCATCCACCAAGGTCATCTGGAAATTGAACGCGGGCTTGTAGCCGGGGATCCAGTCCTCGCCGAGGCCCTTCAGCACCGCACTGATGTTCTGGTGCTTGAACTCGACGGACCCCTCGGACCGGTCGTTCAGCAGCGGCAGCAGCGCGCGGCGATGCTCCGCCTTGCTGTAGCGGCGCGCGGAGATGTTGTCGGCGAGCATCGCGAAGTAATTCGCGACGATCAGGTCGTTCTCTTCATCTGTCCAAGGACCGTTCGACATTTCGCCAGGCTATGGGCGCGAAGTCTGTTTGTCATCAGAGACTTCCGGCAGGGCCTTGGCTCGCTTCGGACGCTTCCGCCGGACTTGGGGATCGGCCGCCACGGAGCCGTCCTTCTGGCCGCCCTGCGCCTTCGTGTCCGTCTCCTTCACCGGATTAACTCGCGAACGGGACGACCCCATGAACGCCGCAACCCATTGGAGTTTCAAGGATGTTTCACGCCGTCCCGTGACAGTCGAGGGGCGCTCGAAGAGAGACGCAGGCCATTCGGAGACCCATTCCGCTTCAAGCGCCCAGTCTCCGAAGGGCGGATGGCCCTGCCAACGCCCTTTGAAACAAAAAGAAAAAAGGCCCCAATCGGGGCCCCTGGACGGATTCAGTATCTGAATGTGGCGGAGAGACAGGGATTCGAACCCTGGAGACGGTTGCCCGCCTACACGCTTTCCAGGCGTGCGCCTTCGACCACTCGGCCACCTCTCCGTGCGACAAGGGTCTAATGCGTAAAGGACGTCGAGCGCAAGGGCGGTTTGAACGTAACCGCCCGGTTGTCGCCGCCTGCTCGGTGGCGGCGCGATGGCCTAAGACACGTGCATAGCGACGTCGCAA
>JADQCD010000266.1 GCA_016278285.1 Actibacterium sp.
GCGCTCTAACCAACTGAGCTAAGGCGGCACTGGCTGCGGGATTTAGCGCCGCGATGGCCGGATTGCAAGGGCAAGATTTTCCCCGATGGGCCCGATCCCGACGCGACGTCCCGGCCATACATGGCCATCCTGCCGCAAAAACCACGCCCACCTCGCGCCAGGTCGTCCGATGCGGCGGGGGCAAGGCCGCCACTTGCCATGGCGTTGGCATCGGAGTAATCCGCCCGCACGCAAGCAGGAGTGTGCCGCAATGGGCATCGACAAGGAAAGCGACCTCGCCGCCAATCTTCAGATCGGCCCGACCACGCTGGGCATGGTCCGGATATATGTCGAGGCCGAGGGCCTGGAACTGCCGCTCGACTTCGAGCCTGAAGAAGCCGAGGAAATCGCCGAGGAAATCCGCGCCGCGGCCGCCCATGCGCGAAAGAAGTCGCAAAGCGGTGGAAAGCCCAAGAAAAAGGGCGGCTAAGTCCCCAGGCTCAGCCCTCGGCCCACATCCGATAAAGGTTGGTCTTGGCCTTCAGCAACCTGTCGAAATGCTGGGTCTTGCCGCCCGCCTCGAAAACCGCCTGGGTGGCGGTATCGAGATCGTGCAGAACCTCACGCCGGGCAGGATCGCGCACCCAGCTCTGCACCCAGCCGACCACGGCCAGCCGGGTGCCGCGCGTGATCGGCTCGACCCGGTGCAACTGCCCGGTGGGATATAGCACCATGTCGCCCGCATCGACGCGAAATCGCCGATCCTCGGCCGCTTCCTGCATGATCAATCCGCCCCCGTCATAGGTTTCCGGGTCGGACAGGAACACGGTGAAGGACAGGTCGGTGCGCGCGCCACCCATGATCGCGTCATCCACATGGCTTCCATATTCCATCCCCGGCTCATAGCGCGACACGAGCATCCGCGTATAGCGTCGTGGCCGCGCCACCGAGCGGAACAGCGGGTTGCCGTCCAGCGCCGCCTTGACCTTTTCGAGGATCGCTTCCAGCGCCGGGGAGTTTTCGGCCTGTTCATTGTTCTTGACGCCTGCGGCAAAGCGTCCGGCACTTGCCCGCCCGTCCTGGAACGGCAGGTCGGCGGCGGCCTCGCGCAGGGCCGCCACCTCTGCCGTGCTCAGCACATCGCCGATCACGGAAACCATGGTCATTTCACCTCCAGCGCCGCCAGTTCCATGCGCGCCGCCGCGGCGAAAAGCAGGCTGGGATCCATCCGGAAATCGCCCGCGCCCTGAAGATCGCCGAAAGCCGCATCCGCGACCCCGACCTGCTCGACGATGCGCGCGCCCGCCTTCGCCACGGCAGGATCATCCGAGTTGGCAAAGCGCGTGGCTTCGGCCTCGACGGTGCGCACGAAGCCCCAGGCGTCCTGGTATTCGTGCAGGTTCGACACGGTGCCGCCTTCGACGGCCACGGTATATTCCTCGGCCGCGATTCGGGTCAGTGCCGCCAGCGCCATCAACCTGTCGCGGGCTCCGGCCGGGGTTGCCGCGCGGACCTCGCCGACCTCTTCGATCACATGATCGAACCGGGCCTGAATATCGGCCACGTCGGCTCCTGCCTCGGCGGCGTTGCTCAGGGCGACGATATCCGCACGCAGCCCGGAGAAACCGAGCTTTTCGAGCGGGCCGGCGACCGCCTCGTATTTTTCCTTGATCGGATGGCCCATATGGGTGCGTGCGGCCTCCAGGTCACCCTGGGCATAAAGTGCCATGCCCGCGCGCAGATGGCCGGTCATGAAGCCTAGGTCGCGCAGAAAGGTCACGGTCGGGTCGCCCCCACCGCCGCCCTCTCCTTCTCCTTCTCCTTCGCCTTGTTCGCTCCCGGCGGCGAACAGCCCTTTGCCATCGGCCTTGATGGCGGCGCTGGCCTCTCCCTCGCCCTCACCTTCACCTTCGGCCAGCACGATCGAGTTGCTGTTCCCGGCCTGTTGCGAAATCGAAGGCGGTGTGTCGGAAACCTGAGGGGCACCCGTGGTCGCCGCGGCGGGAACCGCCAGAGTCGCGGCCACCGTGCCCAATGTCAGCATCCGCCGCGCATGAACCGTGCGGGGGGTTGTATCATCAGTCATCACGTTACCTTTCGCGTTTCCAGTCGCGTCGGGAATACCCGACAACAACAGTCAACTACCACGACAATCAAATAGCGCAAGTCTTTTTCCGACTTTTTTATTCAGGTTTCATCATCCTGCCGTAGACCGTATTTCGGGTCGCGCAGCCCCTGCAACCGCAGCGCCGCATGGCGGGCGAATTTCTGGACCAGAACCTTGCGCCGGGCCGGAGCCAGCCGCGATTCGGGCCCCATCCGAATGATCTCGGCGTCATAGGCGTCGGCAAGGATCGTGCCGGTATTGTCCGGCAACAGGTGCAACGGGAAATCCCCATCGACCGCCCAGAAGAACCGGTCGCACCAATCCAGATAGCCATGCCATTTCGAATCCGCCTGGAAGTCCGCACGCGACGCCTTGCATTCCACGACCCAGATCTCGCCCTTCGGGCCCAGAGCCATCACATCAACCCGCAGCCCCGGCGTCGGCACCAGTTCCTCGACGGTCACGAAATCATGGCTTCGCATGTGGCGGCACACACCGCGCGACAGAAGCTGACCCGGCTGAAGATAATCCTGCATGGGCCGAACATGAACGGCCCGTGAACATCGCGCAAGACTTGCAGGGTCCGGCGGGGCGCCCTATGTCAGGCAGTGGCGGGTTCTGCCCTTCTCGTGAACGGTTCAATTCCGGTGGCCTTAAATATA
>JADQCD010000193.1 GCA_016278285.1 Actibacterium sp.
GGTCATCGTCGAGGAAAACGGGCGCCGTGAAAGCGGCATGGCCGGCGGCGGCGGACGCACCGGGCTGACCGGGTTGATCGCCCGCGACCACTGGCAGGCCACCGCGCGCGAGGCGCTGCGCATTGCGCTGGTGAACCTGCGGGCCGAGCCGGCCCCGGCGGGTGTGATGGATGTGGCGCTGGGCGCCGGCTGGCCCGGCATCCTGCTGCATGAGGCCGTCGGCCACGGGCTGGAGGGCGATTTCAACCGCAAGGGCAGTTCGGCCTTTGCGGGGCTGATGGGCCAGAGGGTGGCTGCGCCCGGCGTCACCGTCCTGGATGACGGCACGATTCCCGACCGGCGCGGTTCGATCACCTTCGATGACGAGGGCACGCCCTCGGGCCGCAATGTCCTGATCGAGAACGGTCTCCTCGTGGGCTATATGCAGGACCGGCAGAACGCTCGCCTGATGGGGGTCGCGCCCACCGGCAACGGCCGGCGCGAAAGTTTCGCGCATGCGCCGATGCCGCGGATGACCAACACGATCATGATGGGCGGCGAAACCGACCCGAACGACATCGTGGCCGAGGTGAAGGACGGCATCCATGCCGTGGGCTTCGGCGGCGGACAGGTGGACATCACCAACGGCAAGTTCGTCTTTTCCTGCACCGAGGCCTATCGCGTTAAGGACGGCAAGATCGGCGCCCCGGTCAAGGGCGCCACTCTGATCGGCGACGGTCCGACCGCGATGCAGAAGATCCGCGCGATCGGCAATGACATGGCCCTGGACCCCGGTATCGGCAATTGCGGAAAGGCCGGGCAATGGGTGCCGGTGGGCGTGGGCCAGCCGACGCTGCTGATCGGCGGCCTGACCGTGGGGGGCGCGGCGACCTGATGCGGCGATGGCACCGGGCCTGGCGCATGACTCTGCCACCCGCCGGGGCATAGCGCCGGGCGCGTCATCCGCGGGCCTGCGAATATTCTGAAAAATTTTCGTCGTCATTCATGTGCTGTTAACCTAGCCGCGCGCAATCTCGGCTCACGGATGAGACGGAGTCGCGCGGCCAGTGGACAAACATTCTTCCACCCACCCCCTCGCACCACCCACCCGGGAAGAGTCCCTGGTCGCATGGCTTCGTCTCATTCGGTCTCGCCGGGTCGGCCCGGCGACCTTTTTCCGCCTGATGGCGGAACATGGCAGCGCCGAGGCCGCGCTGGACGCCCTTCCCGCAGTGGCACATGCCGCCGGGGTCGAACGTTATGCCCCCTGCCCCGTCGCTGCGGCCGAACGCGAACTGGCCGCGGGGCGCGCCGCCAATGCGCACCCGGTGCCCTTCGGATCTCCCGACTATCCGGACGCGCTGGCCGAGATCGCCGACCCTCCGCCGCTGTTATGGGCGCGCGGCCGGCTCGACCTGCTGCGCCAACCCATGGTCGCAATGGTCGGGGCGCGCAACGCATCGTCACTCGGCACCCGGATGGCACGCGCCCTTGCCGAAGGGCTGGGCAAGGGCGGGGTCGTTACCGTATCGGGCCTGGCGCGTGGGATCGATACCGCGGCGCATATGGCATCTCTCGAAAGCGGCACGGTCGCCGTGATGGCCGGCGGCGTCGACGTGATCTATCCGTCGGAGAATGCCGATTTGGCCGCCCGTATCGCCGAGGCCGGCCTTGTGCTGTCCGAGCAGCCCGTCGGCACGCATCCCCAGGCGCGCCACTTTCCCAGCCGCAACCGCATCATCGCCGGGCTGGCCGGCGCGGTCGTCGTGGTCGAGGCCGCGGCCCGTTCGGGCAGCCTGATCACCGCCCGGAACGCACTGGATCAGGGCCGCGACGTGCTGGCGGTGCCCGGCCATCCCTTTGACGCGCGTGCGGCCGGCTGCAACATGCTGATCCGCGACGGTGCGACGCTGGTGCGCAACGCCGCGGACGTGATCGAGGCGCTGGCCCCCGCGTCTGCCGCATCCGCGCCCGACCGGGCCCCGAAGCGGCCCGCCCGCTTTGCCGAGATCCCGGCAGGCCCGGTGCCCAAGACCCCGGCCATCGCCGAAATCCCGGCGCTTCATGCCGATATCCTGTCAAGGCTCGGCCCCTCGCCCGTGGCCGAGGATCAACTGATCCGCGACCTGGACCTGCCTGCCGGCCGGGTCACGCCCGAGTTGCTGAATCTGGAACTGGACGGACGGATCACGCGCCAGGCCGGCGGCCTGCTGTCGCGCAACGACTGACCGGGCCGCGGCCAGCCCCCCCTTTTTTTCTTTCAGGAACGCGCACCGGGCGGCAGGGCGGATTTTTCCGCCCCGAAGGGGCGCCCGGCACCGGCCTTGACCACACATTGACATTCCCCCGTAGCCACCCACATTTTGCGCCGCCAGTGGCCTGTGCCACGAGTCGAAAGGAATTTCATGCCAGTTGTCGTCGTCGAGTCCCCCGCCAAAGCCAAGACAATCAACAAGTATCTGGGCGACGATTATACCGTTCTGGCGTCCTACGGCCATGTCCGCGACCTGCCGCCGAAGGATGGCTCGGTCGATCCGGAGCATGGTTTCGACATGAAGTGGGAGGTGGCCAGCGATTCCAGAAAACACGTCAAGGCCATCGCCGACGCGCTGAAGGAC
Organism: Actibacterium sp.; assembly: GCA_016278285.1. Taxonomy (GTDB): domain Bacteria; phylum Pseudomonadota; class Alphaproteobacteria; order Rhodobacterales; family Rhodobacteraceae; genus JADQCB01. Next base: position 2,598 of record JADQCD010000193.1, read on the forward strand.
GACAACGCGCTGATCCTGGCCACTGACCCCGACCGCGAGGGAGAGGCGATCAGCTGGCACCTGGAGGAGACCCTGCGCAAGCGGAAGGCGATCAAGAAGGACACGCCGGTGTCGCGCGTGGTGTTCAACGCGATCACCAAAT
>JADQCD010000110.1 GCA_016278285.1 Actibacterium sp.
GCATGACTGCACCGGGCCGGTGGTGCTGGCCGCCTCGACCCACCTGTCGCTGAACGCGCCCAATGCGCTGGTGCAGGAAAGCGTGCGCGCCTTCTATCGCACCTGGTATCGCGACCTTGTGACGGCACTGCCCGAGGTGCGGGACGGCATGATCACCGTGCCACCGGGGGCCGGGCTGGGGCTGGCGCTGAACCCGGATCTTGACCGGGCTTTCACGGTGCATCGGCGACACTCCGGCCCCGACACGGCATGAGCGCCGCCCGCCACGCCTGAACGCGGGACGGCAATGGCGCGGATTTGGCCTACTGAACGTCGATCACGATCACCGAGATATTGTCGGCACCGCCGCCGCGCAGGGCGATCTGCATAAGCTTGTCGGCGACCGTCTCGATCGGCGCGCCGATCACTGCGCGACGCAGGGTCTCGAAACCGGCATATTTGGTCAGCCCGTCGGAACAGAGAAGGAAACGATCGCCCGGCCGCACGTCGCCACGCAACTTTTCCAGCTCCAGATACTCGCCGACGCCCACGGCACGGGTGATCGCGTTGGATTGCGGGTGAAATTCGGCCTCGTCCCAGGTCATCGTGCCCGCCTTGACGAATTCAGCCACCAGCGAATGGTCTGTCGTCAGAAGCTCGATCTCGCCGTCGCGAAACCGGTAGAGCCGGCTGTCACCGGCCCAGAAGGCGACGAAATGCCCGTCGGTCAGGATCAGTGCAACCACCGTCGCGCCAACCGTTTCCAGCCCCTTGCGCTCCGCCTCGCGCCGGATCTGGGTATGCGCTTGTCCGATCGCATCGCGAAGCGCATGCATCAACGCGCCCGGCTCCAGCGCGACAGGTAGCGTGGCAACCGCCTCGGTCACCGTCTGGCTGGCGAAATCGCCGGCCTGATGCCCGCCCATGCCGTCGGCGACCACCCAGATCCTCTGGTCGGGCAGCGACAGGATGCTGTCCTCGTTGGTGCTGCGCACCTTGCCGACATGGGTCATGGCGCTGTGACGGACACGGCTCATGTCACCACCGCCATGTGATGGCCCGGATCGGTCCAGCCCGGCGCATCGGGATCGAACAGCAAGCGCATCTGCGCCGGCCGGGGCAATCCCTCGGCCAGGATCATGCGTTCGCCCCGCGCGGCCACATGGCTCCAGACACTGGGAACGCTAAATCCCTGCCCGGCCTGCCGTGCTGCAAGTTCCCCCTGGGGGCTGGCACCGTCCGGGGCCGAGATCAGCAAAGCGCCGTCCGGACCGCGGGTCACATGGGCAGGCGCCCCCGACGGGACGGAGCCCAGCCCGCGCAGGCGGGCCTCCAGGCCTTCACGGGTCATGTCGTCCTCCAGCGCCGCAAGCGCGATCTCCTCCAGCGCCTCGAACCGGGTCCGGGCCCGGAAGTGCACACGCAACGGGCAGGCCCCGGCCCCGAGCGGCGCCACCAGGGTCAGTGGGAACAACCGGCCGACCCGGTCGACCGAAGGCATCATGACGCCCAGCGCCCCGGCCGGCCCCGCCAACCCGCCGCTTAGCGTGAAACGCCAGATCGGCGCGGTGAGATAGGTGTCGTTCCACCGTTCGGCCAATGCGGCGCCGACTTCGATCAGACCCGCTTGCAACCACTTGTCCCACGGTTCGGAAAAGCTGCGCGCGACATTCAGCCGGAAGAAATCCCCAAGAGCGGGCATCTTCCCGAAGGCACCGTACACGCCCATGGTCAGAAATTCTTGGGGCAGCTGAACTTGGTCAGCGCCGGCAGGGAAAAAGGATTGAGCACCGAGCTCGACTGAAGCTCGAAGATCGCGATACGGCCGCCGATACGGAATATGATCCGTTTTCGATCCGAGGCGTTGGTATTGCGCACCTCGGCAGCGTCCAGCAACCTGAACAATGCCCAGGGCCCGTCACGGCTGAGCACGCTTTCCGAATTTGGCTGCGAGGGTTCCATGCTGACCCGCGCCAGCCCGACCGCCCCCGGCCAGGTCACGGCCACCGGCCGCGGCTGGCCATCTCGGTGGCTGAAAGCGATTTTGGTGCCGTCGATCTCCAGCTCGATCGAGCGAGCCTTGGGATCCAGCGCTTCCGGCGTGATCTGGAAATTCACCTGAGGCTGGGTTCCCGTCGCAAAAAAGGCGTCGCGAATCTCGGCGGCACGCTGCATTTCATTCAACACGGCCTGTGAAATTCCCAGATCCGTGTTGTTCACCTCCTTCCAGCTCCAGGGTCGGGTCCGGACATCGACGAACTTGGCCAGATTCTGATTGAAGAAGGTGTCGATCAACCCCCCCGGCGCGAAAAGGGCCGAGAAATCCTTCATCGAGGCATCCGCGCGGGCGCGCGGATTGAAGGGATAGGTGTTGGCGACCACGCGCTCGCACAGCGGCAGTACATCGGTCTGCCAGGTGGCATTGATGCCCGCGCGCGTCCCGTCAGCCGCAATGCCCGAAGAACCCACGACGATCTGCTTGGACCAACGCTGCAATGGCCCGTCCAGCCGCGCGGCGGCCGCCTGAAACTGGGCCAGGGCGGTGTTTTCGGCCTGCGGGTTGCCAACACCGCCCGAGAAGCTCAGCTTGTTCAACTCCCGGTAGACCTCTGTCAGGGTTCCCATCATCTGATCGAGTTGCGAGGGCTGCCCTTCTTCCGAGGCCACAAGCCTGTGCAACCATGCGAACCGCTCTTCGACATAGGTGCCGGGCGTATCCGGGGCGTCCTGGCCCGATGCGGCGGCGGTGGCCGACAGCGCCTCGAAAAAACTTTCCGCGCGTGGGCTGAGCTTGCGGCGCGCTTCCAGCTTCGCCAACTGCCCGCCCGCCTCGCTCGCGCCCTCGGGTACCGCGCTTTCGGGCGGCGCGGTCAACCGCGTCTCATGCGCCACCGCGTTCAGCACGTTGACGATGGGCGAAGTCGGACCCGAAAGCACATTGGTCACCTCGACCGCGTGGCTGAGCGATTCCATCGGAACGATGTCGATATCGCCCAGAAGCTGATCGTATCGGGCAACGTAGTCGTTGTAATAAAGATCCAGAACGTCGCGGCTGAGACGCCGCAGCGCGGCCTCGCTCTGCTCGATCTCGCCTTGCGGGCCGAGCACCCAGCTGTCCTTCTGGACCCGGCTGGCCACGCTCAGCGCCTCTTCCAGAAAGACGGTATGGAAGCCATCATAGGTGAAGATGCCAGCGATCCCCTCGTTCAATGGTTTGCCCGAAGAGCGCACGAACGCGCGCCCGATCGCCGGCCCCCCCACGTCGGTCAGCCGCCATTCGGGCAGGCCGCGCGCGGCCTCGCTGCTGAGGATGCTGTCATAAACCCTCTGCGCCTGCGGCATCCGGGTTATGACGCCCCGCACCGTATCGACCAGATCCTTGTTCAGGTCGATCCGCTGCATCGGGTTGGACAGCAGCGCGTCCAGATGCGACGACAGGTCGGCACGCAGGTCGGCACGTTCGGAACCGGGATAGGCCAGTTCCCAATCCACCCGCATCCATTCCTTGACCAGATCGGCATTCATCGGCCCCACCAGGCCCAGCATCAGATAGATCTTTAGAGCGTTGTACAGCAGGTCGGGGTTGTTCACGTTGCCCTGCATCTGCTCTTCCAGCCGCAACAGCAGCCGCGGCAGGAAATGCTGGTTCAGCCCCTTGCGATAGGCCTGGCGCGCCGCGTTCGAGATCACATCCCCCTGATACAGCCCCCAGCCCAGCTTGCCGGGCTCAAGCCCGGCCTGCAGGGCGGGCTTGGCGGCCAGGTCCCGCAAGGTATTGAGCGCGGGCACGACCAGCGGCAGGTCACTGTCGCCCACCGGATTGCCGGGGATCTGCGCGGTCGCCTGCTTGTATTCGGCGATGCGTTCAGCGGCCGCCGTTGCAAGGGCGCGGTTGCCCAGATAGCTGCGGGTCCATAGAGCACCCATGCCAAGCGCGACCAGGATCGTCGCTGCGATGGCGCCGCGCTTGGCCCAGCGATAGCGTCGCTCGACCTTGTCATCTGCCGAAACCAGCCCGGCCTCGGGGAAGATGACATTCTCGAAAAGCCGTGTCAGGAAATACGAACGCCCGGTCCCGCGCCCGGAACCGATTGCCTGCCGGCCGATGCCGAAGGTCCGCGCCATACCCATCATCAGACGGTCGATCGGCGTGCCCTCCTGCGTGCCGGATGTGAAATAGACCCCGCGCAGCATCTGACGATGCTCATACCGGTTGTCCTGGAAAAGCTCGGTCAGGAAGTCACGCGCCACGGGGCGCACCGAGGCCAGCTGTTGCGGGAAGGACGCGATCAGGCTGCGGCGTTCGGGATCACTTTCAGCCTGCATCCGGTCGAGGGACCGTGCATTCAGCCGCGCCAGAAGCAGGGCGTATTCGTCATCGAATGCGGCGATCGGCGAGGCTTCTTTGCGCGAGGGTGCTAGCGGCAGGGTGAACCCCCAGACCTGTTCTCGCGCCTCCTTGCCCAGCGGTTCGAAGAATTCGGTAAAGCCGGCCAGAAGGTCCGCCTTGGTGAAAAGCACATAGACGGGAAACCGCACGCCCAGTTTCTCGCGCAGTTCGTGCAGGCGGCGCCGGATCGCGGCGGCATGGCTTTTCTGGGTCGTCTCGTCCTGCATCGACAGGTCCGACAGGCTGATCGCCACGATGGCCCCGTTGATCGGCTGGCGCTTGCGGTATTTCTTCAGCAGACCGAGAAATCCGAGCCATGCCGCGTTGTCGGCCTGCGCATCGCTTTCCTGCGTGGTATAGCGCCCGGCCGTGTCCACCAGAACCGCGTTGTCGGTAAACCACCAGTCGCAGTTGCGCGTCCCGCCAACGCCGCCGATGGCCTGTTTGCCCATTTCGTCGGCCAGCGGAAACTGAAGCCCGGAATTCACGATCGCCGTGGTCTTGCCGGCGCCGGGCGGACCGATCATCACATACCAGGGCAGTTCATAAAGGTGGCGGCGCCCCAGCCGCGACTTGCGCAACAGGGTCATCGCGCGGCGCAGCTTGTCGCGCATGTCGCCAAGCTCGGCGGTGACGGCTTCGTCCTCTTCGTCGCGCGCGGACGCCGGCTGGGCCGCGGTCACGATCTCCTCGGCCATCGCCTCGTCCCGCTTCCGGCGGGTCAGCAGGATGACCAGGATCGTCACCAGCGCGGCGATCCACATGACGGCGAGGCCGACCAGCCGGCCCAGTATTGTCTCGAACGGCCGCGCGCCCCCGAAGCCGAGGAACCCGCCCAGGAACCACAGGCAAAGCGACAGAACGATGGTGATCAGGATCACGATGCCGATCGCGGATCCCAGGGCGCGAAGGATACGAGCCATCATTCAGCCCCCTGCTTGACCAGCACGATTTCGATCCTTCGGTTCTGCGCCCGGCCCTCGGCGGTTTCGTTGGTCGCGATCGGTTCCTTGTCCGAGCGTCCCTCGGCACTAAGCCGGTCGGGGTCGTCGACCTGCCCGGCCAGCGTCTTGCGCACCGTTTCCGCGCGTGCCAGCGACAGGGCCATGTTGGACGGAAAGCGCGCCGTGCTGATCGGGACGGAATCGGAATGACCCACCACGATCACCGGCCCCTCGGTGTTGTTCAGCGCCTCGGCCACCCGCGAAAGCGGCTTCTGGAAATTGTCCTGCAGGGAATCCGAGCCCGGCCGGAACATACCGGCCCCCTTGATGCGCACGGTAATCGTGTTGGCATCCTCGAAGACCGTCACGATGTCCTGCTCGATCTCTTCTTCCAGGAAAGAGGAGACTTCTTCAAGCTGCGTATCCTCGGGGGGTTGCGGCGGCACGATCACAGGCGGCGCGCGCCGTTCCAGCGTTGCGGGCCCCGCGGGATCGAGAACCGAGAGCTGTCCCGTGATCCCCTCGCTGCGCACTGACAGCGCATAGGACAGGCCAAGGAAACTGCTGCTCAGAACGGCCGCGACCGCAGCGATGGCGATCCAGATCGGCTTCCAGGCCGAAAGCGGTCGGTGCGGCTTGTCCAGCCCCCGCCAGTGCGGCGAAAGATCGGTTTCGGCATCGCCTCGCTGGGCACGGATGATCCGTGCCAGCCCCTCGCGGATCTCGCGATGCTTCTCCTTGCCGTTCGGGCCGATGCGCAATCGGCCCTCGAAACCCAGCGCCAGGCACATGTAGAGAAATTCCAGCAGGTCGATATTCCGTCCCGGATCCTGCTCCAGCCGGGCCAGCAGGTCATAGAACCGGTCGCCGCCAACGGTTTCGCGGTGGAAGGTTCCCACCATCGACTGCTGCGCCCATGACGACTCGCCGCCCCAGGGGGTGTTCAGCACCACATCGTCCAGCGTGGCGCAGATGGCATAGCGCGCGATCTTGACATGCTGGGGGTCGACGCCCGCCTGCACCGCGCGGGATTCGAAGGCGCGCAGCTCTGCCACGACCGAGCGGCGCAGCGCGTCGGGGTCCGGATGCTGGGCGCGGTTGCGAATGCGGCTGACCAGCGAAAACAGCGTCGCCGCACAGGCGTTCAGGGTATTCATCCCCGTCATCCCGGTTTCGAGATTCGCGCCATCGCCCCGTTTCGCACCGCCACCGGCGGACCCGGCTGCGTGCGACGGCGTGCCATAGATCTGCCCGCCCTGCTGCGCCGGGGCCGGCGCCGCCGCAGAAGGGGGCGCCGCGGCCGCGCTCGGCGCGGGGCGGCGTCCGCCGGGATTGGGGCGGATCACCGTCTTGTCGGTGTCGTCCGGTTCGGCGAAGGGATCCTCGTCGGCCATCAGCCACAATCCTTTTGGTTCAACCCTGCCGTATGGCCCAAAGTTCCATCTGCAGGCCGGGATAGTCCCCGGAGACATGCACGGCGATCCCGCCCGAGGTGGTCATCTTGCCCCAGCTGGCATCGCTGCCGTCCAGTTCGAAATACACCGCCCCGCTGTTATAGGGAATCTGGCGCGGCGCCACCGGCAGCGGACGCATGGAAATCCCCGGCAGGGCCGAGTTGACCAGCTGCCGGATCTCCTCGACCGGGCCGACCTTGGCCTGGCCCGCGAAATGACGGCGGATATTCTCGGTCGGGATATCGGCGGTCACCGCCAGCACGAAATTGGCGTTCCCGATCAGCTTGCGATCGTTGATGATCCCCACGGAAACGCCGTATTTCCGCGGCTCCAGCGGGATCGACACGGCGGTCTGGTCCAGCACCTTGGACAGGTATTCGCGCAGCGTGCGGATCACCGGCACGAAACTGGCCGGCAGGTCGTGATGCTGATAGGGCGGAAAATGTGGAGGGTGCTTTTCGGGCGCCATGAAGGTCGAAAGTTCGCCGGCCAGCGCGACCGCCTCTCGGTAAACCTGGGCGGGGTGCACGTTCTCCATCGCGGAAAGATGCCGGATCACCGGCAAAGCACGGTTCAGCACCATCAGCAGCAGGAAATCCTGGATCTCGGCGGCCCCCTTGGCGCTGCCGCTCTGGGTCAGCCGCCCGGAAAGCGCGTTCATGCGGTGTTGCAGCAGCCCGTCCAGTTCCATCAGAAAGCCGCCCAGGCGTTCTGACGCGCGCACGTCCAGACACGACGGGATGAAGGAACTGTCCAGCACCACCTCCTGGTCGGCGCGCACCTCGATGATGCGGGCGATCGGGATCACCAGCCGATCGGACAGGTCGTCCACCTGCAGCGCGAATTGCAGCCGCAGCTTTCCCACCGCCATGTTCACCGCCTTGCCGCCGGCGCCCATCGTGTCGGTGATCTCAAGCTCTGCGGGACGCAGACGCGCCGCCGAAAGCTCGGATCCCGACATGTCCACCTCGGCCGCGCCCTGCCGCCGCTGCGGAACCGAAAGATAGACAACGCAATCCTTGGTGTTCGACGGCACCTCCAGCGCCGGGGGATGATCGTCCGATCCCGGCACGCGGAACACCACCCCGTCCTGCGTCAGCCCAGAACAGCTGCGCAGGGCGAATTGCCCGATCTTCAGCGCGTCATCGTCGACTTCCAGATCCGAAACGCCCCAGCCATAGGGGGTCACACGCTGTGCCAGGCCGGCCACCAGCGCTTCGGTATGGCGGTCGGCCTGCTGGAAGTGGTGCGGCTGAAGGAACAGCCCCTCGGTCCAGAGAACCTTACTGTCCCAGGACATCGGCATTCCTTTGTTCTTCGCGGGATGGTCCGGTCATTTCAGCTTTTCCAGTTGTTCCTGATAGGCGCGGGCGAATTCCTTGCTGAACAGTTCATGGAAATCCTCGGCCGCCTGATCCGAGATTTCGGCATACATCTTCTCGTAGACCTCCCAGTAACGCGCCTTGCGCCCCTTCAGCAGGCCGCCAAGCCCGCCAGAGGTTTCGATCTTGCCCGAGAGTTTCTCTGGCGACAACTTCTGCAACACGCCCTTCAGCGCGGCCTCCATGCCCGAGATCACCGCCACCTCATGGGCCTTGATGTCGCGAAGCGCCTCCTGCGTGGCCTCGTCCGGATCAAGGTATCCGCGCGTGGTCGGCTTGACCATCGCCTGCATCGCCTGTTCCGGGCTGATCGAGAACTTCAGCGGGTTGTTCCCGCCCGCCCCGATCATCGTCTGTTCGATGCGGAATTCCGACTTGATCGAGGTGCGGGTCATCAGGATTTCGCGCAACCCCTCGATCATCTGCCGCATCACGCCGCCCATCCGGGCCATGGTCGAGACCAGTTCATCGTCGCGCACATCCAGATCGGCCACGCCCGCGGCCTCAAGAAAGGCGCGGGCGGCATCCCCGCGCGGCGCGGTCCCCGGTTCGTGGTCCGGCGCGACACGCGCCGCCGCCGCGGGCTTCGGCTCGTCGGTTTCGGGGGGCGGCGGCGCGGGGCCTGCGGGCGAAACGGTCTGTTCCGGCTCCGGCGGTGCCGGAACGGGCGGGGCGTCATGCGCGGCGTCCGGCGGCGCGATATCTTTCAGGAAATCCTCGTCCCAGTCCTCGGGGATGCGCGGCGCCGTATCCGCCCGCGCGTCGCCGAAGCTGACATGATCCTCCTGGGCCGGGTTGTGCGATGCCGGCGTTGGCCCCGCGATGTCCGGCGGTTTCTCGGCGCCCGGCAGCGGCTCATCCTCGCCCAAAGGCGGCAACAGGCCGTCGTCGCCCAGTTCGTCCCGCCGCACACGGCCGGGCCCCGACGGCGCGTCGGACCCGCCCAGCAGGTCGTCCAGGAAATCGCCGTCGCCGCCAGGATCGTCCAGCAGACCAACCGGATCCTGCGCCTGCGCCGCCTGTCCGTGCGACACCACCCCCTCGTTCATCGGCGGCAGCGGATCGGCCGCCGGGCCATCCTCAGCCTGAGCGCCAAGCGATACCAGAAGTTCATAGCCGCCCAGGCAAAGAACGTCGCCGTCATTCAGCGGCGTGGGTGTCCGCCCCAGCGGCACTTTGCCGTAATTCAGAAAGGTGCCGTTGGTCGACAGGTCAATGACGACGATCTTGCCGTTCTGATCCTCGATCACGCAATGCTGTTTGGAAATCGTCCGGTCGGGATCGGGCAACACCAGATCGTTGTCCTGGCCCCGGCCGATGGTCAGACTGCCGCCGTGCAGGGCGACCGGGGCGCCTGCGCCGGGCACCATGCCAGTGGATTGAAAGCGCAGTGTAACGGTCATCTCTTGCGTTTACCCACCCGTCAGAACGGTAAGTGCCCCGAGCGTGATCGGCCCACCGTTGGCGCACATGTCCCCGATGCGCAAGGCCGGCATCTTGTTGATCAGCACCGTGGCCGACCCCTTGACAAAGGGGTGCGGGATCGGCGGCGCACCCGGCGGAATCGGTCCTGTCAGCGCCATGTCGACCGTCATCCGGGCCGCAGGGCGCTTTTCGACAAGCACGTTCGGCGAACAGGGCGGCATGATCGGCGTCGGCGTGGGGACCGGAACGGTGCATGTGTGCAGATCGCCCATTCGCGCCTGTGGAGGGCCGGGCATCACATCTCTCCTTTCGAGTCCGCCAGCGGCGCGCTGTCCAGCCGGCCATTGCCGCCGCGTGCGATATCCAGGGCGCGGGCGATCAGGGTTTCCATATGCGTTTCATCCGTATCGGCAAGCGCGGACACAGACTTCATGTTCATGCCCAGAACGGCGGCCGGCACGGCGTTTGGCGGCGCCTCGGCCCGGGCGAGATCGCCCTCGCCCATCGTCCCGTCGGCATAGGCGGCAGCCATCGCGCACAGGACCGTGTCGTCGTCGACATCGGCAAGCTCCATCGCCTGGCGAACGGCCTCGCGGTTGCGGGCGTCGGGCTTGAAGACCCAGCGTTCGGCCGCGGCCAGTGGCGGCGGCGGCTGAGGATTGTCATGTCCCACCAGGTCGCGCGCGGCAAGGCAGGCCCACCAGACAGCCTCCCGCGGGGGGAGCGCCACCGCCAGCATGTGCATCATGTCGAACGGCGCTTGCTGGTCCATGAGCGCCTGAAGCATCTCGGGCAGCATGGCACTGCCCGGCAGGCCATGCTGCGCCTGAAGCTTGCTGTTCTTCCTGGCCAGCATCCGCACCGCGGGCTCATCGGGTATCTTGATCAGATCGTCGAACCGGAATTGCATGGGCACGCCTCAGTTTATCATTGTCATGCCGCCCTTGAGCGTCAGCATCGCCGAGCCCTTCACCTCGGTCGTCGTCTTGCCGGACACTTCGATCATGATGCCGTTGACCTTGATGCCCTGCTGCGACAGTTCGATGTTGTTCGACCCGACCTTGAGAACGATCTTCTTCATGGCCTCGATCTCGATCTGGCCCATCTTCGCATTGATCTTGATGTCACCCTGTTCGACGGTGCTCGTCATGTCCTTGGTGACGGTCTTTTCGTTCTTTCCCTTGATCTTCTGAATGTAATCGTCATCGACGGTCTGTTTGTGGTGGCGCTTGATCTCCTGGTTATAGTCGACACCAACCAGGTGATCGTGATCCAGCCCCACCGTCTGGGCAAGCTTGCCGATCACATTGTGATCGTGCTTGCCCCCGATCATCTGCTGGTGGTCCACCGTTACCACATGCGAATGGGCGCCCTCGATCGTTTCGTTGAAACTGTTGGCGGCCGCCGCATTCATCAGGTTGTCATAGCCCATTTTCAGCATCCCTGACACGCTCGGACTGGCCGAGAAGCGCAACTGGGAAAACAATTTCGACGCGCTCGACATCAGGTCGGAATGCGAGGTCTTGTTCCCGATCTGCAGGTTGTAGCTTTCGCCAACCGTCTGCTTCTTGTGCTTGACCGTCGTCTCGGTCTGGTCGTTCTGCACGAAAAGCGTCAGGTTGCCCGGATCGTTCTTTTCCTTACCGATGGTGATGTCGGCGTCGTTCTTCACGATCTGCCGAAAATTCTTCTCGGCCTGGAAGCGAACCAGTTCCTCGCCCTTCTTGTCCTCGAACATCAGTTCGTTGAAGCCGCCGCCACCTTTCGAACTGTTGGTCTTTATGCCCGACTGGGTCATGTTCTGCGACAGGCCATAGGGCGGCATCGTATCGGCATTGTAAAGCATCCCGGTAATGATCGGCCGGTCGGGGTTGCCTTCCTCGAACTGGATCACGACCTCCTGGCCGATGCGGGGAATGGCGATCATGCCCCAGTTCTTGCCGGTCCAGGGCATCGCCGTGCGCACGAAGCATGAGGCGTTCTCGTTCGGCTGACTTTCCCGGTCCCAATGGAACTGGACCTTCACCCGGCCATACTTGTCGGTATAGATCTCTTCGCCCTTCGGCCCCACGACCACCGCGGTCTGCAACCCCGCGATCTCTGGCAGCGGAGTGACGGCGGGGGGGCTGTATTGCGTATCTTTCGGAATCGCCGCAAAGGTCACGCGATAGGGGTCCATGTCGTCGGCGACAAAACCCAGCCGTTCGGAAAAATCGCTCAGATCGTTCAGTTGCGGAATGTTGCCAAGGTCGAGCCGCATGTGGTGCGTCGCGTCAAGGACCAGCACATTGGTCGCATCGGTCTCGCGCGGGGGCTTGCGCAGTTCGAAAGTGTGCCCGACCGAGATATCCATTGCATTCGACGCACCGCGCCAGACGCGATGCTCCTGCGCCTGGGCGGTCATTCGGGTCTTGGCATGCGGATCGCCTTCGCCCACTTCGCGGAAGCGGCCGGGATAATCATAGAGCTCATAGCTTCCATGCGAATGGGTGCCCTTTTTCATCGCCGACGTTTCGACGATATCGGCGCGCGGTTTCTCGAAATTGTAGTCGCGCAGGACAACCTTGCCGCTTCGCACGGATTCCCTGAGCGACCACTGAAAGACATGTTCATGCTGCGGCAGCTTGTTCGGATCGCGCGCGAAGAAGTCGATAACCCCCTCGCCCGGGATCGGTTGGTGACAGCCCGGCCCGTCGCACAGGATCATCTGTTCGGTTTCGGCGGCGTGGTCGATATAGAAATAGATACCCTCTTCCTCCATCAGGCGGGTGATGAAGGCCAGGTCGGATTCGCGGTACTGGGTGCAATAGGGGCGCGGTTTCCACCCGCTGCCCAATTTCCGGTCATCGGCCTCGAAACCGTGATCGGAAAGAACGGCCTTGATGATTTCCGGCGTGGTCTTGTCCTGGAATATCCGGTTGTCCCGCGTAAGATCCAGGAACCAGGGCCAGGCCCGGATTTCGGCCGAAAACTGCGCAAACGCCTTGTGTTCGGACACGAATTCGGCCGCAACGCAGGTGCCGCGAAAGGCGCGCGTCTTGCCGTCGGGCTTGTCCAGGACGATCGGCATGGTTCGACCGACGATGGTGCCAAGGTCCAGCGCCTTGTCGGTCGAGATGAACTCGACCGTGGCGGATGTTACCACGTTCAACCCTTCGTGCACCGATGCGGCCACCGGAACGATATCCTTGCCCAGGCAGTCGCCCTCGAGCCTGATCGGAAAATTTTCCGGCGCCAGCTTCTTGTCGGCCATTTGAAAACCTTTTCTCTATACGTTCAGCCTACTCCGGTCCGACGGATTTCGCCAATAGCGGATGTTCCGCGGGTCAATCGAAGGCATAGGTGAAATCCCCGTCCGCCACGTCGATACCCACCCGATTGACGCTTGCCCCCTCCATCATCCGGTTCAGGAATTCGGCCGAGATGTCGGGCAGCATTGTATTGGTCACGATGGCGTCGATCATCCGGCCGCCGCTTTCCAGTTCCTGGCAGCGCGACACGATGGTCTCGACCACGGCGTCGGAATACTCGAAGGGCACGCCATGCTGCTCCTGCACGCGCCGCCGGATCCGGTCGAGCTGAAGCCGGGTGATCTGGCCGATCATGTCCTGCGACAGCGGATAGTAAGGTATCGTCACGAGCCGCCCCAGCAGCGCGGCCGGAAAAACCTTGAGCAACGGGTCGCGCAGCGACTTGGCCATGCCCTCGGGGTCGGGCATCAGGTCGGGATCGGCGCACATGTCCATGATAATGTCCGACCCGACATTCGAGGTCAGCAGGATCAGCGTGTTCTTGAAATCGATCTGCCGGCCCTCGCCATCTTCCATCACGCCCTTGTCGAAGACCTGAAAAAACACCTCGTGCACGTCGGGGTGGGCCTTTTCCACCTCGTCCAGCAATACCACCGAATAAGGCTTGCGCCGGACCGCCTCGGTCAGCACACCGCCCTCGCCATAGCCGACATAGCCCGGTGGCGCGCCTTTCAGGCTGCTGACGGTGTGCGCCTCCTGGTATTCGGACATGTTGATGGTGATGACATTCTGCTCGCCACCATACAGAACCTCGGCCAGCGCCAGCGCGGTTTCCGTCTTGCCCACGCCCGATGTTCCGGCCAGCAGGAACACCCCGATGGGCTTGTTGGGATTGTCCAGCGCGGCGCGGCTGGTCTGGATCCGCTTGGCGATCATCTTCATCGCGTGATCCTGGCCGATCACCCGCTTGGCCAGGTGATCCTCAAGGTTCAGGACGGTCTGCAACTCGTCACGCATCATCCGGCCCACCGGGATACCCGTCCAGTCACCGACCACGCTGGCAATCGCCTGGGCATCCACGATGGGCAGGATCAACGGGTTTTCGCCCTGCAACCCGGCCAGTTCCGCGTTCTTCGCCTTCAACTCGTCAAGCAGCGCGGTTCGGTCCGCCGCGCTCAGGTGGCTGGTCTCGGCGGCCTGCTCGCTCGCGGCATCGGGCGCATCCACCGGTGCGCCCCCCTCGCGCAAGCGGCGGCGCAGATCGAGTATGCTGGTGACGACCGCCTTTTCGGCCTCCCAGCGTTCCTCCAGCCCGGCAAGCCGCTCTTCCTCTTCGGCTTTCAATTCCTCTATGGCCTTTCTGCGGGCGGTCACGTCGTATCCCGCGGTCTCATCGCGGCCGATGATCTCCAGCTCGGTCGAAAGGGCGTCGATCCGCTTGCGGCTGTCATCCACCTCGGCCGGCACGGCATGCTGCGACACAGCCACCCGCGCGCAGGCCGTGTCCAGCACGCTGACCGCCTTGTCGGGCAGTTGCCGCGCGGGGATGAAGCGGGCCGACAGCGACACCGCCGCCTCTATCCCCTCGTCCAGCACCTGAACCTTGTGATGATTTTCCAGCATCGAGGCGATGCCGCGCATCATGACGATGGCCTTGTCAACGCTGGGCTCGGCGACCTGCACCACCTGGAAACGGCGGGTCAATGCCGGATCCTTCTCGATATGCTTCTTGTATTCGGCCCATGTCGTGGCCCCAATGGTGCGCAGCGTGCCGCGCGCCAGCGCGGGCTTGAGCAGATTGGCCGCATCGCCGGTGCCCGCCGCGCCGCCCGCGCCGACCAGGGTATGCGTCTCGTCGATGAACATGATGACCGGTGTTGTGCTCGCCTGGACCTCGTCGATCACCTGCCGCAAGCGGTTCTCGAATTCGCCCTTCATCGACGCCCCCGCCTGAAGCAATCCGACATCGAGCGCCAGCAGCCGCGCCTCCTGCAGCGCGGGGGGAACGTCGCCGCGCGCGATGCGCAGGGCGAACCCCTCGACCACGGCGGTCTTGCCGACCCCGGCCTCGCCGGTCAGGATCGGGTTGTTCTGACGGCGCCGCATGAGCACGTCCACGATCTGGCGGATCTCCTCGTCCCGGCCGACGATCGGGTCAATCTGACCATCGCGGGCCTGCTGGGTCAGGTCGGTGCAGAACTGCTGCAACGCCTCTTCCTTGCCCATCGCGGCCGGGGATCGCGCGCCCGAGGCTTCGCCGGGTTCCGCCCCACCACCGGTGCGTGATCCGTCCTGCGGCGACAGCCGGTCCTCGATCGAACCGTCGGTGACCTTGTGAAAGTTGTCCGCCAGGTCGTCGGCACCGATCTTGCCGAACTCCTTGGAAATCCCCAGCAGGATCTGCCGCAGGCTGGGCGTCTTGAGCATTCCCAGGATCAGATGTCCGGTGCGCACCTGGTTGGAATTATACAGAAGTGAGCCATAGACCCAGGCGCGTTCCATCGCGTCCTGCAAATGCGATGACAGGTCGCTGATCGCGCTGGCCCCGCGCGGCAGGGCGTCAAGCGCCCGCGTCATGTCGGCCGACAGCCGCGACGGGTCGATATCGTAATGGTTCAGGATCAACTGAAGGTCGCAATTGTCCGTCTGCAACAACTGTGCGATCCAGTGGACGATCTCGACATAGGGGTTGCCGCGCATCTTGCAAAAGACGGTGGCCCCTTCGACCGCCTGATATCCCACTTTGTTAAGCTTCCCGAACAAGGCCACACGGCTTATTTCGCTCATGGTTCACTCTTTTCCTTGTCTGCCGGCGGCGTTCAGGCCGCCTCCCTGTCGTCATTGAGCGGTGCAAGGAACAAATCCTCCGCATCCGCGTTGCTTGACCTTTCGCCGATCCAGCTTGTCTGACCCAGCCTGATATCCTGCCCGAGGATCGCCTCGGGCACCTGATCGCTGCGCAGGATCAGGTTCACATCCCAATCCAGCGAGTCGCCGGCATAGTTTCGCACGATGGCCGTCAGCCGCGTCAACGACGGCGATCCCGGAAGCAGCCGTTCATATTCCGTCAGCGTCAGCGGTCCGATCCTCAGGCGAAACTTGGCCGCGCGCGTCCAGACCCTGATGCCAATGCTGGTGGCATGGCCCAGACCGGCGGGACCGCCCAGCTGCCACCGGTCGTCCGGCTCCAGCTCCAGCCAACTGCCGACGAATTGTTCCAAGCGCACCGGCGCGCGGATAAAGACCGACAGGATCGCTTCCAGCCCGTCGGCATTCCGCGGGCCCTGACCCAGCAGCCCGGCGAAGTGGCGCTTCGCGATGTCAGGCATGGCGTCACGATCGCGCATGGCCGTGCCCATGAACCCCGAGAGCGCGGCGACCTTGCTTTCCATCTCGCTTCCGGCGCCCCGGTCGAAGGCGGCGGCGGCCTGCCCGGTGCTCCAGGCGCGGAAAAGCAATGTCATCAACCGGTGCGTCAGCATGTCGGCGAAGGCGACGAAGGTGGGATCGTCCTCGTTGCGCAGCCGGTCCCGGGCATATTCGGTCAGGTGCAGCGGCAGCGGGCCATGCGGGCCGAACAACCCGAAGAACAGGTTGGTCAGGCGGCCCGGCCGATCCGCCTGCGGGGGGGTGAAATCCCGAATCGCGGATCCGGCGAAGGCAAGCTCTGGCATCTGGCCAAAGCGCACCTTTTCCTGCCTTGGACGCCGGGCGCGGCCAAGCCGCGGCGCATCGTCATCCAGCGCCTCTATGATGCGCATCGCCAGAAAGATGTGGTGGGCTTTGGGGTTGCGGGCCAGACGCTCGATATGCGTCAAAGAACCCGGCCCAGCCCGCTTGTCGGCGACCATCGCGCGATTTCCCCGCGTTGTTGCGTTTCAAGGACCGTTTCCGTGAACGAGTTGATCGAGACATATTTACGGAAGAACCGCTCGAGCACGGCGCCAAGAAGATAGACGCTGGAGCCGTCGAACACGCTTTCATCGAAGCTGATGGTGATCTCCAATCCGCGCACGGCGGTCGAAAGCACCTGGTCGGTCATGCGGCGCACGACCGGGCGGCTGGTGACGTTGACGATCCCTTCCAGGTTCTTGGCCACGGTCCGCTCCCCCAGCGGGGCATAAAGCCCGACAAGTTCGCGCAGCGCCGCCGCCCCCGCCCCTTTCTGAGACCCCGCCCCGCCATCGGCGATCGACAGGTAATTCAGGCTCAGGTGGCTGATCAGCCGCCAGGCGGTTTCGCCCTGCGCCAGAACCGGGCGCGGCCGGGTGGGCGAGACCGGCGTGCGGATGCGCGCCACCGGGCCACCGTCGGGCAAGTGGAACAGGTCGTCATGGCCGGTGGCCAGCAAGAGCGGCAGATCGCGGTTGGTGACCATGGCGCGTACCGCCAGTTGGTTGATCTCGGCCGGATAGGGCGCTTGCGCGGCATCGACCAGAGACAGATACATGTCCGCGCCCAGGTAATTGGTGCGCGTGCCGTGCAGCACCTCTTTCTCGGTGCGCTGCCGCATCACGCGTTTCTGGGTATAATAGGCCGGCATCCCCCCGCCGGCCGCCGTCAGTTCATCGGCGGAATAAAACGCCCGGAAGGGCGTGTCCTTCTGCCCCTCGGCGCTGATCCCGTCCACCGCTTCGATCGAATAGACCTCATAGTCCAGCGGCGCGGTACGGTCGGGAACCACATGGTGGTCCACATCGGTTTCCCGCACCGGCACCCGGTCGCAGCGTTTTTCGAACAGGTTCACCGCCGGCACGCAATGCAGCTTGAACGCCTCGGGTGTGATGCCCGGCGCCATGTCGGGCATGCCCTCGCGCAGCAGGATGTAGATGTCGACCTCGGATCCGCGGGCGCGGCCGAGGGCCGGAGCAAGCCCGCAAACGTCCACGAAGTGGAACCGCTCGGGCATCGCGAAATATTCCTGCAACAGCCGATACCCGTCAAACGATGCGCGTGGCTTGGGCAGCAGGCTCTCTTCCGGTTCGAAACCACGGGGTTGCACGCCACCGCGCAACGTCTGGGCCCAATCGGCCCGCCGGTCGGTGGACCGCGCGACCACCCCGGTCGTTTCCGCGCAGAGCAGTTCATAAAGCCGCGCGCCAGGGGCGCCTTCGCCGCCCAGAAACAGTGTCAACCGGTCGAGCGCCAGCTCATGCAGCGGCAACTCGCCGTGACGCCGAAGCCGCAGCCGGATCCCGGCGCGCGCGGGAATGTCCTGCGCCACGCCCGCTGCGACCAGTTCCCCACGGCCGTCGATATATTCGGCCTGCGAAATTTCGACCGGCCATAGCGTCAGGTCATGCGCGGTGCGAAAGATACAGGCCTTCTGCGCACCGTCCACCATGCTGGAACGAAGTTGCGTGTGGCGCGGCAGCTTGAACCCGTCCACCAGCGCGGCGTTGGCCATGTCGGGTTGCAGTTCGGCCACCATCATCGACGGTGTGGGGGCCAGGAAATGCGGAAAGATGACCTCCAGCAGGTGACTGGTGAAAGCCGGGTATTGCAGTTCCAGCTCCAGCTGGACGCGTGCGGTCAGAAAGGCGGTGCCTTCCAAAAGGCGCTCGACATAGGGGTCCAGCACCTCGATCCCGTCCATCCCCAGCCGCGCAGCGATCTTGGGGTGAGCCTGGGCGAATTCCGCACCCATTTCCCGCAGGAATGAAAGTTCATTCTCGTAATGCCGAAGAAGCCGTGAATCCATGCCGCGTCACCCCTTCTGTTCGAGATGAAGCTGCCCCGTGGTCACGTCGATCTCGGATCGCAGATAAAGTTCCATGGGAAGCGGCAGCGCCCACATGTCGGCAATGATGTCGAAAACCACCACGCTTTGCGCGGTGTTTTCCTCCTTGCGCTCGACGATCTCCAGCGTTCCCTTTCGAACCCGCGGCTCGTATAATTCGACGGCATGTCGGATCGACTCGCGGATGCGGGCGGCCCGGTCGCGGGTCGAATATTCGCCCGTCACCTCGCGCACCCCGTAATTCAGCGTGGAGCGGGCCACGTTGGGATAGTTTTCGGCGTCGATCTGATCGTCCCGGTTGGTTGTATTGAGCAGCCAGGACAGGTCGCGCCGGACGATTTCACGCAGGCGCCGTACGTCGATCACCCGCCTGTCGCGACCCTCGGTCGTTTCGCCGGGCGCCTCGTCCGTCAGGCGGTCCAGGAACGACGGTTGCAGACGTTCGGTGATCGTGCGGTCAGCCATTTTCGACGCTCTGCTGTGCTGCCTGCGGCACCGGGTCCAACTGAAGATTGCGCAGATCCATCACCGCGGTATCCCCGAAATCGGTGGCCAGAAGGCGCTGGCCAATGCCCACGAAGGTCTCGGCCCCGGCATCCATCCAGCTGGTCGAGCGCGCGAGCTTGGCCTGATCGTCCCCCTGGGCGAGGGTGGCCGGATAGCGCGTGGGGATCAGGCCGACGAATTCACCACCGTTCTGCAAGGTAAGCTGGGCCGCGGTCCAGACCGCATCGCGCAGGTCGGCGGGCGGATCGCAGCGCACCGAGCTCAGCACGTTGAACGGCATCCAGTAATACCGCCCGTTCACGATCACCTCAAGGATCGGGCCCAGCCGCATATCGGCGTCAGCGATCCATTCGAAGGGTTTTTCGTCCAGCGTGCCCGGGGTCGCCGGCGCCTCGTCGAAGGCGCGGGCGCGCAGATTGGCCGCCTCTTCGGCCCGCCCCTCGGCCAGCGCAGCCAGCGCCTGAACCATCATCACGATCCACCCCTGCGGCTGCCCGAAGATCATCGGCTCCTTCTCGCCGGTGAAAACCTTCTCACGATAGGCTTCGCAGATGATCGCCTCGCGGTAGGTTTGGGCCATGGGCACCGCGGAGTCGTCGAGTTCGGCACAAAGCTTGAGTTGTCGGATCGCCCGGTTCCAGTCACCGATGACACAGAGCAGCTGGAACAGAAAGATCCGAAGCTGGGCATCCGAGGGGTCCGCCCGCACGGCATCCTGAAGCGCGCTCAGCGTCGCGCTCAGATCGCCCGCCTTGAGGTGGTCGGTAGCTGTAGCCATCGCGGCATGCCTCCGGTCATCGGGTGCTCGACCGCCCCGCCGCCGCATGGGGCACGGCAGCGGAACGAATTGAAAATCGAAGGCTCAGAGCTTTTCGTTTTCCTGAATATTGTATCCGAATTCCACAGGCGCCTCGAGGGTGCCGTCCTGCTTCTGCTCCTTGTACTGGGTCTCGATCTTGGCGAAGTTCAACGAGAAATTGACCGTAAGCCGATCCTCGCCGCCGGAGCCGCCGGTGGACACGGAGGTGACCAGGATATCTGTCAGCGTATAGATGATCGTCTCTTCCTGCTTTCCGCCGGCCTTGCGGACGGTCAGCACACCCGACGGGATGTGGTCCCCCCCGGCACAGAAGGACATGAGCTTGGGCGTGGATTTCTCGTAATAGGTGGTAACCGAAATATCCTGGAAGCTGGCCTTGCCGGCCCCGCCACCGCCGCCCATGTGGAGCGTGCCCGATTGCGACAACCCCCAGGACCAGGCCAGAACGTCGATCTCACCCTTTTTCTGCTTATCCTTTGACTCGCCGGGGATCCCTTCGAGTTTCAGAAACATGTCAACAGCCATCTTGTGCACTCCCTATTGAATTCACGACCCCATCGGCCGCAGTGAGAAAATCTGGCCGGGCCACCGGCAACGGACGGATGGCCCTGACCTGGTTTATTGCTTCTCGGACGGAAGCTTGGAGACCAACCGCAAGGACACCGACAGACCTTCGAGTTGATAATGCGGTCGAAGGTAAAACTTCGATGTGTAATATCCTGGGTTCCCCTCGACCTCTTCGACGACGACGCTCGCCCCGGCCAGCGGCCGCTGGGCCTTGGTGCGCTCGCTCGACCCTTCGGGATCGCCGTCGACATAGTTGATGATCCATTCGTTCAGCCAACGCTCCATCTCTTGCCGGCTCTTGAAAGAGCCGATCTTGTCGCGGACCATGCATTTCAGATAATGGGCGAAGCGGCAGGTGGCGAACAGATAGGGCAGACGCGCCGAAAGGTTCGCGTTCGCGGTGGCGTCCGGATCATCGTATTCCGCCGGCTTGTGCAGCGACTGCGCCCCGATGAAGGCGGCCATGTCGGTATTCTTCCGGTGGATCAGCGGCATCAGGCCGGCCTTGGCCAGTTCCGCCTCCCGCCGGTCGCCGATTGCCACCTCGGTCGGGCATTTCATGTCGACGCCACCGTCATCGGTGGGGAAGGTATGCGTCGGCAGGTTGGTCAGGGTGCCCCCCGATTCCACGCCCCGGATGCGTGAGCACCAACCATATTCCTTGAAAGACCGGTTGATGTTCGTCGCCATCCCGT
The DNA here is from genome assembly GCA_016278285.1 of Actibacterium sp. GTDB lineage: Bacteria > Pseudomonadota > Alphaproteobacteria > Rhodobacterales > Rhodobacteraceae > JADQCB01. The sequence continues at coordinate 21,155 of JADQCD010000110.1, forward strand.
AGGCCGCGTTGATCCACGAGAACTTTTCCGATTCGGCCTGGCCGGTATCCTCCTCGAAGGCGAATTCCTCGACCGGGTTGGACTTGGCACCATAGGGCTGGCGGCCCAGGAAACGCGGCATCGCCAGGCCCAGATACTTGCTGTCCTCGCTTTCGCGCAACGACCGCCAGGCAGCATATTCGGGCGTCTGGTATATCTTGGTCAGATCGCGCGGATTGGACAGCTCCTGCCAGCTTTCGAACTGCATCAGCGACGGGTCCGCCCCGGTCAGGAACGGCGCGTGCGCGGCCGAGGCCACCTTGGCCATCTCGCCCAGCAGCTCGACATCCGGGGCGCTGTGGTCGAAATGATAGTCGCCCACAAGGCAGCCATAGGGCTCGCCGCCGAACTGGTCGTATTCCTCGCCGTAAAGCTTCTTGAAGATCGGAGACTGGTCCCAGGCAGCGCCCTTGAACTTGCGAAGGGTCTTGTGAAGATCCTTCTTCGAGATGTTCATGACCCGGATCTTGAGCATCTCGTCGGTTTCGGTGTTGTTCACAAGATAATGCAGCCCGCGCCAAGCGCCTTCCAGCTGCTGGTATTCCTCGTGGTGTATGATGTGGTTGATCTGCTCAGACAGCTTCTTGTCGATCTCGGCCACGATGGACTCGATCGAATGAAGCACGTCATCGGAGATCAGCGCCGTATGTTCCAACGCCTGCTGGGCCAGCGTCTTGACCGCCGATTCAACGGCCGTCCGGGCCGTGTCAGTGCGCGGGCGGAACTCCTTTTGCAGAAGCGCCTCGAAATCGGATTCCGTCGCTTCGGCGGCCGGTGCGGCCTCGGCGGACTGGGTTGCTTCCTCGGCCATGATTTACTCCTTGTCCTCTTCTGCCTGGGCCTCGGACTCTTCCGCGGGTGCAGCCTGTGCGGCGAGCGTCTTGAGAAGCTCTGGGTCGTTCATGGTCTTCGCGACCAGTTCCTCGGCGCCGGGCTTGCCGTCCATGTAGGTCATCAGGTTCGACAGCTCGTTTCTGGCATCCAGCAGCTTCTTCAGCGCCGGCACCTTCTCGGCGATGGCCCCGGGCGAGAAATCGTCCATGCTTTCGAAACTGATATCGACCGACATGTTGCCCTCGCCGGTCAGCGCATTGGGCACCTGGAACGCCACGCGGGGTTTCATCGCCTTCATCCGGCTGTCGAAATTGTCGACATCGATTTCAAGGAACTTGCGGTCGGCAATCGACGGCTGCTCGACCTCGGACTTGCCGGCAAGGTCCGACATGACGCCCATCACGAAGGGCAGCTGCACCTTCTTCTCGGCGCCGTATAGCTCGACATCGTATTCGATCTGCACCCTTGGCGCGCGGTTCCGCGCTATGAATTTCTGCGAACTGGACATCTTCAACTCCCTTTGTGGTCGCGCGGCGCGTTGGCCGCGCCGTTCATTTGCTGCTTGCGGTCACTCGGCTTCCTCGTCGCTGCCAATGCCACCTATCAACTGCACGCTTTCCGTTCCCGACGGGGCCATGTCGCGAATGATCGTCATGAAATCCGCGCCGACCAGCCGTTTGGCCCGGTGCAGCAATACCGGCAGCGGGCTGGAGGGTTCGTGCCGGGCGTAATAGTCGATGATCCGATCCAACGCGGCGAGCACGTCCTGACGCGAGGAAATAGTGCCGGGCGGCCCGTTGCGGGCCTGCGCCGGTCCGGCGACCGCGGCCGTATCGTGGATCTCGCTGCCGCCCTCCTGCGTTTCCTCCCCGCCCACGATCCCGACGAATTGCCTGTTTATGCGTCGCAACACCTTGATCAGGGGATCCAGGTCCGGCCCCAGCCCCGGCGTCTGCGCGTCGAAGACGGAATCTATCGCCTCGACATCGTGCAACGCCTGAGCTGCGGCGGCGCCGATTTCCTGCAACACCTCATCCGGGGTGTCCTGAAAGGCGGCCGAGACCGTCTGCGAATCCGGCAGCGACTCTTCCTCGGGACCGGGCGTCAGTTCACCTTCGGCGATCTCGATGTCACGCAGTGAGATACCGCCGAACGCGGTGCTTTTCGTCAGGGGCGTGCGGCGCAGCGCGCGAATGATCGTCTCGGGGTCGGCCAGCCCTAGAACCGCGTTCACCCGCATCGTGGGATCGTTCTCGTCTTCGGCGTCGAGCTGGGGATGGCAGGTTTCCCAATGGTCGGTCAGGCAGAACCGGATGAAGCCGGTTGCACGCATCAGCCCGACAAGCCCGTTGACCTTCAGTTCGGCCAGCGCCAGATAAACCGCCGCACGCAGGTCATGGCTTTTCTCCAGGACCGCCTCGGCCTTTTCGATCACGTCCTTGTAGTTGGGCTCCTCGGCCTCGACGATAACGTCACCCATCTGACGCTCTTCGCCGGGCTGCGCCGCGATCTCCAGTTCCGAGAACAGCGGGTCATACTCAAGGTTCTCCCCGCTGGGAGAATCCTCGCCATGAGCAAACAGAAGGTCCTTCACACTGTTACCCCGAAAATCATGTCGGCGGACAAGCCACCTCAAAATATTGCGGAGATGCTAACAGATGGGATCGATAATTCCAGCATTTCCATTCGAAGTTCCGCAAAAGTAAACCTTGACCGATCCGGGCACGCCATGGCTTGCTTTGCCAGAACATCTGGAGACCCATGCGATGGAGACACAAAACATATTCCAAAGACTGGTCGCCGGCGCCTTTCTGGGGGTTGGCGCGTTGATTGTTCCCACCCCGGTCGCGGCCGCCGACATCACGGTCGAGCTGAACAAGTTCGAACAGAACGAGGGTGGCGGTTGCCGAGCCTTCTTCCTGTTCGAAAACCGTATGGACCAGACCATGGAAGGGTTCGAGATGTCTCTGGCGATCCTCGACAAGTCCGGTGTGATCGACCGTTTGCTGAGCATCGACGCCGCCCCCCTGCCGGCTGGGCGCACCACGCTGAAGCTGTTCGAGATTCCCGAAATCCGATGCGACAACATATCGGAAATCCTGCTGCATGACATGACATCGTGCAAACCGCAGAACAGCGAGGAAATGGACTGCTTTCCGATCATGGACATTGTCAGCCGCGCGCCTGCAAAGCTTGTGAAATAGACGATGCCGGAATTTTTCGGTCTTCTGTCGCGCGGCGGTCCGATCATCCTGATCCTCGCCGGTCTTTCGTTCGGTTCCCTGACGGTCGTTGCGGTGAAGTTGTTGCAATTGCGCGGCAAAGTTCGATCAGGTCCTCGAACCACAGGCATCCCCGGCCCGGCACCAGTTCGACCGAGATGCGCGCGACCGAGCGTTGCGCATGGGGCGTGGCCATCTGGCCACGGGCATTGCGGGCGTGTTCGGACAGTTCCAGCGAACAGGGGCAGGTCGACGAGTAGACATAGTCCAGGTGCATGATTTTCTTGCGCACGTCAGCACGTTCCACCAGCTCCAGGGCGATATCGTAATATTGATAACCGTCCAGGCCCGAGCGCAGCGACGTCATCTTCACGGGGAAAGAGAACCGCATCTGGATGCGCGCGTCAAAGCTTTCGAGGTGGCGCTTGTAATCGTCCAGCGCGGCGTCGATGACGTCGAAGCTGAAGGCGCGCGCCGCATGGGCATAGAAGCTGCGCATGATGCGCGACATGTTTATGCCCTTCTTCTCGGCCTCCAGGCTGACGGTCCCGGTGACCGAGGTTTCCAGTGTCAGATCCCCGTTGTCGCGCGTGTGAAATTTCAGCGGCAGACGAAAATTCGAGATTCCCACATGCTGGATCGGTTGCCGGGCACCGCGGATCAGGCTGGCCGGTCCGTTCTGAAGGTCGGGCAGGGTCGCCTTGTAAGCCGCATCGGCGGTGAAACCGTCAGGGTAATCGCGACTGAGCGCAGGGCCGTTGTGACCGGGGGCCAGCAGCCGCGCCAATGCCGGGTCCAGCGCCGCGATCTCGGCGTCGCCGGCGGTCGCGGCCCAGCGGGTGAGCATGTCGAGGGCCTGTCGGGCCTCATCGCGGTCCGGCTGCGGCTTGTGTAGGTTCATCGGGACCTCCCTGACGGGTCGTGGCATCATCAATGATGTAGACATCCTGCGGCGCATGTCCAACCAATCATCATTCATACGGCCCCGGGTCCTGTTCAGATCACATTCAGCGCCCCGGTCAGGTCCGCCAGCAGGTCCGCGGGATCTTCCAGCCCCACTGACAGCCGGATCAGTCCGGGCGTGATTCCCAACACAGCCTTCTGTTCGTCGGGAAGCCGCTGATGCGTTGTGGTGGCCGGATGGGTGACGAGGCTTTTCGCGTCCCCCAGATTGTTCGAGATGGTCACCAGTTGCAGCGCGTTAAGCATGCGGAATGCAGCTGCCTGCCCGCCCGAAACCTCCAGCGCGAGAACAGTACCGCCGGCCCCCATCTGGGTCATTGCCAGCGCGTGCTGCGGATGGGACGGCAGGCCGGGATACAGCACCCGCGACAGCGCCGCGTGCCCCTCCAGCGCCTCGGCAAGGGCAAGCGCGGTTTCGGTCTGGGCGCGCACGCGCAGATCGAGGGTTTCCAGCCCCTTGAGCATCACCCAGGCATTGAACGGGCTGAGCGCGCCGCCGGTGTGCTTCAGATAGGGTTCCAGCGTCTTGCGGACGTAATCCCGGCTGCCCAGAACAACACCGCCCAGGCAACGTCCCTGCCCGTCGATATGCTTGGTCGCGGAATAGACCACCACGTCGGCGCCAAGCTCAAGCGCGCGGGAAAAAACCGGCGTGGCGAACACGTTGTCGACGATCACCCGCGCACCGGCGGCGCGCGCCAGTTCCGTCACATGGGCGATATCCACGACCTCCAGCGTCGGGTTTGAAACGGACTCGAGAAAAACCGCCTGCGTTGCGGGCGTGATCGCCGCCGACCAGGCATCGGGATCGGTGCCATCGACCAGCACCACCTCGACACCGAAGCGCGCCAGGATGTCTTCCAGAACATAGAGGCAGGAGCCGAACAGCGCCCGCGCGGCGACGACACGATCGCCGGCCCTGAGCATCGACATGAGCGCGCCGTTCACCGCAGCCATGCCCGAGGCGGTGGCGAAGGCATCCTCGGCCCCTTCCAGGGCGGCAATCCGTTCCTCGAACATGCGGACGGTTGGGTTGCCGTAGCGGGCATAAATGAATTCGTCATCACCCAGTTTCTGAAAGCGCGCCGCGGCCTGTTCGGCGCTGTCATAGACAAAGCCCTGGGTCAGAAAGATCGCCTCGGCCACCTCGCCATACTGGCTGCGCCGCGTTCCCGCGTGAACCTGGGCGGTCCGCTTGCTCCATTTCTTCATCGGTGCATCTCCCTCGCGCATATAAAAACCCCCGGCCGGAAAAGGACGGGGGTGGCGCGCCTCCCAGACCTCTTTAGCGGCTTGTTTAACGTGGCCCGCAATCCGGTACAAATCGCCACAAGGCTTCGATTAGCCGCATGGCCGGCCTCAGTCAAGGCCGCCGAAACTGGCACTGTCGCCTGGTCGTCCTCTTGTCCCGGCGCGATAAAAGGTCATGTAATGGGCGAAAAGGAGGTTTCAGATGACGGACAAGATCGATCTTTATTACTGGCCCACGCCCAACGGATGGAAGATTTCCATTGCGCTGGAGGAGATGGGCCTGCCCTACAATCTTCACCTTGTCGATATCGGGAAGGGCGACCAGTTCGACCCAGAATTCCTGAAGATTTCGCCCAACAACCGGATGCCGGCCATCATCGATCCGGGCGGGCCCGACGGCAAGCCGATCTCGATCTTCGAATCCGGCGCAATCCTGCAATACCTTGCGCGGAAGACGGGCGATTTTAATGGCCAGACCGAACGCGAGCGTGTTGCGGTCGAGCAATGGCTGATGTGGCAGATGGGCGGGCTTGGCCCGATGGCCGGCCAGGCGCATCATTTCCTGAAATATGCGCCAAGCATGGACCCGCCGCAGATGCTGCCTTACGCGATGGATCGTTACCGCAACGAGACCGGGCGCCTTTACCGTGTGCTGGACACGCAACTGGCCGAAAACGAATTCGTGGCGGGCGATTTCTTCTCGATCGCGGACATGGCGATCTGGCCTTGGGCATCGCTGTGGGAAGGTCAGGAACAAACGCTTGAGGACAAGCCGAACATGGCCCGCTGGCTTGAAACGGTGGGCAATCGTCCGGGCGTTCAGGCGGGCCGGGCTGTGGCGGCCGACAAGCGCACCGCCACGCAGGATCGCGACGCACAGAAGGTTCTGTTCGGCCAGAAGGGTTGAGAGGCAGCGCAGGCCAGCCCGCGCCCGGCCGTCACTGCGACCGGAGAGGATCAGCGGGTCGGAAGATGCTTTTGCAGAATCGCCCCGATCTCGGGTCCGACCCATTGCCGGGATTGCAGGATCTTGCCGCTCTCTGCCGCGGTCCAGTAGAAATTCAGAAAGTTGCCCGCCGCGCCCTTGCAGCGTTCGGCCATCAGCAGCGTGTCGCGCGGCGTGCCGTTGAAGTCGATCCGGCGCGGG
>JADQCD010000146.1 GCA_016278285.1 Actibacterium sp.
CGGCCTGGTTCATCGAGGATCTGGTGGCGGGGCTGCGTGCCGATCCCGGGGCCGAGGTCGCGACGCCGGTGTTGCGCTGTGACGGGGCCGCGCTGAACGCGCTGCTGGCCGATCGCCGCGCCGGGCGCGTGGGCGGCACGACGGCGGTGTTCGCGCAGGACGGCAGGGCGTTGTATTTCTCAAAAGAGGTCCTTCCCTTTACCGGCAGAACCTTTGCCGACGTCGATCCGACACCGGTGTTCCACCATGTCGGCGTCTATGCCTATCGCCCCGAAGCTCTGGCCGCCTATCCCGGTTGGAAAACCGGGACACTGGAAGGCCTCGAAGGGCTGGAACAGTTACGCTTTCTGGAACATGGCCGCCCGGTGCTCTGTGTCGAGGTCAAGGCCCAAGGCCGTCAGTTCTGGGAGTTGAACAACCCCGAGGATGTGCCACGGATCGAGGCGATGCTGGCGGCCATGGGCATCGAATGACCGCCCTGCCGCGGGTCAGCGTGGTTGTCGTCAGCCACCAGCGGCCCGTGTTGCTGTCGCGCTGCCTGCTGTCGCTGTCCCAACTCGATCATCCCGATTACGAGATTGTCGTGGCCGCGGATTCCGCCGGCCTGGAGGCCGTCGCGCGCCTTCCGTTCGCGGGCCGGTTGAAGACGGTGCGCGTTGACGCGCCGGGCATTTCGGCGGCACGCAATGCCGGCCTGGCGCAAGCCGCGGCCGAGGTGGTCGCCTTCATCGACGATGACGCTGTGGCGGAACCCACCTGGCTGCGCCACCTGAGCGCGGCTTTCACCGACCCCGGGGTGGATGCGGCGGGGGGCTATGTCCGGGGCCGCAACGGCATTTCGTTTCAGTGGACCGGGCGCAGCGTCGATGTCACCGGGCGGCATGCGCCGCTGACGGTGGCGGGCGATGACCCGGTGGTGTTCGCGGGGCGGCCCGGTCGCGCCATCAAGACCGAAGGCACCAACATGGCCATTCGCCGTGCCCGCCTGGCCGCGCTTGGTGGGTTCGATCCGGCCTATCGCTTTTTTCTGGACGAGACGGACCTGAACATGCGCCTTGCACATATCGGCGCCCGCACCGCGATCGTGCCCCTGGCCCAGGTGCATCACGGGTTTGCCGCGTCGTCCCGGCGCAGCCCGGCCCGCGCGCCGCGCGATCTGGCCGATATCGGCGCCAGCTCCGTGGTTTTCCTGCGCAAATTCGCGCCAAGCGATGAAGTGGCACCGGCCATGAACGCCTTGCGCCGGGCGCAGCGTGCGCGCGTTCTGCGCCATATGGTTGCCGGCCGGCTGGAGCCTCGCGATGTTGGCCGTCTGATGATGACGCTGGAGGCCGGGATCGAGGCGGGAATGGCGCGCGACCCGGCCCACCCGCGGCCGCTGCCGCCCCCTGCGGCGCCGTTCCTGCGGTTTCGCGCGGGTCCCGCGAAGGCGCATGACTTGCTTGTCGGACGACCCTGGCAGATGCGCGGATTGCGCGCCCGGGCCGCCAGCATGGTGCGCGATGGTCAACCGGTCACATTGTTCGTTTTCAGCCCGACGGCCCTGTATCACCGAATGGTCTTTGCCGATGCCGGATACTGGGTTCAGACCGGCGGAATTTTCGGCCGCGCCGAGCGGGATGCGCCGCTTTGGCAATGGCAGGGGTTTTCATCGCGTTGCCGGCGTGAAGCGGCTCGGCTGGAGCCGGTTCGACCATTTCTGTCAGATCCGGCCGGGAAGGTCCGAGACCCGCATCCGTGTCGTGAAGGATGAAAGCGGGTTCATTTTTGGATCTCCATGTGCCAAAAGATGGTCCATATTCCAGCACAACCTTGGCATGGTTTCCGGTTATCCGTTTTCGGGTCCATCATGCCCCGGCTCGCGCGTATTGAAAGGTTGGACATGAAAAGAAAAGTCACCAAGGCCATTTTCCCTGTCGCCGGTCTCGGCACCCGGTTCCTTCCGGCGACCAAATCGGTCCCCAAGGAGATCATGACGCTGGTCGACCGGCCGCTGATCCAATATGCGATCGACGAGGCGCGCGCCGCCGGCATCAAGGAGTTCATCTTTGTCACCGCCCGCGGCAAGAGCGCGCTGGAGGATTATTTCGACTGCGCGCCCCAACTGGAGGCCGAACTGCGCAAGAAGGGCAAGACCGACCTTCTGAAGATTCTCAAGGCAACGAACATGGACAGCGGGGCCATTGCCTATATTCGCCAGCAAAAGGCGATGGGGCTGGGCCATGCCGTCTGGTGCGCCCGCCGCCTGATCGGGAATGAGCCCTTCGCGGTGATCCTGCCCGACGACGTGATTGCCGCCGAAAGATCCTGTTTGCAGCAGATGGTCGATGCCTATCAGGAAACCGGCGGCAACATGGTCGCGGCGATGGAGGTTCCGGCGGACAAGACCAATGCCTATGGTGTGCTGGACGTGGATCAGGACATGGGGCAGATGGTTTCGGTCAAGGGAATGGTGGAAAAACCGGACCCTGACACCGCGCCATCCAATCTGGCGGTGATCGGCCGCTATATTCTGACGCCGAGGGTGATGCAGAACATCAACCGCAGCAAACAGGGCGCGGGCGGTGAAATCCAGCTGACCGATGCGATCGCCCAGGAGATCGAAAACGGTGGCGGCGTCTATGGTTTCCGCTTCAAGGGGCAGCGTTACGACTGCGGGTCCAAGGCGGGTTTCCTTCAGGCGACGGTGGCGTTCGGCCTGGCGCGCGAGGACCTGCGGGGCGAGTTCAGCGAATATCTTCGCGAATTGATGTGCCACGCCAAGGCGGCGGAATAGCGGGGTCGGACAGCGTATGGCGAATGTCCTGGTAACGGGCGGCGCGGGTTATATCGGCGCTCATGCCTGCAAGCTTCTGCGTGAAGACGGTCATGTTCCCGTGACCTATGACAATCTGTCGACCGGCTGGGCGGATTCGGTGAAATTCGGTCCGCTGGAAAAGGGCGATCTGTTCGACCGCGCGCGGCTGGACGCGGTCCTTGCGCGCTACCGGCCGGCGGCCGTGATGCATTTCGCGGCCTTCAGCCAGGTGGGCGAGGCGATGCGCGACCCCGGAAAATACTGGCGCAACAATGTCGGCGGCTCGCTGGAGCTGATCGAGGCGGCGGTGGCGGCCGGCTGTCTGGATTTCGTTTTTTCCTCTACCTGCGCGACCTATGGCGACCAGGACGGCGTGGTGCTGGATGAGGATTGCGGGCAGGTGCCGCTGAACGCATATGGCGCGTCGAAACGCGCGATCGAGGAGATCCTGCGCGATTTCGAGGCAAGCCACGGCCTGAAATCGGTGATCTTTCGCTATTTCAACGTCGCCGGCGCCGATCCCGACGCCGAGGTTGGCGAGTTCCACCAGCCCGAGACGCACCTGATTCCGGTCATGCTGCAAGCCATCGACGGGCAGCGCGACGCCTTGACCATCCACGGGACGGATTATGACACGCCCGACGGCACATGCATCCGCGACTATGTCCATGTCATGGATCTGGCCCGGGCGCATGTGCTGGGGCTGGATTGGCTTCGGGCCGGAAAGGGAAGCCGGGTTTTCAACCTGGGCACCGGACATGGCTTTTCCGTGCGCGCGGTGATCGACCAGGCGCGCCGGGTGACGAATCGCGAGGTGCCATTCAACGAGGGGCCGCGCCGTGCAGGCGATGCGGTGCGCCTTGTGTCGGGCAGCAGTCGTGCTTCGGCAGAGCTTGGTTGGCGGCCGGAACGGTCCACCCTTCCGCAAATGATCGCCGATGCCTGGCGCTGGCACCAGAATGGCCATTTCGACAGGTAATCCGCCCTCGGCGCGGCTGCTGGACATCACGCGCCTGATTTCGCGCGTCGGGCGGGGGCCGCCGACCGGTGTGGACCGGGTCGAACTGGCCTATCTGTCCCGGCTTTCTTCGGATTCAGTCCCGCTGTTTCTGCTGGCGCGCAGCAGTCTGGGCTTCGTTCTGATGGGCGGCGCGGCCGCGCGGCCGCTGCTGGATCGTATCACGGGGATCACCCCCTGGGGCGCGGCCGATCTTCTGAGCCGCCTGGCCCGTTTTTCCGAACCGGACCGCGCCGCCGCCGAGGCCGACCTGCGCCGGCTGAGCCTTGATCGCTGCCGCCCCGCAGGTCTTCGTGGGATGCTGCGCAAACACCTGCCGCGCGGCACGGCCTATCTGAATGTGGGTCACAGCAATCTGGAGGCGGGGACATTGGCCGCTATCCGGGACCTGCCGGATATGCGGATCGCGGTGCTGGTTCACGACACGATCCCGCTGGATCACCCGGAATTTTCTGCCCGGGGCGTGCCGCAGCGATTTGCCGCCAAGCTGGCCGCGATCGGTAAGCATGCCGACCTGGTGATCTGCAACTCGCACGCGACAGCGGCGGATGTGCAGCGTCATCTGGCGCCCCGTGGGCGCGTGCCCCCATTGATCCGGGCGCATCTGGGGATCGATCCGCCATGTCCGGATTTCGATGCACTTGCGCAACGGCCGGCGCCAGGCCGGCCCTGGTTCGTGACCGTGGGCACGATCGAACCGCGCAAGAACCATGCCCTTCTGTTGAAGGTGTGGCAGGACCTGAGCGACGAGATGGCCGCGCCGCCCCTTCTTTTCATCGTCGGACGGCGTGGCTGGCGCAATGAGGATGTGTTCCGGATGCTCGACACGGCGCCCTTCATGGAACGCTCGGTGTTCGAGATGAACAACCTGTCCGATGGCGGTCTCGCGGCGCTGGTTTCGGGGGCACGGGCGCTGCTGTTTCCCAGCCTGGCCGAGGGGTATGGCCTGCCGCCGCTGGAGGCTGCCGCGCTTGGCGTGCCGGTCCTGGCCACCGATCTTGCCGTCTATCGTGAGGTCCTGGGCGATTTCGCCGTTTACCTGGACGGTCGTGATCCGTATTCTTGGCGCAAGAAAATAATCGAATTGACGCGGGATACAGGGACAACAGGCAGCGCGGAATCGGCAAGACTGGCCGTTCCGGCATGGGCAGATCACTTCGACATCGTCTTAGGGCATACTTAACGCCCGCCATGCTAGCCCGCCGCGGCCTGTGCGAAGGAGATGGATTGGGCGTGATATCGTCATATCGCCTGCGGCTGCAACGCAAGCGGTGGCTGATCCGGGCCTTTCGCAAGCGGCGCGAGCTGCGGTCGGTCACCGATCGCACCGGTTCGATCGGCCCCGGCGCCGTCCTGGCCTTCACCACGCTTCGTAACGAGCGAAAGCGCCTGCCCTATTTCTTCAGGTATTACCGGGCGCTTGGCGTCGATCACTTCCTGATGGTGGACAACGGGTCCGACGACGGAACCCGCGAATACCTGGAACAGCAACCGGACGTATCGCTATGGTCCACCACGAAAAGCTACAAGCGGTCACGCTTTGGCGTGGACTGGCTGAATTGGCTTCAGCGCAAATACGCGCATGGCCACTGGTCGCTGGTCGTGGACGTGGACGAATTCTTTATCTATCCGTTCTGCGACACCCGCAACATAAAGGCGCTGACCGACTGGCTGGACGCTTCTTCGATCAAGTCCTTCGCGGCGATGCTGGTCGACATGTATCCGCGCGGCCCGATCGATGCGCATCCCTATAGTGCCGGGCAGAATCCGTTCGAGATCGCATCGTGGTTCGACAGCGGCAATTACACGATCAGCCGCAACCACAGGTTCGGCAACCTCTGGATACAGGGCGGGCCGCGGATGCGCGCCTTCTTTTCCGACCGGCCCGAACGCGCGCCGGCGCTGAACAAGATCCCGCTGGTAAAGTGGCACCGTTCCTACGCCTATGTCAGCTCGACCCACATGCTGCTGCCACGGGGCCTGAACCTGGTCTATGACGAATGGGGCGGCGAAAAGGCGTCGGGCTGCCTGCTGCACGCCAAGTTCCTGGACACGTTCACCGAAAAGGCGACGGAAGAGCTGACCCGCCGCCAGCATTATGCCAACAGCCACGAATACCACGCCTATCACTCCAGGCTTAAGGACCGGCCGGATCTCTGGAACAAGTGGTCCGAGCAATATATCAACTGGCGCCAGCTGGAAATCATGGGCCTGATGTCCAAGGGGAACTGGGCATGAGCGTTACCTTCCTGATGCTGGTTCATACCGCGCTGGACCGGGCCACGGCGGTGGCGCGGCATTGGGCGCTCAGCGGTTGCCCGGTGGTGATCCATGTGGACAAGGCCGTGAGGCGGGCGGATTATCGCGGGTTCGTCGCGGGGCTTTCCGACCTGGACAATGTCAAATTCAGCGCGCGGCACCGGGTCGAGTGGGGCACATGGTCGTTGGTGGCGGCAACGCAGGCCGCGGCCGAAACCGCCCTTTCGGCCTTTCCCGCCAGCCGCCACGTCTATCTGGCCTCGGGGTCGTGCCTGCCGCTTCGCCCCGTGCAGCATCTGCGGGATTATCTGGCCGGCCGTCCGCGCACCGATTTCATCGAATCCGTCACCACGGCCGACGTTCCATGGACCGTCGGCGGCCTCGACCGGGAACGCTTCACCCTGCGATTTCCCTTTGCATGGAAACGCCAGCGACACCTGTTCGATTTCTATGTGAACCTGCAACGGAGGGCCGGCTTCAAGCGCCGTATCCCGCCCGGCCTGGTGCCGCATCTGGGCAGCCAGTGGTGGTGTCTGACACGGCAGACGCTGACGGCGATACTGAGCGACCCCGAAAGGCCGGCGTATGATGCCTATTTCAGGCGTGTCTGGATCCCCGATGAAAGCTATTTCCAGACGCTGGTGCGGCTGCACAGCGAGAATATCGAAAGCCGCTCCCTGACGCTGTCCAAGTTCGATTTCCAGGGTAAGCCGCACATCTTCTATGACGATCACCTGCAATTGTTGCGCCGGTCCGACTGTTTCGTGGCTCGCAAGATATGGCCGCAGGCCGAGCGGCTGTATTCTTCGTTCCTGTCCAATGATCCGACCGTCACCAAGAACGCGGAACCCAATCCGGGCAAGATCGACCGGTTGTTTTCCAAAGCAGTGGAACGGCGGACACGCGGACGGTCCGGGCTTTGCATGCAAAGCCGATTTCCCAATCCGGGATGGGAGAACGGCAAGACCTGCGCGCGGTTTTCCGTGTTCGAGGGGTTCAGTGACCTGTTCGAGGATTTCGAAACATGGCTGAGCAAGGCCGCAGGTGGCCGGGTCCATGGCCATCTGTTTCACCCCGAACGGGTCGAATTCGCAGCGGACGAAGCGATCTATAATGGCGGTTTGTGCGACAGCGCGGCGGTGCGCGACTATAACCCTTGCGGTTTTCTGACCAGCTTGATCTGGAACACGCGCGGAGAGCGGCAATGCTTTCAGTTCGGCCCGCGCGATCAGCAGGAAATCGGGACATTCCTTGCCAGCGACCCGAATGCGCAGATCTCTGTCATCACCGGGGCCTGGGCGGTGCGGCTGTTCCGGACCTCGGGGAATTTCGCATTCATCCGGCGCGAGGCCGCCGCGCTGCAACGGATCGAGACGCAGCATCTGGATGTATTGCGCGCGCCGCACACTCGCGCACGGGTGCGGATCTGGAGCATGGCGGACTTTGTCCAGAACCCGATGGAACCCTTGCAGATCATCATCGATGAGATCGCCCCGCGCGGCCGCCGGCGCCTGACCGAAGCGCCGCGCATGGTCGATCTGACCGGGTTCGGCCAGTTCCTGCAGGACCTCAAGAACCAGGGGATGCAACCCTATCTCATGGGGGATTTCCCGGTGGGCGACGACCCCGAGACACAGCCCCGAGACCGCCGCCGCCCTTATCTAGTGAAATAGGCCGCCATGTCCCGACCGTTCGACAGCTTTGCAATCTTCGCCGAAATGCGCACCGGCTCCAACTTTCTGGAGGCGAACCTGAACGAGGTTCCCGGCCTGATATGTCACGGCGAGGCGTTCAATCCGCATTTCATCGGCCACAAGAACCGGCATCAGGCGTTGGGCGTCACGATGGCCCAGCGGGAGGCCGACCCGCTGCGCCTGCTCGGCGCGATGAAAGCCCAGCAGGGCGTTCTGCCCGGGTTCCGCTTCTTTCACGATCATGACTCGCGGGTACTGAAACATGTCCTGGCCGATCGGCGCTGCGCCAAGGTGGTGCTGACCCGCAACCCGGTCGACAGCTATGTGTCACGCAAGATCGCGGCCGAGACCGGTCAGTGGAAGCTGACAGACATGAAACACCAGCGCAGTGCGCGGGTGCGGTTCGACCCGGCCGAATTCGAAGCGCATCTGGCGGAATTGCAGCAGTTCCAGCAAGTCTTGCTGCATGCATTGCAAACCAGCGGGCAGACGGCGTTCTATCTTGCCTATGAGGATGTGGGCGACCTTGAGGTGCTGAACGGTCTGGTGCGGTTCCTGGGCGTCGAGGGGCGGCTCGGATCTGTTTCGAACAAGCTCAAGAAGCAGAACCCGGCGCCGCTGTCGGAAAAGGTGGCGAATTTCGATGAAATGACGGCGGCGCTTGCCCGACTGGATCGCTTCGATCTGACTCGCACCCCGAATTTCGAGCCGCGCAAGGGCCCGATGGTGCCCGGCTATGTCGCCGCGGCCGAGGCGCCGCTTCTGTTCATGCCGATCAATGGCGGGCCGGTGGCGCGGGTCGAGGGCTGGCTGGCGGCCCTCGACGCAGTCGGACCCGATGCTTTGCGGCGCAATTTCAACCAGAAATCCCTGCGCCAATGGAAACGCGGTCACCCCGGCCATCGCAGTTTCACCGTCGTCACCCATCCGCTGGAACGGGCGCATGACGCGTTCTGGACCCGCATCCTGCCGGTCTCGGGCCCGGCCGCCCTTCCCGCCCTGCGAGAGACGCTGCGCCGGGAATACAAGATTCCCCTCCCCGAAGATGGCGCCGGGGAGGATTATGGCCCCGAGCGGCATCGCCCTGCCTTTCTGGCCTTCCTGCAATTTCTCAAGGGCAATCTTGGCGGGCAGACCGGCATCAGGGTCGATCAGGCCTGGGCGTCGCAATCGACGCTTTTGCAGGGGATGGCACAGTTCGCGTTGCCCGACATGGTGCTGCGGGCCGAACGGCTGGTCGAGGATCTGGCGATCCTGTCGGCACAGATCGGACGGCGCGCCCTGGCGCCCATCGGCACGCCAGCCGAAGTTCCGGTGCCGCTGTCGGAGATTTATGACGATGAACTGGAGGCCGCGGCGCGCGAGGCCTATCAGCGCGATTACATGATGTTCGGCTACCGCGCCTGGCGCGAGTCGTAGGGACGGCTCAGGCGGCCTGGATCGCCGGAAACTCGGTCAGAACGGCGTGCAGAGCGGCTGGATCGTCATTCGCGCGCAGCTTGTCGCAGACCGAACCGTTACGCAATGTCCGCGAGACCAGGGCCAGCGCCTTCAGGTGATCGACGCCGGAATCCCGCGGCGCGAACAGTGCGAAGACCAGATCGACCGGCTGGCGATCGACCGAGTCGAAATCCATCGGTTTTTCCAGCCGCATGAACGCCCCCACGACTTGTTCCAGCCCGTCAAGCCGCGCATGGGGCAGCGCGACGCCCTGGCCCACCCCGGTCGGGCCCAGGCTCTCGCGTTCCTGCAGGGCGTCCACCACGTCGGACGCATTCAGCCCGTAAGCACCCGCGGCAATGTCGCCAAGATCCTGGAACAGGCGTTTCTTGCTGGAAAGTGTGCCAAAGACCCGGACGGCGCCGGGGTCGAGAATGTCGGAAAGTTCCATTCGATCACTGCTGCCTGCCGCGTCTTGTGCGGGCTTTTGATCCCATCGTCAGGGGTCGATCCAGCCGACATTGCCGTCTTCACGGCGATGGACGACATTCACGCCCCCGGTTTTCTCGTTCCGGAAGACCAGAAGCGGAGCCCCCGACAATTCCATCTGCATCACCGCCTCACCAACCGAAATCGAAGGAACCTTCGTTTCCATCTCGGCGATGATGATCGGTTGAAGGCTTTCCGGCTCCGAATCCCCGTCTTCCTCGGCGCTGGCGAGGATATAAGAGGAACCGCCGGTCAGTTCAACCGGTTGTGACCGGGCCTTGTGATGGTCCTTGAGCCGCCGCTTGTAGCGGCGCAACTGCTTTTCCATCTTGTCGCGGCAGCCATCGAATGCGGCGTAGATCTCGGCCCCGCGGTCGCTGGCCTGGGCCGTCAATCCCGTGGACAGATGCACCGTGGCCTCGCACACATATTCGTGTCCGCTGCGCGAGAAGATGACATTGGCGTCGGTCGGTCGCTCGGCGTATTTGTCGACCACCGCGTCCAGTTCCTGCCTGACGTGGGTCTGCAGCGCCTCACCGATGTCGATCTGCTTGCCGGTGATCTGGTAGAGCATAAAGCCGCCTCCTCTGTTTTTTCAGGACATGGGCCGTGGCCGACGCGTGCGCAAGGCCGGTGCCGGATTCGAATATGTTCAACGCGCGGTCTTCTGCCGCATATGTCCGAAAGGTGAAGACCCGGTGCATCATCCCCTCATTTGGCGCCAGTTCTGCGACTCGTGTCAACGCTTTCGCACGAAAGCGGGCAGGTGATCGCGGGATGTTCCGGGGGCAGGTAATGCCAGCCAAGGGTGTCTCCGGGGGATGGCGGTCGTCAGTGGATGCGAAAGCTCTGGCCCAGGTAGACACGGCGCACGTTTTCGTCCCGGACGACCTCGGCGGCGGTGCCGCTCATCAGGACATGCCCGTCATGCAGGATATATGCGCGATCAACGATCTCCAGCGTTTCGCGGACGTTGTGGTCGGTTATCAGCACGCCGATGCCGCGATTCCTGAGATCCGACACCAGGTGCCGGATCTCGCCCACGGCAATCGGATCGACACCGGCAAAGGGCTCGTCCAGCAACAGGTATTTCGGGTTTGCCGCCAGGCAGCGGGCAATCTCGACCCGGCGCCGTTCACCGCCCGAAAGCGAAAGCGCAGAGGCACGGCGCAGGTGGCTGATGGCGAACTCGGACAACAGCTCTTCCAGCCGTTCGCGGCGCGTATGCGGGTCCGTTTCCGAGATTTCGAGAATCGCCAGAATATTGTTTTCGACGTTCAGGCCGCGAAAAATGCTGACCTCTTGCGGCAAATACCCGATCCCGAGCTTGGCGCGGCGATACATCGGCAGATTGGTCACGTCGCGCCCGTCGATGCTGACGCTGCCGCCGTCGGGCACGATCAAGCCCGCGATATTGTAGAAACAGGTCGTCTTGCCCGATCCGTTAGGCCCCAGCAGTGCCACAACCTCGCCCCGGCCGAGGTCCAGGCTGACATCGCGGAGCACCGGGCGGCGGCGATAGCTTTTCATCAGATGCGAGACCCTGAGTCCGACATCGCCCTGCGCGACCGCCAGGTCGGGTTGCCCGCTCATTGGTCCTGGGGTCCGGGCTGAAAGATCGTCTTGACCCGGCCCTGCATCGTGCCCGTGCCGGTTTCGAGGTCGACCACCAGCCGTTCGCCCGACAGCGCATTCTGCCCCTGTGTCAGCACGACGCCGCCCGTCATCACGATATTTCCGCTGTCGATCGTATAGACGGCCTCCTGCGCTTCTGCAGCTTCTCCGCCGCTAAGCAGCACGACATTTCCGGTGGCCCGCAAGCGGGCGATCCGGCCGGTCGGATCGCCGTTCTCGGTGCCATATTCAACCGCGACCCTGTCGGCGGAAAGCCGCATTTCGCCCTGGCCAACCCGCACGTTGCCGGTGAACACTGCCGTTCCGGCGGCCTGATCGACGCGCAATTCGTCCGACGTGATCTCGACCGGAAGCGAGCTGTCCTGTTTCAAGCCGCCGAACGCGACTTCGGCGCCTTGCGCCAGGGCAAGCGGCGCGAGCGATAGAAAAAGCAGGGCCAGCAGCCCCGAGCAGAACCTGTTCACCGTTCATCCCCCTTGGTTTCGGGACGATATACCAATTTAATACCTCCTTTGAAAACCAGAACGTAATCATCGCGACCTTTATCGCCCGCCGTGATTTCCATCCGCCCGGCGGTCAATTCGCCCAGCGGTCCGGATGCGGTCACGATATCGTCGGCCACGACCCTTGTCTGCGAAAGCCCGGTTGTCACGTTCTCGGTGGTGATCCGGTAGCCGGCCGAGGTCCGGATCGTGACCGCGCCGGACAGCCGCGCCTCGTCCGCGCCACCGTCGACAACGCCGCTGTCCGAAGTGATCTCGGCATGCGTTCCGTCAGGAAATTCCAGCCGGGCGACCAGGTCGCTGGCGCTGGCCTTGTCGGGGGTGTCGGGGCTTGGCTGCGCCTTGCCAGCCTTGACCGAGATCGCCGTGCCATCGGCCGTCACGCCCGTGTAATGCGGTGCGGTAATCCTCTGTTCGCGGGCCAGCCTTTCCAGATCGACCTCGGAATACGGGACCGACCCGGTGGGGTCGATTCTGCGCGAGATCAGGAACAACGTGGACAGCAGCACCAGCGCGGCCAGCGGCAACACGACCTTGGCCAGAGCGATGAAGCGCGAATATGCCTTGTCAAAGGCGGCCATCGGTTCAGGCCACGCCGGCCCGCAGGCAATCATGAATGTGAATGATACCCTGCGCCCGCCCCTTGCCATCCGGCGCGACGACGAAAAGGCACGTCACCTTTCGACCGTTCATCAGCGCCAGCGCTTCTTCGGCCAGGGCATCCGGCGCGATGGTCAGCGGATCGCGGGTCATCACCTCGCCGGCCGTGTGTTCCAGCAGCCCCTTCATGTGCCGGCGCAGGTCGCCGTCGGTGACGATACCGGCCAGCCGGCCTGTGTCGTCCGTCACCCCGACCACGCCAAAGGTTTTCTGGCTCATGGTCAGCAAAGCGTCGCCCATCGGGGTGCCGGCGGTGACGACCGGCATCTCATCGGGGCCGTGCATCAGATCGGCCACCTTTGCCAGTCGCGCGCCCAGCTTGCCGCCGGGATGAAAATCACGGAAATGTTCGGGGGTGAAGCGGCGATGCTCCATCAGCGCGATGGCCAATGCGTCGCCCAGGGCCAGCGTCATCGTCGTCGAGGTGGTGGGCACGATCCCGGTTTCACAGGCCTCGGGCGTTGGCGGCAAAAGGATCGAAACGTCGGATTCGCGCAGCAGGGTCGATCCGGCCCGCCCGGCGACGCCGATCAAGGGGATTGAAAAGCGGCGGGTATAGGCGATGATGTCGGCCAGTTCCGGCGTCTCGCCCGAATTCGACAAGAGCAGAGCAACATCGCCGCGCGTCAACATTCCCAGATCGCCATGGCTGGCCTCGGCGGGGTGCACGAAATGCGCCGGCGTCCCGGTAGAGGCCAGCGTCGCTGCGATCTTGCGCGCGATATGGCCTGATTTTCCCATGCCCGAGACGATGACCCGCCCCGGCGCCTTCAGGATCAGGGCCACGGCCTCGGCAAAGCCGCCATCCAGAGATTCGGCCAATTGCGCCAGTGCCTCGGCTTCGCGGGTGATGACCCTGCGGCCGGTCTTAAGGAAGGTCGTCTTGTCCATGCGCCTAATGTGCGAATATGTCGATCTCGGGCCAGCCCGCCAGATCCAGTTGCGCCCGTGCGGGCAGGAAATCGAAACAGGACCGCGCAAGTGCGGTTCGGCCTTCGCGTTCCAGGCGCGCATCCAAAGCCTGTTTCAGTTGGTGCAGATAAAGCACATCGGACGCGGCATAGGCAAGCTGCGCCTCGGTCAGCTGTTCGGCGCCCCAGTCGCTCATCTGCTGCTGCTTGGAAATGTCGATCCCCAGAAGTTCCTGCAACAGGAATTTCAAGCCGTGCCTGTCGGTATAGGTGCGGATCAGCCTTGACGCGATCTTGGTGCAATAGACCGGCGCCGCCAGCGCACCGAAGGCGTTGTACATCGCGGCAATGTCGAACCGGCCGAAGTGGAACAGTTTCAAAACTTCAGGGTCGGTCAGCATCCGGGCCAGGTTGGGGGCCTCGGTCTGGCCTTTTCCGATCTGTACAAGATGCGCGTTGCCGTCGCCGCCGGAAATCTGCACCACGCACAGCCGATCACGATACGGGTTCAGGCCCATCGTCTCGCAATCGATTGCAACCACGGGACCAAGATCCAGATCGGCGGGGATGTCTTTGTCGTAGAGTGTATTTGCCATGTCGCCCCTGAGGTTCGGAATGGATGCTTCCGCCCGGTCGATCCTGCGCGCCGCGCCAGAACCCTTTCCGCGCCCGGGCACCGTGCGCATCGCTACAGGATTTGCCCGGGCGACAAAAGCCCGGAATTCCATGTCGCCGCCACCCCTGTGCGATGCGCGGGCTTTGACATGGGAACGGCCAGGCCACATGAAAGCAGAAGGCCCAATCGACGGGACGATCAAGTATTTGTCGGCAGCATGGATGGATGCGAAACATGACGATACCCAGTGCCTTGCGCGAAAACCTCGGCTTGCCCGCGATCGCAGCGCCGATGTTCCTGGCCTCGGGGCCCGATCTGGTGGTGGAAACCTGCCGGGCGGGCATGATCGGTGCCTTTCCCGCGCTCAATCCCCGCTCGACCGAGGGGTTGGAGGCATGGCTGTCCGAGATCGAAGAGCGTCTGTCGGGCACCGCTGCGGCCGCGCATGCGGTGAACCTGATCGTCCATCGGTCGAACCGGCGCCTGGAGGCGGATCTTGACGTTGTCGTGCGCAAGCGTGTGCCGCTGGTCATCACATCGCTTGGCGCGGTGCCAGACGTGGTCAAGGCGGTTCACGGCTATGGCGGGTGTGTGTTTCATGACGTCATCAACCGCCGTCACGCCGAGAAGGCGGCCGAGGCGGGGGTGGATGGCATCATCGGTGTGGCCGCCGGGGCGGGGGGCCATGCGGGCGACCGGTCACCCTTTGCCTTGTTGCAGGAAATCCGCGAGGTCTTTGACGGTTGCGTGGTTCTTGCCGGCGCCATCGGAACCGGTCGGCAGATCGCCGCCGCCCGCGTGATGGGGGCCGACATGGCCTATCTGGGGACGCGGTTTTTGGCCACCCGTGAGGCAATGATCGCGGCCTCCTACAAGGACATGATCGTCGCGGCAGAAATGTCGGATATCCAGTACACCGACGCCGTGTCCGGGGTGAGTGCCAACTTTCTGCGTCCCAGCATGGTGCAGGCGGGTCTCGATCCCGACAACCTGGTGCGGCATGGGGCGCTGGACATGAAAAATGAGGCGAAGGCCTGGAAAACGGTCTGGTCGGCCGGGCATGGCGTCGGGGCGATACAGGATCAGCCGCACACGGCCGATCTTGTCGCGAGTCTGAAGGCCGGCTATGCCGAGGCGATGATTTCCGCCGCTGCCGACCCGTTCTTGGACGGGTGACGCCGGGTGCGGCTGTTGCTCTGATCCATGATACGGCCATGCCAGCGCCCCCGTGCCGCGCGGGGGGGTGGCATGGCGGCCTATTCGGCGACGTGCAGGCCACCATAGGGTGGCTTCTTGCCCTTTTCCAGCCTGTCGAGCCGTTTGCGAAGCGCGTCGATCCGTTCACGGTTCTCGTCGAGCGCCGCGGTCAGTTCCTGCGGGCTTGACGTCTCGGGCTCTTCTTCCTTGCGGCCCACGAAGCGGCCGAACATGCCGCCCAGCAGTTTCTGCAGGTCGTCCATGATCAGATAGAAGGACGGAACGACCACCAGGCTGAGAATTGTCGAGACGATGATGCCGCCGATCACCGCGGTGGCCATGGGCGCGCGGAAAGTGCCGCCCGCGCCCACGCCAAGCGCCGAGGGCAGCATGCCCGAGGACATGGCGATCGAGGTCATGATGATCGGGCGGGCACGCTTGTGCCCCGCCTCGACCATCGCTTCCACCCGCGAAAAGCCGCGGCGGCGCATCTCGATGGCGAAATCCACCAGAAGGATCGCGTTCTTGGTCACGATGCCCATCAGCATCAGGATACCGATCAGAACCGGCATCGAAACGGCACTTCCGGTCAGGATCAGGGCGGCGGCCACGCCCCCGATGGCCAGCGGCAGCGACAACAGGATGGTGAAGGGCTGGATCAGGCTCTTGAACAGCAGGATCAGCACCGTCAGAACCAGCATCAGCCCGAAAATCATGGCGTTGACAAAGCTTTGCATCAACTCTTGCTGGACCTCTGCATCGCCGGATTCCGCCACCGTGACCGATGCGGGCAGGTCGACCTGCGACACCAGCTCCTGAAAGCGCGCGGTGGCCTTGCCGAGCGGAACGCCGGGCGGAAGGTTGGCGCCGATGGTCACGATCCGCTCGCGGTTCTTGCGTTCGATCGTGTTGGGCCCCTGGCCGATGGAAATGTCGGCGACTGCCTGAAGCGGCACTGCGCCGCCGCTTGCGGTCGGCACCTTGAGGTTTGCGATCGAATCCAGGTCGTTGCGCAATGACGTGTCCAGCCGCACCCGTACCGGCACCTGGCGGTCGTCGATCGAAACCTTGGCCAAGGCGGCCTCGACATCGCCGAGGGTGGCCACGCGCACGGTTTCGGCGATCTGACGGGTGGTGACGCCAAGTCGTGCGGCACGGTCGGGCAGCGGAGTAATCTGTACCTCGGGACGGGGCAATGCGCCCTCGGCCGAGACGTTGGCCAGAAGGGGATCGCCCCGCAGATGCGATTCCAGCGCCGCCGCCGCCTTGTCCAGATCGGCCTCGTTCGACGACAGGATGCTGTATGTCATGTCGCGTTGGCCGCGGTCGTTCAGCTTGAAGGCGCGAAGATCGGGAATCACCGACAGCTTGTCAAAGATCTCGGCTTCGATATCGCTTTGGGGACGGGTGCGGGCATCGGTTCGCGGCTCGGGCAGATACGGCCCGATCAGCGGCAGATTCTGTGCCACCTCGGTCAGCCTGAACAGCAGCGTTTCGTCAAGCGGGTTCAGCAGGACAGTCACCGTTGCCCGCCGCACGTCCATTTCGCCAGTCGGTGACGCACCGCCAAGCACGAAGACATTCTTCACCCCCTCGACCGGCGCAATCATCTCGCGCATTCTACGGGTGACGGCGCGGGTATCGTCCAGCGTCGAACCGGGTGGAAGTTCCACGCTTATCTGAACGCGAGAGACATCTTCGGGCGGCATGAAACTGCCGGGAATCCGGACCATGAAGTAAACCGACACCACCAGAATGCCGAAGGCGACCAGCAAGGTCAGATAGCGCAGCCTGAGCGTGCGGCGCACGAACCACACATAACCCCTCATCACCCAGCCGTCGCGCCGCTCTTCTTCGGCGGCGTCCTTTTCGCTCATGAAATAGGCGGCCAGCATCGGCGTGATCAGGCGCGCCACCAGAAGCGAGAAGATCACTGCGATCGCAACGGTCAGGCCGAATTGACTGAAATACTGCCCCGGGATTCCGGGCATGAAGGACACCGGCACGAAAACGGCAACGATGGTCGATGTGGTGGCGATGACCGCCAGCCCGATCTCGTCGGCCGCATCCATCGCGGCGCGATAGGGGCTCTTGCCCATTCGGATGTGGCGGGCGATGTTCTCGATCTCGACGATGGCGTCGTCCACCAGGATGCCGGTGGCCAGCGTGATTGCCAGGAAACTGACCAGGTTCAGCGAGAAACCCAGAAGATCCATCACGAAAAAGGTCGGAACAGCCGAGAGGGGCAGCGCCAGCGCCGTGATGATCGTGGCGCGCCAGTTTCGCAGGAACAGGAAGACCACCAGCACAGCAAGGATCGCGCCCTCCATCAGCGTGTGCAGTGCCGACTCATAGTTTCCGCGGGTATAGGTGACGGTGTCATCCACCTTGGTGATCGACACATCCGGGTTGGCGGCGCGCATTTCGTCCAGCTTGGCATTGACCGTGTTGGCGACTGTCACCTCCGACGCGCCCTTGGCCCGGAACACGCCGAAGGTGACGACGGTTTCACCCTCGAAACGCGAGAAAGAGCGCAGCTCGGCATGGGTATCCTCGACGGTGCCCAGCTGATCGAGCCGCACGAAACGCCCCCCGCCCATGGGGATCGTCGTGGCGGCCAGACGTTCGGCCGTGGACGCATCGCCCAGAACCCGGATCGTCTGTTCCTGCGCGCCAAGTTCACTTCGGCCGGCGCCCAGATCGGCGTTCACCGCGCGCAACTGTGCGCTGACCTGCGCCGCCGTGACGCCGTAGGAGGAAAGTTTGACCGGGTCCAGCGACACGATGATTTCGCGGTCCGCGCCACCGTAGCGGTCGACGCGGCCGATCCCCGCTTCGCCCTGAAGGGCGCGCTTGATCTTGTCCTCGACGAACCAGGAAAGTTGTTCCAGGGTCATGTTGGGCGACGAGACCGCGAAGGTCATGATCGCCTGTCCCTCGACATCGACACGCGACACGATCGGGGTTTCCGCCTCTCCCGGAAGGTCGCCCAGCACTCTGTCAATGGCGTCCTTGGTGTCCTGCACCGCCTTGTCGGTTGGCACTTCCATGCGGAACTCGACGGCTGTGTTGGACAGGCCGTCGCTGATCGTCGAGGTGATGTTCTTCACCCCTGTGATGCCGGCCACGGCGTCCTCGATCTTCTTGGTGACCTGGGTTTCCATCTCGGACGGCGCGGCGCCGGGCTGTGCCACGCGGATCGAGACGATGGGCACGTCGATATTGGGAAAACGCGTGATCGGCAGCGTGTTGAACGACTGCCAGCCCAGCACCATCAGCATGAAGAATGCCAGAAGGGGCGCGATGGGGTTCCGGATCGCCCAGGCCGAGAAATTCATGTCCGCACCCTCAGTTCGAGACCGCCGGCGGGGCGGTCGCGGCCATCACCGGGTTGATTCGATCGCCATCGCGCACGAAGGCGCCGGCCTTGGTCACCACCAGATCGCCGGGGCTCAGCCCCGATGTCACTTCGACGATGCCGTTCTCGCGGATGCCGGTTTCGACCGCGACATTCCGGGCGGTTCCGTCCACCACCTTCATGACGGTCGTCGTTGCGTCATCGCCGCCGATGGCAGAAACCGGAACCGCCAGCGCTTCGCGCCGGGCGACGATCACCGAGACCTCGGCGAACATTCCCGCGCGGACCGTCGCCGGTTCCTCGATGCTGACATGAACCTTTCCCAGGCGTGTTTCGCGGTCGATCACCGGCTCGACCATCCGGACCTTTCCCGAAATCGGTTGCGCCCGGCCCTCGACGTAAATCCTGGCCGCCTGTCCCTGTTCCAGCCGAATTGTGTCTTCCTCTGCGACGTCGGCGACAAGTTCCAGCTTGCCGTCCCGGACCAGGGTGAACATCGGCGCCCCAGCCGCCGAGGCGATCGCCCCGACCATCGCGTTTTTCTCGATCACCAGCCCTGCCACCGGAGCGGTGATCCGCGTGCGCTGCAGCTTCAACTGCACGTCCTCGACCTGGCTTTCGGCGACCCTGCGCTGAGCCTGCGCCGCGATCAGCCCCTGCTGCGCGGCCTTGACCGCCGCGTCGGCGGCCTGGAACTTTGCGTCGGCGCTGTCGGCGGCGGCCTGCGTGGCGGCGCCGCGGCGGGCCAGTTCATCAGTGCGCTGCTTGGTGCGCAGCGCATCCCTGCGGGTCGCTTCGGCCTGCACCAACTGGGCGCGGGCCTGTGCGATCGCCGCTTCGGCGCTGGAGATTTGTGCCTTCGCCTGGTTCAGTGCGAGATCCAGCGCGCTTTGTGAAAGGCGGGCCAGCACCTGCCCGGCCTCGACCGTGTCGCCCAGATCGGCGGCGATGCTTTCGATCGCCTGCCCCTCGATCTGTGGCTGGACCTGGACCCGTTCGACCGGGGAAACAAAGCCCGATCCGAGGACGCGGGCGGCCAAGGTGCGGGTTTCGACCCGGGACACGGTGATTGCCGGAAGCGATTCATCCTGCACCTGCTGCGCGGCGCCGGCCGCGGCTGCCAGCGAAAAAAACGCCGCGGCGAGGATCGAAAATCGGAAATGCATCAATCAGCCCCTTGTCTGCAATGGGACGCCGTCATCGTCGCCCGCGACCGGCCCCAGCCCGCCGAGCAGAGAGTCAATGATCGACAGCGCCAAATCTTCAAGCCGCGGCTCGGTAAAAGCGACCTGTCCGGTCGACCGGCATTGCGAATGCTTGGCCAGCCCCTGCACGATCATCACGATCATGTGCGCGTGCGGTCGGAACCTGGCCTCTGCCTGCGCGTCGGTCAGACCGAATATACGCGCGAAAATGGAAATCAGATGAGACACGACCCCCTCTTCCATTTGCGCCAGCAACTGGGCCAGTTCAGGCCGGCGCAGGCTGGCGGCCTCGATCTCGGCGAAGATGCGGCAATCGTCGGGCTCGTCGAGGCGGCGGCGCACGATATCCTTCAGGGTCGCTGCCGGCGCATCCGAATCCATCACGACGGTAAATTCGTCGGCCACCCGCTCAAGCTCTCGCTCGACGATGGCTTCGATGATCGCGTCCTTGGACGGAAAGTAACGATAGAAATTCCCCGCACTCATACCGGCGGCGCGCGCCAGATCCTGCATTGACGCCCCCTCGAACCCCTTGGCGGCAAAAACCGATTTGACGCTGTCGAGGATCTCTGCGCTGCGGGTCGGCGTGGCAAGGTCTTTCATGCTGTCCTCTTTGGGCGATGATAACGTCGCCAAGATGAGAATGAACGATCATTCAGCAAGCGTTTGTTACGGAAACGTGATCTATGGCAAGGGGGCTGCCGGAAAAAATCGCAACTTTTCGCTGAAATTCGAAGATTGTGACCGCAAAACACGTTACCCGCCGCCAGCGCAGGCACGCTGGGGATGTATCCGCCGGGTGTTGGGGACTGGGGCATCGCGCACGGGGCCAGGGCCCCGGCAGGTTACGATTCGCCCGAAAATTCTGTCAACCAGCCCAGACCGTCGCCGGTTCTGCCGGAGCGGGGTTTGTATTCCGCGCCAACGGGCCGATCATAGCCCATTTCGGCCAATTTTCGCAGCAGCCAGCCGAAATCGATCTCGCCGAGGTCGGGTTCGCCCCTGTCCGGGACGGCGGCAATCTGGACATGCCCGATGATCGGCAGATGCGCCTCCAGTCGGCGGGTCAGATCGCCCTGCATGATCTGGGTGTGGTAACAGTCGAACATCAGGCGCAGATTCGGCCTGTCCATCTCGGCAATGACTTCGGCGGCCTGCTCAACCCGGCTCAGGTGATATCCCGGCACGTCTCGGTGATTGATCGGCTCGATCAGGATGGTGATGCCATGCTTGGCCGCCAAATCACAGGCGAAGCCGAGATTGGCGTGATACATCGCCCGGGCGGCGGTTCCACCGTCGGTCTTTCCGGCCATCACATGCACCGCCCCGGCGCCGATCGCCGCGGCATAGTCCACCGCGCGGGTGATTTCGGCGCGGGCCTCTTCCTCGCGGTCGGGCAGCGCCGCCAGCCCGAAGTCGCCGGCGGACAGATCGCCAGGCAAGGTGTTCAGCCCCAGCATCGGAAGGCCGGTTTCGCGTAAAGCGGCCGAGACGTCAGAGGGATCGAACGCATAGGGGAAATGGCACTCCACAGCGTCGAATCCGGCCTTTGCGGCGGCGCGGATCGCGTCGGGCAGGTCAAGCTCGGTAAAAAGGAACCCCAGGTTGGCTGAAAATTTCATTCGTCCCACTCGACCTCGAATTTCGTGACAACATCGCGAATCTGGTCCGGCGTCAGCATGACGGCATCGGCGCCGCGCAGCAACAGGGCCAGCTTGGCGGTTTCCTCCAGCTCCTCGACGGCATAAACGGCGGCTTCCAGGTCCTTCGCGGCAACGACCGGTCCGTGATTGGCCAGCATCACCGCCGAACGACGCCCGGCCAGCCCGCGCACGGCCGCGCCCATTTCCGGGTCACCGGGGCGATAATACGGCAGCAGCCGCACCTTGCCCAGCCGCATGATCGAATAGGCGGTCAGCGGCGGCAGCATGTTGTCGGGATCGGTATCGGGCAGCATGGACAGCGCCACGGAATGGGTCGAGTGCAGGTGCACGACCGCCCCGGCGCTGCGCCGCGTCTCGTAGAACGCGGAATGCAGCGGCATTTCCTTGGTGGGCCGGTCGCCGTCCAGATGGCGCCCCTCCGCATCGAAGCGGGAAAGGCGGGCGGGGTCGAGCCGACCGAAGCTCGACCCTGTGGGTGTCACCAGCAGTCCGCCATCCTCGGTCCGGGCAGAAATATTGCCCGAAGAACCCCCGGTCAGGCCGCGCTGGAATATCGACGCGGCCCAATGACAGATTTCCTCGCGCAGGCGGTTTTCGTTCATCATGCATCCTCTGCCAGCCGCCGGGCGGCCTTGTCGAAAAAGTCCTCGGCCCCGAAATTCCCGGATTTCAGCGCAAGGACCAGTGCCTCGCCCGCCCGCATCGCCGGTACGCCGGGGTCGATCTCGGGGCCGATGCGCAGCGCGTCAAGCGACAGCCCCTCGACAACCGCGCCAGAGGTTTCGCCGCCCGCGGTAATCAGGCGGGTCACGCCACCCGCGACCAGGTGCCGTGCGGCCTCGGCGAACAGGGCCTCCAGCTTTGCGGCGACGGTGTCGGTGCCGAAGCGGCGTTGCGCGGCGGCGACCACCTCGGGATCCGCCGAGGAAAAGGCCAGTGGCAGGCCCTCCTGGGCAAGGCACCATTCGGCCACGCCCCGGCCTGTCACCTCGCCCGCCATCACCGCCTCGGCCGTGATTTCCAGCGCGGGGTTCTGTTTTCGATGCCGGGCCACCTGCGCCCGCGTCGCGCCCGAGCACGAGCCCGACAGGATGGCCGCCCGGCCGGGTTGGCCGCGCCAGGCTGCGGCGTTGCCCGCCAGCAGCCCCTTTTTCGCAAAGTTGCCGGGCAGCCCCATTGCGATGCCCGACCCGCCGGTCAGCAGCGGCAGATCGGCCGCAGCCCGGCCCAATGCCACCAGATCGTCGTCGCGAATCGCATCCGTCACGATCAGCCGATGGCCTGCTGCATCCTCGGCGGCCAGCCGTTCGGAAATCGCGGCCGGGCCGGCAAATACGTCGGTCGCAGACACATGCCCGACGCTGCTGCGCGACTGTTGGGCCAGCCATCGCCGGATGTCGGAATCGGTCATCGGCGTCAGCGGGTGATGCTGCATCCCGCTTTCGTTCAGCAGGCGGTCGCCCACGAACAGATGCCCCTGATAGATCGAGCGTCCCGTCGCCGGAAAGGCCGGACAGACAATCACCCGCCGCGCGTCCAGCGCATCGGCCAGGGCCTCGGCCACGGGGCCGATGTTGCCTTCCGGGGTAGAATCGAAGGTCGAGCAATACTTGAACAGGAATTGCCGGCAGCCCTGCGCGCGCAGCCAGTCCAGCGCCTCAAGCGACAGGCGGACGGCCTCTTCCACGGGAATCGAGCGGGATTTCAGCGCGACGATTCCGGCCTCGACATCCTGGTCGGCGGGGCGGTCGGGCACGCCGACATATTGCACCGTCCGCATTCCGCCCTTCAGCAGCGTGTTGCCCAGATCGCTGGACCCGGTGAAATCGTCCCCGATACAGCCCAGCAGCATCAGCTTTCCCCCGGCAGTTTCAGGCCCGCAGCCCGTGTGTAGACCCGGGTGACCGCCGCATCGTCCACCTCTCCGTCGCCGGCCTCTGCCGCCTTGCGGAACTGCGCCAGCGCGGTTTCGGTGATCGGCACCGACAGTCCGGCATCCTGCGCAATCTGCTGCACGATGCCCAGATCCTTGGGCCAGATATTGACCATCGAGCGCGGCGTGTAATCATTCTCGATGACATGCGGCGCGCGGTTCTCGAACATCCACGATGTCCCCGCGGAGGTCGAGATCACGCCGAGCACCTTTTCCAGATCCAGGCCCTGCGACACGGCAAAGGCCAACGCCTCGCCCATTGCGGCGATGTGCACGCCGGCAAGCAGCTGGTTGACCGATTTCATCGCGGACCCCGCCCCTGCGTCGGGTCCGACGCGATGCACCACCTCGGCCATCGCGTCCAGCGCGGGCTGTGCCCTGTCTAAGGCGGCATCAGGCCCCGAAGCCATGATCGAAAGACGCCCCTCGGCCGCCTTGACCGCCCCACCGGAGATGGGCGCGTCCAGATAGTGCAGGCCCAGCCGTTCCGCTTCGGCAGCCATTTCACGCGCGAAGGCCGGCGGAACGGTCGCGCAGGACACGATTACCGCGCCCTTGGTCATGTGCTGTGCCCAGCCGTCGGGGCCGAACAGGACCGCGCGGGTCTGTTCCGCGTTCAGGACGACACAGACCAGGATGTCGCTTGCCGCGGCGGCCTCGGGCACCGGTGCGCTTTCGCCGCCCTCGGCGACAATCTCATCGACCCGCGCCTGGTTCAGATCGCTTGCGAAAACCCGCAAGCCCCCTTTCAGAAGCGACCGCGCCATGCCCAGCCCCATCGAACCGAGCCCGACGATGGACACCGTTGTTCCGCTCATTCATGTTCCCCTTCTTGTCGGCACCTCTGCGGCCCGGACGACGCGGGCCGGGTCAGCGGGTGCACATCATGGATCGGCTGTGAAAAATGGTATACCATACACTTGCTCTGCCTCAAGTCCGGCGATCGGTTTCGCCAGGGGGCCGGGCCGGTGCCAACAGGCCCGGCAGGGTGTCCATCGAATCGAAGACATGCGCCCCTTCGGCGGCCAGCGCGGCGCCGTTTCCCATGGGGGCATAGCCGAAACAGACCATTCCGGCCCGGGACGCAGCGCGACAGCCGGGCGCGCTGTCCTCGATTACCGCGGTCCGTTCGGGCGGCGCGCCCAACGCGGCGGCAGCGTGCAGGTAAAGGCCGGGATCCGGTTTCGGACAGCCCAGTGCCTGTCCCGAAAAGATGCGCCCGCGCAGCCGTGCCAGCAGCGCGGGATGCTGACCCAGTGTCACGCGCATCTTCCGCTCGGTTCCGTTCGAACCCACGGCATAGGGAATACCCGCCACGTCGAGCGCATCCAGAACGCCTTCGATTCCGGGGATCAGGGCCGTCCCTTCGCCAAGCCTGGCATAAAGCCGCTCATAGAAATCGTCGACCCAGCCTTCGGGCAGGTCCGCCCCCATGTTGCGGGCGGTGTCGAAAACCGAAAACATGGTTCCACCGGTGAACAGCGCGCCCATACGCTCGGCAGGAACGTTTAGCCCGTTTGCCGCGAATTCGTCGCGCAGCATGTCACGCGTCACGCCTTCGCTGTCGACGATCACGCCGTCACAGTCGAATAGAACCGCGGCAAACTTCATTCGGAGGCCCTCAGCAAGGTGATCTCGGTATCGCCATACCGGCGTTGATCGGCGATGTCGAACCCGGAGGGCACGGCAATCCGGTTGCCCTCTTCCCAGATGATCAACGCGCCAGGCGCGATCCAGCCGCCGGACCTGGCCACCGCCAGCGCCCGTTCGCCCAGCCCCTTGCCATAGGGTGGATCGAGAAAGATCAGATCGAACGGTGCTGCGCGGTTGGTGCCCAGGCGGGTGGCATCGCGTCTGAACAGCCTGGTCACCCCCTGCGCGCGGCATTTTTCGATATTCTCGCGGATCAGGGCACGGGCCCGGACCCCGTCGTCGACGAAAGTGACATGGGCCGCGCCTCGCGACAGTGCCTCCAGCCCCAGCGCGCCGGTCCCGGCGAACAGGTCCAGCACCCGCGCGCCCGTCACCGGGTCTCCATGGCTGCCGTTCAGAAGCAGGTTGAACAGGCTTTCGCGCACCCGGTCGCTGGTGGGGCGCAGATGCGCCCGGGCGTCGCCCTTGCCGACCGAAGCGAGCGTCAGGCCGCGATGCTCGCCGCTGATGATCCTCATGCTTTAAGCAATGCCTTCAGGTCGGTCGCGGGGTTTGTCACAACGCCGGGCGCGGGCGATCTGCCGGCAGCCAGCAGCCGCTTGCCGATCATGTAGGCGCGTGCGTCGTTGATCGCGTCCACCGCCAGCAGCCTGTCGCCTGAATAATACCAGTGCGATTGCGCGCCGTCCGCGCCGGGGCGGACATGCACGCGATCATACCCGGTGTTCAGCCCCGCGATCTGAAGGTGGACATCGTATTGATCCGACCAGAACCAGGGGTGCGGGTCATAGGGTTTGCCCGCGCCCAGCATGTTCTCGGCCACGTTTTCGGCCTGGTCGATGGCGTTCTGCACGCTTTCAAGCCGAATGCGTTCGCCGTTGCGCGGGAAAGAGGCGCAATCGCCCGCGGCCCAGATCGCCGGGTCGGATGTGCGGCCGGTTTCGTCAACCGCGATGCCGTTGTCGATCGTCAGGCCCGCCGACTCGGCCAGGCGGGTGGCCGGGGCGATGCCCACGCCAACGATAACGAAGTCCAGTTCAAGCCAGCTTCCATCGTCCAGCTCGGCGCCGGTCACCCGACCGTCGCCGGTCAGGCGTTGCAGGCCCACGCCTTCGCGCAGATCGACGCCGTGCCGCTTGTGAAGCATCCGGAAATAGTCGCTGGTTTCCGCCGCGGCCACCCGTTGCAGGATGCGATCGGCTTTTTCCACCAATGTCACCTTCAGCCCGCGCGCGGCGGCCACCGCGGCCGCCTCCAGGCCGATATAGCCGCCACCGACGATCAGCACGCGCCGGCCGGCAACAAATTCCGGCGCCACTGCGTCGACGTCGATCAGCGTGCGCACCGTGTGAACGCCCTCCAGCCCGCCGCCGATCGCGTCTGGCAGGCGCCGCGGCACGGCCCCCGTGGTCAGCGCCAGGCGATCATAGGCGATGCGCCGGCCATCGACGATGACGGCCTTGTCCTTTCGGTCGATCGTCACCGCCGCCCGGCCCAGCTCCAGGGCGATCCCGTTGTCGAGGTAAAAGCTTTCGGGGCGCAGGAAGAGCCGCTCAAGCGCCATTTCCCCAAGCAGATATTTCTTCGACAGCGGCGGCCGCTGATAGGGCGGCACGACTTCCTCGCCGACCAGGGTAATTCCACCTTCGAAGCCCAGGTTGCGCAATTTCACGACAAGTGCGCTGCCCGCCTGCCCGGCGCCGACGACGACGATATCCGACATTATCCGTAAAGCCTTTTTTCGACTGGTCCTTCGACAGGGTAAACCTATATCCGGGCGAAAAGGCAACGCAATCACGCAGGAGAACCGGATATGACCATCGAACCGGGCGCCAGGCTGCCCGACGCGCCCCTGACCACCATTGGCCGGGATGGCCCCCAGATCGTCCGGTTGCATGATCGGCTTGCCGGACGGAGGGTCGTGCTTTTCGCACTGCCGGGGGCGTTTACGCGCGGCTGTACCGCAACCCACATGCCCAGCTTCGTGCGCACCGCCGACGCCTTCCGTGAAAAGGGCGCGGACGAGGTCATCTGTCTTGCCGTCAACGATCCGTTTGTTCTGAACGCCTGGGGGCACGAAACCGGCGCGCACGAGGCGGGGATTACCCTGCTGGGCGATCCCGAGGGCACGTTCACCCGCGCCGTCGGCATGGAGTTCAGCGCCCCGCAGATCGGGTTGATCGGACGCTCCAACCGCTATGCGCTGGTGGCGGATGACGCGATTGTGAAAACGGCCCAGATCGATGAACCGGGTGCGTGCAGCCTTTCCACCGGCGAAAGTCTGCTGGCCACGCTCTGACCGCAGGGCGGGCGCAATCCGGGGAATGTGCGATTAGGGGTTGGAAAACCCGCGATTTGTGACTAGGGAACCATTTCGCGGTGGGGCGCGCGATTCGTCGTGCGTTCCTCCGTGTTCGTCCAAGACGGTGGGTGGGGCCATCTGGCCCCTTAATGCCCTGCCTGAGACGGGTAACGACCAGATTGACCGTGGGTTTCCCGCGGGCTGATC